>CALKGI010000132.1 GCA_938085045.1 uncultured Alteromonadaceae bacterium
GCTAAGGCTAAACAACAACTATCAGCATCGCTGAAAGCCCGCAAGCATTTGGAGCGTTCTTACGAAGCCCAGTTGCAATCTCTTATGCAGTTTGTCGCGCGCTTATCTAAGGTTTGCAAAGGCGTCGATAAAGTACTCGACACTCGCCTTGGCGCACTACGCACTGCCCTGAAGAAAAACCCAGATATCACCAATATTACCCCACTAATCAATGATATATCGGGTCTATTGATTCAGCAGGAATCTCGCAACGCCACCAATATAAAATCAACAAAATCGAGTATTGCCACCGCAGGCAAAGAGCTGCAGCGCCAAAAAGGTTTGCCAGATCAATTAAGAAGAGACCTGCGTGGGCTGTTGGCCAATGTTGATGATACGCCCACATCAATGCACGAATTTTTGCCAATTCTCGATCAATTAGTGGCACTGTATCAACAAGCTTTTACCGCAAAAAGCAGTACAGGTACAACAACCACTAACGATGACACAACAGACGACGATTTGTTGAGTCAGAAAATCTCGTTGCAATTGATTAACCTTATCAGTGAGTTAGCGTTTGAAGGGGATCACGCCAAAAAGATTGATACCATCAGGCAGTCACTTGTTAACAATGGCAGTATTTCTCACCTGGTCGACTCTTCGCTGGATGTGATTAAACTCATTATCTCTAGCATGTCTGAAGAGCGGGTATCAGCTCAGCACTTTTTACTGTCGATTAACGATGCTTTGTCTGGGGTTCACAACGCAGTTGTCACCTCACTGGATAAATCACGTAAAATCAGCGAAGAAATGGCTGATTTGGATGATGTTATCTCCAAACAAATCAAAGATTTATCGGCAAAAGCCGTGTCGGCGACCTCTTTAGATGAATTACAATCACTAGTATCCATTAAACTTCTGGCAATTAACGAAGCCATTCAAAACAAAGAACGCCTTGAACGAGTCGAAAAAGAAGCCTTACTCGATAGCCTTGGCGTGATGGAAACCCGTCTTGGTGATGTCGAAAAAGAAGCCGAGCAATACAAAAAACACTTGGCTGACCAAAAATTCAAAAGCTTACAAGATGCACTGACCAAACTCCCTAACCGCGCCGCCTTTGATGAACGCATGGACATCGAATTCAAACGTTGGAATCGTTATGATTACCAATTATGTTTGGCGGTTGTTGATATCGACTTTTTCAAACGCATAAACGACAGTTTCGGCCACAGTGCTGGCGACAAAACCCTAAAAGTCATTGCTACAGCACTGAAAAAATCACTGCGTACCACCGATTTTATTGCCCGTTTCGGCGGCGAAGAATTTGTTATTTTGATGCCCGAAACCCAACTGGCCGATATGGAAGTACCGCTCAATAAAATTCGCCAAATCATCAAGAAAATTCCTTTTAAATTCAAAGGTAAAGACGTCACCATCACCATTTCTATTGGGGTCACCGAATTTAAAGAAAAAGATAACTCACTACAAGCCTTTGACCGTGCCGACGCCGCTTTATATGAAGCCAAAAACAGTGGTCGAGATAAAGTCATTTTACGTCCGTAGGTTTTGCTGTTGTATTACCGAGTTGGTGATCTGTTAGACTTTTTGATGAACCCATCAAGATAATTAAATCCCCCGTGCAAAATCCTAAAAAGACACTATATTCAAATATATAGCGTATTTTTAAGGAGCCTCTATGGCCATTCAGCTAAACCCAATCGGGTCATTATCGATGTTATCTCAGCTTGAAGTCGACAGGCTAAAAAAATCTTCCACCAGTCAACTTTATCAAATGTACCGCAACTGTTCTTTGGCCGTACTCAACGTAGGCAGTAATACCGACAGTGCCGCCGAAATCTACGACCAATTTAAATCCTTTGATGTTCAAGTCATTCGCCGTGAGCGCGGCATAAAACTCGAACTGACAAATCCGCCAGAAATGGCCTTTGTTGATGGCGAAATCATTAAGGGTATTCACGAACATTTATTCTCAGTGTTACGCGACTTACTGTTTATCAACGGCAAATATGACGATCATCAAACAATCAACATGACAAGCTCAAGTCACATCACTCACGTGGTGTTTGATATTTTGCGTAATGCCAATTCAATTCAGGCCAATAAAACCCCCAACCTTATCGTTTGCTGGGGTGGTCACTCGATTAACGAAATTGAATATAAATATACCAAAGAAGTAGGTTATGAACTGGGCCTACGCGGTATGAACATCTGCACCGGTTGTGGCCCGGGCGCAATGAAAGGCCCAATGAAAGGGGCTGCGTTGGGCCATGCTAAACAAAGGATCAACGACGGTCGTTACCTCGGTTTAACCGAACCGAGCATCATAGCTGCCGAGCCACCGAATCCAATAGTCAACGAACTGGTTATTTTGCCAGATATAGAAAAAAGACTCGAAGCGTTTGTTCGGTCCAGCCACGGTATTATTGTCTTTCCGGGCGGTGCCGGCACCTCCGAAGAATTACTATACATTCTGGGCATTATGCTTCATCCAGAAAACGCAAAACAACAGTTACCCATCATTCTTACTGGTCCAAAAGAGAGCGAAAATTATTTTCGTGAAATCGAAAAGTTCATCAGCCAAACGCTGGGCCAAGAAGCGCTTGATAAGTTTGAGATCATCATTGACGACCCGGCAAAAGTCGCCAGCACACTCAAGCGTAAAATGGCCGATGTCAGGGCATACCGCAAAGAAAGTGGCGATGCCTATTATTACAACTGGACATTGAAAATCGAACCTGAGTTTCAACTACCTTTTGCGCCAACTCACGACAACATGGCCAAGCTTAACTTGCACCCAGACCAAAGCACAGAACAATTAGCGGCCAACCTACGCCGTGCCTTTTCAGGTATTGTGGCAGGCAATGTTAAAGATGAAGGCATTAAAGAAATACAACGCAATGGCCCATTCGAACTGTCTGGCGACCCGGCGTTAATGAAGCTTGTCGACAAACTGCTTAAAGCCTTTGTGGCCCAACAGCGAATGAAACTACCCGGCAGTGAATATGTGCCTTGTTACAAAATCAAGAGCTGACTTCAATGGCGGCCGATTCAGGCCGCCTGAAAAAAATAAACTCCCCGCAATGGTTCTAATGTGCAAGCCAATTGATATACTACCCTCAGTCAATTTCACAGAGCTCTCCTTTTAAATGCAGGTCCAAATATGCAGGTTTTGATAATAGATGCGCTCAATCTCATCCGCCGCATCTATGCCGCCCAAGAACGACCCTTTTTGCCGCTGACCAACGAAGTTAGCGATGCCACTCGCAAGCAAATCATTCACAATACCGTTGCGGCAGTCGAAGTTGCCCTGAAAAAAATGTTGGTCACCGTCGACCCCAGCCATGGCATTGTGGTTTTTGACGCCGATGGTCAAAGTTGGCGCCATAAGATTTATCCTGAATATAAAGCGGGCCGTCAGCCTATGCCAACGATTCTTAGCGACGGCATGGAACAAATTAAACAAGCAATCACCGACTGCGGATTCACCCTGCACCGCCAAGATGAACAAGAAGCCGATGACCTAATTGGCGCATTAGCCAAAAAAGTAGCAGACTCAGGCTATCACGCGACTATTGTGTCCACCGACAAAGGGTTTTTACAGCTACTTTCAGAGCATATCAAAGTGTACGATTACTTTTCTCGCAAGTACCTCACAGACGATTACGTTGAAGATAAATTTGGTGTAAAGTCGATTCAACTTATCAACTACTGGTCTTTGGTTGGAGATTCAAGTAACAACATCCCCGGACTACCCGGCATAGGGCCAAAATCAGCCCTTGATATTTTACTTAAACATCAGTCACTTAAAGAAGCGTTGACCAGCACAGTGTTGAACAAAAAGCTGCGTGAAAAATTGCAAGAGAACCTTGAAGCCTTTAAATTATGTCGTCAATTGGTCGCACTTAAGCTAGACATACAGCTTGGTTTAAACCTAAAAGACATTCGATTAAAACAGCATTGAGAACGCCAAAATCATGAAAACAGTACTAATCACCGGAGCTAACCGGGGTATCGGCTTAAAATTTGTTGAATATTATTGCCAACATAACTGGCAGGTGTACGCCACCTACCGCGATGAACACCACACCTTGCTTGACCGAACGACCCAATATGAAAACCTGACCCTATTGAAAGTAGATGTTAGCGATATTGCTTCTGTGGCCAAACTGAAACATTCAATGACCGGCATTACATTGAACCTGTTAATCAATAACGCAGGTACTTACGGTCCAAAAGGTCACGGTTTTGGACAGACCTCGACCGAACAAGTCGACCAGTGGCAAGATGTGTTTGCCATCAATACCATCGCCCCTATGCTCATCACCGAAGCACTGTGTAAAAACCTCCAATTTGGCGCACCAGCCAAGGTGGCGTTTGTCAGCAGTAAAATGGGTAGCATCAACGACAACAGCAGCGGCGGCAGTTACATTTATCGCTCATCAAAAACCGCGCTCAATTCAGTAGTCAAAAGTCTGTCTGTCGACTTAGCGCAATATGACATTAGCGTTGTATCACTGCATCCGGGTTGGGTAAAAACCCGCATGGGCGGCGACAGCGCACTTATCGACACTAACACGTCAGTGACTGGCATGACCAAAGTCATTGAGCATTTAACGCCTGAACAAAGCGGTCAGTTTATCAATTTTGATGGCACCCAATTAACGTGGTAACTTTTCCCCTCAACTGCCAATTGACCCCACTGGTCGCAGAGCACCTGTTGTCGCCGTTTTTTTGCGTTATTGTAAAGAACATTATTGAGCATCAAGTGACAGGTTAAAGGCAAGTCGTGACTAAAAAGTTCATCACTTACATGGCAGCCAGTATAGTGGGTTATATACTGTTTGCAGGTAGCATCATTGCGTTTTACAAAGATGATCCGGCCAATATGGATTTGCCAGACAGGCAAGAGTTCAATTTGCGCTATGTGGCCACCTTAAAAGTTGAAAACAAGACTAAAAGGACTGATGTGATATACTATTTGGGTTCGCCAGACATAACCGAAGCCAAAGAGATTGAGGATTCGATTTACCAAGTGATGTTTTACCGCACTCGCAAAATTCGCGGCGATGGCATCACCACCAAAGACGAATGTACGCCAATGCTATTTATCAATGGCCTACTTATTGCTTGGGGTAAAGACGCCTATTCACAATATAACGCCTACTAGAGAATCGCTTGTCACAAAACAGCCTATCACCGTCAACACCAACAAGAGCACCAAGTCTCAATGTCGAACAGTTGTGCAAACTGCTCAATCAACATTTGGTGCTGTGGGCTCGCGCTGACGGCAGCACCAAGGTATATTCTCAGGCTGCTTCGCTGGCACAACGTATCGACCAATCTTATTGTGAACACCCGGGGAAATGGCTGGCCCAACTACAAAGTTACAAACCTCATTACGACTACCTAACCAATTTGACGCTCAAAGCGACCATTTTTGCCGCCATGCAAGTGACAGAGTTGGGCTGGTGTGAAAGTGCCAAAACGAGTGTAATTGCCGCGACTCTGACCACTAACATAGCCGTTTTAAAACTCATCACCAAACAAGCTGATGGCGTTGTAATGAGCGAACCGAGCAAAGCCAAACTGACCAAATCAGCAGTATTAAGTTACAAGTTGCTCAAGCAGAACCATGTTTTAGACCCCTTGTGGTTGCATGCCATCAGCAGCTCTATACCCCCCAGTCAAAGTAAAGCTTACCCAATCGACCTGCACGGCAGCATCATCTACAACGCTTATCGCTTTGCCAAGCCGCTTTGCCGACAAAAAAGCATCAAACAATTGTCAGTTTTACAAGTACTTAGGCAAATATACCTTGAGAACAACCATGTAGCTAACGCCATATTGGTCGACAACGCTGGTCGCTGGTGTTATCGCCTCAACCACGGTGCTTTAGTGATGCTACAAAACAACCGCTTGGCCATCATCATGCATCATATGGATGGTGGCGGTTATCTGGCGTTTTTATTTCCAGCGCAAACCATCACCCCAAAAGGCCGCTTTGTGCTGATTGCCAGCAAACACATCGCCAACTCACAACCCTGTTACCTTTGCGAAGAACCCCGCTTGTATTCACAGTTGTGGGAAACGCCATTGCAACGATACGCCGCCGAAAAAGAATTCGAAATGACAGGCATCGACGTAACTCAAGGTGACTTGTTTGTGCCCCCGGCAATTCTCGATGAATTAATGGGTCATCTGTTTGACCAACCCGACTTAAATAAAGTCAGTCAATTAATCAACAGTTCAACCCAACTGACCCAATTGCTCAAAGAAACCGCCTCGCAAGCGGCCAGTAAAGACATCAAGATCACCGACACCAAACATGCGCTGGCAATGCTCGGCTTAAACCGAATTGGCCCATTGTTAACCCAAGGCGCATTGGCCGACATAGTGACCGGATATCGTTTTCCTGGCTATTGCCAAGTACAAAGTCGCCAACAATGCTTTATTCAGGCGCTCAATTATTACGGCCAATTCAACGATTTGATCGCCATAGAAGAATTGGCAATGTACGCCAGTTTTTGGATAGCCCCGCTGTACATCAGCAATTCTCTACAAACGAGCGCCTGTCGACTATACAAACAAAAAACCATTGCTGTAGAAGATGCCTTTGCATTAACAAAGCTGTTCGACCAAGACTTGACTGAAACACATCAAAAGCAAGTGCTAGAGATTGCCCGAGCATGGCAATTGCCTAAGCTATGCTTAGAGTTGTTTAGACAAATCAACAATGCTGACACCACCATTAAACCCGCCAAAAGAGTGGCCCACGGGTTAGCAGTAATACGATTGGCCACCTTGCACTGCCACACAATTTTCAATCAGGTAGATGTAAACTCGCCATTTTTACAGCAAAAGCTCATACAAAACCTTGATGTATTGCGTATTTCGTTACCGCAGTATTTGGCGCATCAAGACAAGTTTTTACTTGAATACTCGCCTTATACTCCTTTGGTTTGAATCACGTACACCACCCTTTAAAATTAACTACGTAGGCTAGCCCCCCGTACCTACCCTTTTAAAATGCCTTCAATATTTCAACGTGTTGCGTAATCACGGGCAATCACGGGGGATTGCCCCCTACAGTTGTAAAAAACTACAGACTTAAACATTCTCAAAAGCCTCAACCCAAAGCGTACCATAGCGTTTTAACACCCCATATTCCAGCACAAATGGTCGTGTCGAAAAATCACAATAAATTGGCCTAGAGAAACAAAAAGTCCCTTCATTTTGGGCGCAATACGTCTCCATTGCGCGGTAAACTTTACCCCCTACTGAATGACCCCGGTTAACCTCCTTTTTCTGCGGAAAAATATTCTCGTCTACCCCGCCGCCCAATGAATGGCCAATAAAATGCCCCTTATCAGTATCTTTGTCAGTCCAGCCGTAAACCCCCCTTAAATAACCTGCCAACCTAGTTGAATCTCTTTTAACTTCACTCTTTTTCGATAGACCATAAAACACCACTACTCGGTCTTCTATGAAGTCGTCATCTGTTTGATAGGGGTTATGTGATTGCACGTCGAATGCTAAGGTAAAGTCACGAGACATAGTCTGAATAAAAGTCTCGTCAGGTGTCATGGCTTGATACTTCTTATGCCAAAGGTCTGGCAATACATCTGTTAAATAAGCGGCAATGTCGGCGTAGTCCAATGCTGAGACTCGTGACATTATTTGGGCATAATCGATTAGGTATTCAGACTTAATAGTTGCCCTTAAGCCATCGGTTAATTGCTGCTTTTCACCCGCAAGCGGAAAATACTCGCTTTGCTTTACAACCTCATCGAACGGGCGTTGTTCAGAACCAAATTCAACCCGGATAATATAGCTGTCTTGTTTGGCAACCAATTCAAATTCAAAAGATTTGATAAACCCCAAATCTCTCAAGATCACAAAACACTTTCGATTGGTTACTAAAGCTTGGTTGTTAATTAGGCTTGAACGCAGGTAAGTGGCTTTTTCACCGCTCTTTTGTACGGCAATTGGCCCGTTATAGAATTTTTTGCGCAGAAACTTGCCAAGATTTTTGTAATGAAACTCGCCGCACTGGTCACGGTTTTTATCTAAAAAGGCTTTGATCTTTTTCGCCTGAGCCACCAGCTTGGTGTAATCCATAAAATAATACTTTCGTCTTTTTGTCATCTTGTTTCCTGTAGCAAATTTGCCGAACCAAGCGCGAGGTTGAAACCTCTCACATAAATTAACTAAAAGTATTTTAGACCACAAGTGTCAGTTAAGCGGCACCAAAGACATGTTCACGACCGATGATGCGCTTAGAAAAGGCGGTATAGACGTTGCTACAGTATCAAATGATATTACTTAACCTCTAATTCAAGCAACTTGACTGCGACAAACTCCGCGTTCATCACTTTGGCAATATCAGTCAAATTGGTCTCAACGCCCCAGTTCCACACTATGGCCTCTGTTAATGTCTTGCCAAATTGTGATTTGGGTAAATAGACCCAATGGGCAACATAGTCAAACAGGTTTGCATCGGGTTTACCTAACGCACCTTTAAATGCCACGCCAACAATAGCCCCCACTTTGCTACTGGTTTTTAGGTGACTAAACACGGTAGAGTTATCTGTTTTCTCCCATTTACTGCCCTCATGATTGGCTTTTACCTTCGCCAAATTGGCATCAATAAGCGTTTCGGTGGTCTTGAACCCCATTAACCCCAACAGCTCTGTCATTGATGAAACAGTCAGGCCGATATCGCCATTTTTACTGTTTAACCCACCAGTTTTTGGTGCACTAACCGTCACGTCTTTGGCTTTTAAGGGGTGCGATGACCAACTATCACCAGTCAAATTGCACAAGGTATGAGAATACAATAAGTTGGTATCCCACTTTTCTTTGCCATTGTCGACATGGTTGCGCAAATGTTCTTTGAGCAAAATCATCATACCAACGCATAAATCGTAATCCAGATTATTGGCAGGCGTACCGGCATAACCAGACGTATAACGCTTGCCAACACGGGCTTTTATTTTGTCAGAATTAGTGATTGAGCCAAACTTGGTGCCATCGTAAACGGTGGCTTTAAGGGCATCGTAAAAAGCCTCGATTTTACTGTCGTCAAAATTGTCCATAATGGCCATCAAGGTCGCGGCAATGCCGCAATTACCCTTGCCGTTTTGGTCAACTTTCCAACCATCACCCTTAATAGCAGATTCTCTAGTGGTGATGTCAATGTCGCTTTTGTCCAGAAATGTATTTTTACCCATCAGATGTTACTCCTTTTTTAGCTGTTGTAGCGTGCTCGACTCTTAAGTCAAAAACGATCGGATTTACAGTAGCTTAAAGTGATGGGGACAAAATAAATCGGGTTAAACTGGGGTAATGGCGTTGGATGTTACGCTAGTACTCAAACACACCGAAACACAGGTAATTTATGAGGAAAGCATCAACAAAACTTCGTGATAAATATCAATTGATACCTAACACAGACAGTTCATAGTTTAAAAACCAGATATCTGACCCCCTTAGCTATAAAGCGGTAGCCATTCCCTTTAGTTCTGAGCATGTTTTGACGCAGTCGTTGAGTTTAGCGCGAATTCAGTATCCATCAAACAATATCGAGACAGCGTTATGAACGTTTAAGCATTCGCCCACTTTGCCAGTCTTGGCGAAAGTCTGTTTTTTATCAGTGTCTGTGGCGGCTCAGGGCAGCACTTCTAGCCAGCCCGAACAGGCACCTCCAGCCAATCAAGCGCCGACAGTTGCAGCGGTTAAAGATAACTGCTTGTTGTGGTCCAAGGGTAATAAATACCACGCCAAAGGTTTCGCCAGCCAGATAATTCATCACCTTATCGGCTTGTTGTTTCATCCAAACTAGCGCGCTATTCAAAGGGTTGTCTTGATCAAAAAAAGAATACAAAATTTGCTCAAAATACACATTCTCTTGAGCAGGATGTAGGGCAAAGGGCCTGTCAAAAGAGTTTGGTGCAATTATGCTCAAAACGAATTGTTATTTTAATGGCAAAGTAAGGTTTTGGAGGATTAAATTACGGCAGCGCAATGCCGTAAAGGGCAAACTCAGCACGGTTTCCCCCTAATAATTATGTGATAGAAACTAAAGTGGTTAATCGAAACCAACCACCACGTGTATGCCCATACGCTCAGCAGAAGACGGCGCTGTCAGTACAGTCATACCATTAAGATATGCCGATAAAACATCATGCGCATTGCAAGTCAATTCAAACGGCTTGAATGATGCAATTTCATGCTTTATCACGCTATGTGCAGGCAAAGTTTTTACTCATGACATACCCAAAATAAACGGTTAGTTAAGGCATCAACACATTGGCAGAATAATCTTCAATTCGCGCTTGTTGATAACTTTGACCGTATTTCGGCGTGACAACGTTACCTGCTGATTGATAACGACAAACGACGTAAGCTTTGATCATCGTGCCATTTTGTATCGTTTGCCAAGCGGCACCGCAGCCTTGTTTGGTGCTGTCTTTCCAAACCATTTGGGTAAAATGACCGACCGCATTACCATTATTGCTTTGGGTGGTCACATAGTTATAATTCTGCACTTCACTATACCAAGCCTCTGTCACTGCGCTGGCTAAGTCTGCACCAGTAAATGCCACTGGTTGCTCCCAATTAGGATAATACTGTTTGTACAAAGCAATTAATTCGGCACTCATTGGTGGTTCAGCAGGCAAAGAGCGAGTCACAACATATAGATTCTCACCTGCATTGGTATTGGGATCATACGCTAACGTACCCGTACTCAATAGGTGCTCTGCCCACACCTGAGCATCACCTGTTAATGTTGCATCAAGGTTAAGTGGTGCAGTATGGTGAATGTTTCTCTTGGCGTTATGCTCTGCGGCAACAGCGGTGTTAAATTCAGTGATATCGAATGTTTCACTCGGGCTTTGGCTAAAGGCACTGGTGCTGGTTAGTACACACAGCGTCATCGCTACGTTGAGGTTAAATTGCTTTGTTTTCAATGAAAGATCCTTAAAGATTTGGTTGATAAAGACAGTTTTAATTGACTTTTACTTTGTATCCTTTCATTAAAAAAGCGTTAACGTACCCGCAATTGTCTATCCGGCAGGGAGCGTATCTTAAGTCAAATTAAGGGTCAATAGTCAAAAGCGCACATATGAATTTGGTTTAAATACTTAGAAATCAATGGTGTAAGATATTGTCGAATTAGGAGTGATTATTAAAACCTTGAAATTGACCGACAAATTCAAATCCACCGTTTTGACTTTGCTGCTCATTAACAACAAGGCCAACTCATTAAAGGCGACAGCAATAAACCCTATTTGGTTTTTCTTCATGAAGGATTAGGCTGTGAAGCCATGTGGAAAGGGTTTCATCAGCGTTGATGCCCAACACGAACGCGGGACAGTCAATATGCCGCTAAAACCAAACACACCAGTGGTCCGAGCAAATGGTACAGTATATATCGGTCGCCATGAATTCATCACCGCATTGACCAATGAAGGCCAACAGATATGGCAACTCCCATATGGCGCCAACGGTATAACACTGGGCGAAAATGGGATCCTCTATTTTGTTACTGGTAGGGTCAACTTTGATATCACTACAGGCACTTCAGACAATATCAATTACGGCGGTCGGTATAGTTGGCACCCCAGTCGCTCAATCATCGCGGCTGATGGCCACAGTTTTGCCAGCATTGAAAATTACCGGTGCGTGTCCTGTTAACATCAATAATATGGCCATCGCGAGAATAACCCCCATCAAAAACAAACGTATGGTAGTTCGGTTGGTCACCGAGTTTTGCAAAATGAATGAAGTTATTCGAAACATCGTAGCAAGCCATATTAGGCTAAGCGTTTATTATCAGCGCGTTTTATTAAAACGCCGTTTATCGTGCATTCTTTGAATTTGGGGCCTGATAATTTAAAATCGCGCCGTCAATACAGATAAGCAAAGCTTGGTGTGGCTTAAACCTGCACCGTAATATAAAGGAAGGATTAAGTATGAGAACACGCTTTAAAAACGCCGAAACAAGTTATATAGCCACCAGTAAAACCAACTTTACTTTGGTGTTTTTATTCATCACCATTTTTCTCACAATGGGCGCGGCCAAGGCCGATGAAAAAGCCAAGCAAGTAGTCGATAGCGTTATTTTGGCTTATGGTGGCGACAAGCTAACCAAGCTCAAAAGCCTTAGAGTTGTCGATAAAACCCAATCATTCAGCTACGGCCAAAGCAGCATGGCCGGCGATATTGACAACGAACTCAACCAAACCAGCGTGACTTTAGACTTGCAAAACCAGCGCATTGAATATCGGCGGGTACGGGGTGATAAAGCCCACTTTACCATCGAACACCAATTATTCGACGGCAACCAAGGGTTGAGCATCGACCATTCAATGCGCACCGTCGAGCAAAACAAAGGGATCACCTACCTTAACGCCGACAGAAACCAACATTTAAACCTCGATACGGCTTTGGTGCTATTGCTGCTCAAACAGCGCGAACAAGCACAATATACTGGCACACAATACTACCGTGGTGAGTTACACGATAAACTCAGTTTTCAAGCTGAAGGTTATCCCAAAATGACCCTGCTTGTTAATCAACATAGCGGCTACGTTGGCAAAATGATGCAGGCCCACTGGCTAGCAGGACAGTTTTTTAATTACCACTTTTCAGACATGCAGCAAACCAAAGGTATCTATTATGCTGGCCACACCTATGTAAGCGGCGATAATAAGCCGCTTGAATTAACGGTCTCTCGAAAAGTCGAATTTAATCTCGACACTACGCATTCGTTTACTCAACCAGCGGGCTACGCAGTAAAAGAGCAACCGATTGATTTCTCGCAACTAAAAGCAACAAAACTGGCAGACAACATTTATTTGGCAGGCAGTAACTGGGGATTCTCGGTTTTTATTGATACCGGTGAATATTTTGCAGCCGCAGGCGGTTATTTTCAATTAACCCAACGCTTTGAAGCCGTGAAAAAACTGGCCAATGTAGACAAACCACTAAAATACTTGGTCGTAAGCCATCATCATAGTGACCACCTCAGCGGCATGAAAGAAGCGGCGGCGCTAGGCGCATCATTCATTACCGTAAAAGAACATATCGGTGCGATTCGCGAATCTGCCGGGGTTGAATTACCCGACAATCGTTTTGTTACTATCGATGAAAAAGGCGCGTTTGCAGATGGCAAACTTCAGGTGCTTGATTTTGCCAGCAGCCATTCAAACCACAACCTGCTTACATACTTTACCGATGCAAAACTGCTTTTCAGCGCCGACTTGTTTGCCTCACACCAAGCCACTGGCGCGCCTCGCGCTACCAAGGCTCTCATCGACGTTAAGGCCAAGTTGGTCGATGCAGGCTTTAAAGTCAGCCACTTTGCGGCCGCACACAGTGGTCGTGTTTTAACCGCAGCTGACTTTCACCAGTCAATTGCGTCATTTACACCTCAAGTTTGCCCCAAAGGTTGGCAGATTTGCCACGATTGATTTTTACTTAGGTGAACGAAAAATGTCAGGGCTGGAGAATATTACCAAGCCCAACATTTTATTCATATCGACGCCCTTGGCTTGATTGGCCTCTATTATGCGTTAGCGTCTCAATGTTAGAATGTGCCAAAATCACGTTTACATTAAGGAAGCCGTTTTGCCAAAACTTACCACCCTTGAAGGCGTTAACCTTCATTACCAACTCATTGAAGGCGACAGCAATAAACCCTATTTGGTTTTTCTTCATGAAGGATTAGGCTGTGAAGCCATGTGGAAAGGGTTTCATCAGCTTTTATGCCAAAGCACTGGCTGCCGTGGTTTGATATATGACCGACAGGGTTATGGTCAATCTGCCGCTTTAACCGACCAACGCACCGTTCATTACATGCACGATTATGCACTTAAAGAATTGCCACAGGTTTTACAACAAGTCATTCCCGAAACGCCATATATTTTGGTCGGCCATTCAGACGGCGGCAGTATTGCACTTATATATGGTGCCGAGCGTCCAACAATGCTCAAAGGCATCATCACCGAAGCGGCCCATGTGTTTGTAGAGCCCGAAACCATTGCAGGTATTGAAGAAGCCGATGCTGCTTGGGAGCTAGGTAAACTTGGTGGTCTTGCCAAGTACCATGGCGACAAAACCGAAGCTATTTTTAAAGCGTGGTCACAAACTTGGATTACCCCATGGTTTAAGTGTTGGAATATCGAGTATTTACTACCAAGCATTGAATCACCGCTGTTGGTGATACAAGGAAAAGACGACCAATACGGCTCTGTCCGTCAGGTCGATGTTATTGTCGATAAATCAGCAGGCCCCGCTCAAGCGGCCATTGTTGACGATTGCGGACATTCGCCACATTTGCAGGCTCAAGCCGTTGTTTTAAATTTGATGGTTGAGTTTGTTGCGGGGCTTGAGGTTTGATTAAACCTCTGATTGTAAGCGAAGGATTTACCGCAGCGTTTTTTCTTATCTGCTATAATAATATCAATTAACACCTAATAAATAACATTACTGATATTATTATGTCAATTACATCCTTCACTACACCGGGTGAAATGCAAACCCAACTGGCACAAACGTTCAAACGCTCTAGGCTTGCCCAAAACCACAGCCGTGCCAGTGCTGCCACTTTAACCGGTGTGCCTGAAGCCACTTTACGGGCGTTTGAAATCTCCGGAAAAATTTCATTACGCCAATTTTTAATGCTTTGCCATGTATATGGCGAACTTAGCCATTGTGAAGCACTTTTTCCCGACAAAACCCCAATGAGTATGGATGAGCTTTTAGCCGATAAACCCAAACGTCAAAGAGGCCGTAAATGACTGCACTCAAGGTGTTTTTGCACAACCCCGATGGCAAAATGTTGCTGGGTAGGCTGGCCTATCAAAACGGTTTAGCTCATTTGGAACTGGACAATCACTTTTTGAGCCAAAATATAAATCTATCGCCGCTACATCTAAAACACCACAACAACCTACAAACCGCCCAACGTTCGCCCTTTAATGGTTTACATGGGGTATTTGCTGATTCGTTGCCCGATGGTTGGGGGCTTCTATTAATGGATAGACGCTTGCGTCAACAAGGCATTGCAGTGCATACCATCACCCCGCTTGACCGATTAGCCTATATAGGCGAACGCGCCATGGGCGCGCTGTCTTACCAGCCAGATACGGGTAAAAATGACATTGAAGCAGATGACAATTTGCTGTCGTTAAGTTGCCTTGCACAAGATGCTTTAGCGATATTTGAAGGCAGTACCAAAGACGTTACGACTCAATTACACATTATCGGTGGCTCGCCCGGTGGTGCACGACCCAAAGCGACCATTGGTTTAGATGGCGAGAAAGCCATTGCAGGTGCCACCGATTTACCACCGGGGTATCAGCACTGGCTGGTAAAATTTCCCACTGGCAGCAATACCCAAGCACGCAGTGAAGGCGCCATTGAGTATATTTACTCGTTGATGGCACGACAAGCGGGCATTGATTTTGCGCAAACGCAACTAATTAATGCAGGCGCGGGTAATCATTATTTTGCCGCGAGGCGTTTTGACCGTCAGCTAAACCCAACCACAGGTGATACTAATATCCGGGTTCATATGCATACCTTTGCCGGTTTGGTTAATGCTGATTTTCGTGTGCCCGATGCCGATTATGAGTTATTAATCAAAGCGACCAGTCATGTCACTAAATCTCATCAGGATTGCTGTGAAGTCTTGCGCCGAATGATATTCAACATTATCTCGGGCAACCGTGATGATCATACTAAGAATTTCAGCTTTTTAATGTTGCCCGATGGTAAATGGCGACTATCGCCTGCTTATGACGTCACCTTTAATACAGGCATCAATGGTCATCACAGTATGTCAGTGATAGGGCATGGGCAGGCCATTCCAAAATCGGCGATATATCAGGTGGCTAATCTTATTCCTTTGTCTGCGACAAAGGTTGATAAAATGTTGCAGGAGGTTATCGAAGCTTTATCTCAATGGCCTATGTTGGCACGGCAGTTTGATGTGCCCTCAGCCTTAGTCAATGAAATTGAACACTATATAAAGGCACAGATTGGTCGATGGACCCAATGATGGCTTATCAAAAACTCATTTGTTCTTTAAACAGTTGAGACTGCCGCCGAGACATTTCAACTGTAAGCCGGTTATTCAGCGTCACCTCAAGGTTGCCTGATGCCGCCACACCAACATTTTCTATTTTCTTTAAATTCACAATATGCTGCCGATTTGCCCGAAAAAATTGCTCGGTTGGTAAACGCTCTTCGAGTTGACCCATGGTTTTACGGATCATCGGTTGGCTGTCTGGCAATATCACTCGGCAGTAATTACCAATAGAAGCAAACGCTATCACATCTTCCACCGGCACAAACCAACACTTTTCGCCGTCTTTGATGAAAACCTTGTCTTTGGCTGTCATTTTGTCGGCATCGCCTGTTGTATTGCTGCGCTGTTCGCTGTGAACTTCACTCACCTTTAACAAGGCTTGTTTCAGTCTTAGCGGATCAACGGGTTTTAGCAGGTAGTCTAACGCGTTGGCTGCGAAAGCTTTTATCGCGTATTCATCATAAGCGGTGGTGAATATTATGCTTGGACAGGTAGTGAGTTCTTCAAGCAGGTCAAAACCGGTTTTGCCTGGCATTTGAATATCTAAAAAGACCAAATCAATGGGATTATCTTCAATCAGTTCAATGGCATCATCGGCGTTGGCAGCATCGCTGACTATGTCTAAGGTAAACGGCAGGTCGAGTTGACCGAGTAAATGACGCAACTCTTTTCTAGCCAGTCTTTCGTCATCGACTATTATTGCCGTAATTTTCATTGTTGCTCCCCTGATTTAGGCATTTTCATTTGCGCGACTACTTTATCGGCAACTTGATTCAAACTAAATTCAGCATCGCTGCCAAACTGCAAAGCCAACCGCTCACGGGTGTTTCTTAATCCGATATTTTCGTTTATATCAGTTGGCAAACGGCCAATATTGCCGACTTCAACCAGCAATTGCTCGCCTTTTGCAGTAATGCTGATATCAACCACCCCGCCTTTAGGCAAAACCGAAATACCATGCTTCACCGCATTTTCGACCAGTGTTTGAATACTCAACGGCAGTACTTGCCAGTTATCAAGGCCCGGTGAAATAAACCAGTTAACTTGCAATCGCTCTTCAAACCGCACTTTTTCTATCGCCAAATAGTGTTCAATAATAACAACCTCTTCACTTAGTGCCACCAACTTAAGTTCACCACTGGTTAACGTGTAACGCAACATGCCCGACAGCCGAGTGACCATATCACGGGTCGCTTCGGGGCTTTCGAGTGCCAGTGAACGAATACTGTTAAGTGCATTGAATAAAAAGTGAGGGTTCATTTGAAACTTCAGCCCCTGCAACTGAGAATCTCTAAGGGCCAGTTGTAGTTTTAGAGCTTCGATTTCTTGTCGGCGAGTCGCATGATAGGCATGGTAGCCTTTATATAGTAGCGTCCACACTAATAACGTAATGAAATAATTAACAAAAACATACAAGGCAACAAACCAGTTGAACGTTTGCCAGCTAAACCCGGCTTGGAAACGAAATAACACCAAAGTGGCCATGGTTTCCCACACAACGGCACCAATCATCAGCAGCACTATATAAGTGGGCACAGCTTTAACTGGGCTCAAGGCTTGCCAAAATGCGCGTTTATAACACCAGCGCAAAGAATGGGTGACCAACAACCCACCACCGAGCATTGCAGCAGCATTAATTATCGGCTGAGTGGCTGATGATTGGCTGTTGGCAAACATCAAGTAGTTTGCAGTTCCATAAATCAGCCAGCCAATGGTTTGTAGTGTCCAATACAACATTTAGTTTTTGTTTTTCATCCTATGTTTTTCAAAACCAATAACCGCAATGGCAATCACTGACGCAATAATAAGGCTGAGCGTGACACTACCTTGCATAATGCCAATTGCCGCCCCCTGTGAACAACCTAACCCTAGGCCCAAGCCATAGGGGTAAGCTTTAGCCGTTTTATCTACTTTCATGGTATCGCCTGTTTTGTTGGTCATTGTGGCTACTCCTTGCCTTGATAAACGCTTTGACAACACAAACCTTTACGCCTGAGCGCACCAAACCAAATCACGCCAAGGGCAGCATAAGCCGGAAACCAATTGCTCCACCATAATTGTGCAGTGTAATCGTTAAAATAATCACCAACAAGGTTTATCAACAACAGCATAGTCAGTCCCATCAGGGCTGTGCTAATTCGAGGATTTTTTAATTTCATGGTTTAATTCCTTCTCAAATTGATTAACTGATGAGAAGTTTATGGCGTATTTACAGTGTTTAGGGGGATATGTGATAAATGGTTGTTATTAGGGATGTTTGGTTTTTATTTTACCGGGCCAATTCACAGGCCAAAAATAAAACGCCCTACCAAAACGGTAAGGCAAAAGAGAATGATGACTGACTGAATATGAAAGTGTTCTACCTCCTTAGGATAGTTGTTTTAACCACCTGACTTTTTTAAAATGAAAACTGTTTTGCTATATGTTGTTTTGCAATGTAGTGCTTTTACAGGCATTGCCTTTAAAAACCTGCTTAATGCAGATTTATTAAATCTCTATTTCGTTACTGTATTTCGAATTATTTGTGGCATTAATCGCCTTAACCCGATATTTGTATCTGCCTGTGCCCGGTTCATCGTGAAAACTCGTGACATCGGCTGCGACATTACCCACAGGTATGTAATCACAGCATTTCTTGTTGTCTTTAAGATATTGCTCACACCGTTCAATAATGAATTGATCTTCATCTCCGGCATTGTCTTGCCATAATATGTCAACAATTTTACCGTCTGTTGGACCGAAACTCACCAGCTGCACATCTACGCTGATATTGTTTGGTCTTGCAATAGCATACCCAATTCTTGGTTTTACCCGTATGTCGACGGTTTTGCCATCAGACTCAATTGCCGTTACCGGTTTGGGTTTTTCTAGGGATGCTTGTGTCAGTGGTGATAGTGCTAATAAAACACAGCCAGTAATTATACCGGCGCTCGTTTCTAGTCTCATGATATCTATTCCTGCTGATTTAATGCTTAACTGACCTTTCATTAATTAACGATGGTCAACACTTTCTCTTTAATATTACCTACCTGAATTTCTCATTATTATTGTGTTTAGCTAATAGCTTTTTATTATGGTCTTTTGCCTTTATCGGTTGTGGCAGAATCTTTTGCTCTGCTCAATCAACGCCATCTATATTGACTGTTTTGAGTTAAAGAGCGTTAACAAATACCCGACTGGATTACGCACAAAACCGACGTAAACGTACTTTTATGGTAAAAGATGTTAAAAAAAATATGTTTAAAGAGTTGATATCTTGAGCTGTATATTCAATAATCACCGCTCAATTAATAAACATTTAATGGTTTTAAACACCAGTTTAACGTTGAAAAATGTAAAAAAAGTGCTGAAAATACGTCAAAGACAGTAGCAACTTGTCATTTAACATCCACACAAGCTACTGATTTAAATGGAATTACAAAGTAACGTCGGAAATGTGTCAAAAGTTGTCGTATTTGTACTAGGACTGTTTCATTCAGCTGATAGCATCAAGGCAAGTAGTAGGAATATTAACCAGCCGTTAACAACAAACGATAAAATAAATAAAACGGTTAACTACTTCGAGTACGCAGGACGCAAAAACAGGTCATTAAATAATAATAATTTAGCAATTAATGACGTCATTTAGAGATAACAATAATCTTATTAGAGGTGAGAGAATGTTTAATACAAGTATGAGAGAGACGATAATAAATCTAACTAAAAACCGTAGTACATCATTGGCCGTAGTTTCAGTTGGCTTATGCGCCGCTGTTATGGCTAACATTTATGACAATGATGAAGTCGCACTGGTAGATGTGGCTAATGAAACTCATTCTTATATCGTTAAAGCAAATAATTATCAGCAACTGCAATTTGAAATTGATCAGATGTCAGTCACCCCCACTCATGAGCTGGATATCATCAAATCATTAGCCGTTGATTTGACCACACAACAATTACAAAACCTTGAGCAAAAACTGGATATTACGGTTAGCAATAACCACAAGGTTGAATTGAATGCCGTAGGTCCTGGTCAACGTAAATGGCAACCAGCCGCAACCACGCCTGATTTTATTAACGCGGGTATCACCCATTATAATGGAAACTATGGCGGCGGTGTCACCATGGCATTTTTGGATACTGGACTGACCAATCTCAATGGTTTGGGCAACGACCGTTACGGTTATGACAAATATTGGGGCACTTATAATGCAGTAACCGATACTGCCTCAAACTCAGACTGGGAAGCCAATGGACACGGTACTCATGTATCAAGTGTTGCTGGTAACAGCGATTTTGATTCTAGTGGCAGAATTTACGGCATAGCCCCAGATGCAAAAATGTTGGGTATTAAGGCTTTTGACAGCCAAGGTAAAGCCACTTACGCCGATGTTATTCGTGGTATTGGTTGGGTTGTTACTCATAAAAGCACCTACAACATTCGCGTGATGAACATGTCTTTCAGCGGTCCTGTTCAGTCTTATTACTGGGAAGACCCACTAAATCAAGCTGTAACCGCAGCTTGGCAGGCCGGTATTGTCATCGTCGCTTCTGCCGGTAACAAAGGCCCAGACCCAATGACCATTGGCGTACCAGGTAACAACCCTTATGTTATTACTGTTGGCGCAATGACCGACAATTACACTCCTTTTGATTCTACAGACGACAAAATGGCCATTTTCAGCGCTTCTGGTCCTACGGTTGAAGGTTTCGTTAAACCAGAAATCATTGCACCGGGCGGTCACATGTCTGGTTTGATGACAACTGACTCTTACCTTGTTACCGAGCACCCTGAATTCCATGACGGCGGTCGTTACTTCGAAATGTCGGGTACTTCACAATCAGCCGCAGTAGTGACTGGTGTTGTTGCTCTGATGTTAACTGCCGATCCAACGTTAACGCCAGATGATGTTAAATGTCGATTGATTGCCAGTGCACGCCCTGCAACCAACCCAGATAACTCTCGTGCCTACAGTGTATTCCAACAAGGTGCCGGTGCGGTTAATGCCGCAGATGCTATTGCCAGTCAAGAAAGTAATTGTGCCAACCAAGGTTTGGATATTGCCGCAGATCTTGCAGGCACCAAGCACTTCGCGGGTCCTGTTGGCATCAACACCAGTGGTGACTTCTTTGTAGAGAATACCGGTGACGACTACGTTTGGGATATCCCGACCGATATGGACGGTACTCAAGGTTTATTGTGGAAAGGTGATATTGAGTCTAGCGGAGGTTTTATTTGGGGCACAAATTACAGTTTCAACACCGATGGCGGTTTCATATGGGGAACAGCTTATGACTACAGTGCCGATCCAGCTCGCCAAACTAGCTTTGAAACCAATAGCGAATTCTTGTGGAAAACAGTTGGCACCGACGGTGGGTTCATTTGGGGAACCAGCATAAATATTGCCAGTGATAACATTGGAGTCAATTCTTGGGTAGACGCATACTGATTATCATTTATAATCAGATTGGCAACAATTGAACATATCAGGGTGGACAACATACGTTGTCCACCCTTTTTGTGCGTAAACAACAAGAGAATTTAGCCAGTGAAAAAAATTATCCCAAATCTTGGGGCTTTGTTGCTCTGCACCTTGTCAGTCTTGACGTCAATTTTTATCCCCGCTCACGCCCAACAGTTAAATGCACTAAAATCTTTACCCGCCGAAAACCCTTTGTCTTATCAAGCCATTATGACCATGGCTCAAGACAGTGATGGATTTATGTGGTTTGGCACTCAAAACGGATTACACCGTTATGACGGATATGAGCTTAACAGTTTTGTTCATGACAACCGTGATGAAAGTACCCTAACTTCAAGTGATGTCAGTGCATTATTAGTAGACCGTTCGGGTAAAATCTGGGCTGGCACCCGGGCTGGTTTGAATTTGTTTGACCCCGGTAGCCAGAACTTTCAACGTTTCACCACCACCTCAAAATCACTAACCCTTAGTGATGACAATATCAATGCCTTACTTGAAGACAGTAACGGCAATATCTGGATTGCCACCGACAATGGCCTCAATATTTTGTTTAGAGACCAACAACCTTGGACAATCAAGCCGATTTTACACAGTGCAAGCGATATAAGAACACTGTCACACAATAACGTAAAAGACCTCGTACAAAGCGCCACAGGCACTATTTGGGCCGCCACTCACGATGGTATCTCTGAATTTGACTTACAAGGCAGCTTTATCAAAACGGTCAAACCGATTCAACAAAACATTGACAACCCCAGTACCAAACTCGCTAAAACTTTGCATATGGCCAAAAATGGCGACATCTGGATTGGTACCACCGGTGGTGGACTGCTCAAATTCGACCACATCAGTGACGATTTCAGCCATTACCAATTTGATAAAGATAACCCAACTTCTATTCCCAGCAACACGATATCTAAAATATATCAAGACGCCAGTGACCGCTTGTGGGTGGCCACCGACAAAGGGTTATCAATCTACAACCGCCAAGAAGACAAGTTTTACCGCTATGTTCATTCAGCCACAGACCCTAACAGCCTAGCCAATAACGTGGTGTTAACTGTTTTTGAAGACAGCCAAAAAATCATGTGGATTGGTACTTTTGCAGGGGTTAGCATCTGGAATCCCAACGTCACGACTTTTGATCAATACTCTCCGCAAAAATACCCACAAATGACCGACAGCCATATCAGCGCTTTTAGTCAGGTGGTAAAAAATCAGGTTTATTTCGCTACATACGGCGGCGGCATTTATCGCCTGACCCAAAGTGACAGAACCATTGAGAAAATGCCTCAAAGCGACTACTTCAAAGACTTGAGCATTACCTCTATATTGGCTGAAAAAGAGGTTTTGTGGATAGGCACTCGCGCCTCAGGTATGCATATAGTTGATTTAGTTAGTAACGAGATCACAGCCAATAAAAACGACCCAAATGACGAAAATTCAATTTCTGCCAATTCAATAACCAGTATCATTCGCGACAAGCACAACAACATCTGGATATCCACGTTCCACAAGGGCATTAATCGCCTCAATAAAAATGGTTCGTTTACCCGTTTTGTTTCAACCGACCCGGTCAGTAACAATGGGCCGAGTATCAACAACGTTTTACAAATCATGGAGGACACGCAAGGATACCTGTGGTTAGCAACATACGGTGGCGGCATCAATCGCTTCAACCCCGCAACCAAAACCTTTATGCATTTGTCGCATGACGATACCAAACCCGATAGTTTGAGCCACGACAATGCTTGGTTTGTCTTTCAAGACGACATGAACAATCTGTGGATTGGTACTCGGGGTTTTGGATTGAACAAATTGAGTTTCGAAGACCAGAAAAACGACAATTTTGTCTTTACTCATTTAGACATCGAAGATGGTATGAATAATCGTACTGTTGCGGGCATTAGCCAGGACAAAGACGGTAATATCTGGTTTGCAACCAGCGTTGGCATCTCTCGTTATTCCCAAACAAATAACAGTTTCAAACATTTCAATGCAACCCATGGTCTATTAGACCCAGAAATAAACTTCGGTGCGATTTATCGTTCCGATGAAAATAGGCTGTTTTTTGGCACAACTAAAGGTTTTAATACCATTTTGCCCACTGATCTTGAACTGAGCCAAAGTGCCCCACAAGTGCGCATGACAGAAATTTTAAAGCTCAACGAACCGATGCGCTTTGACCAAGCTATTTCAAAAATCGATTCACTGACTTTTGATTACAGCGACAGGCTGATCTCATTTGAGTACGTTGGCCTCAATTATGCCGATTCAGCCTCAACCAACTACCAATATCGCCTCCACGGATTTGACCAAGAATGGATTGACGCAGGCAAGCTAAAAAGGGCGACTTATACTAACCTACCTTCGGGCACCTATCAGTTAGAGGTCAAAGCGGCCAATAGCGACAATGTTTGGCCTGAGCAAGGGCTCATGATGGAAGTCATTATAGAACCAGCCCCTTGGGCCTCTTGGTGGGCGTATTTGCTGTATACCATACTCACTGCGATGGCGTTGCTGACCTATTCAAAAGTGGTCAACCGTAAATTCCAAATAGAACAGCAGCAAAAAATCATGCTTAAACAGCAGGTAGAAGAACAAACTAAGGAATTTCAGCTCAAAAATGTTGAGTTAGAGCACGCCAACGTCAAATTAGAAAATGCCGCCACCACAGATAAGTTAACCGGCGTTAGAAGTCGTCGTTACCTTGATATCTACATCGAACAGGCGACTCGTTTGATGTCGCAAATTCACTTAAATATATTGCCAGTACAACGAAACATACTGCCACGATTGTACCTATTCATGGTAAGGATTAACGATGTCAGCAAGGTTAGTAACAGCCAATTGGTTAACCTCACCGACCTATTATTATACAGCCGCAACGACGACGATTTGGTGATCCGCTGGTCAGACGATACCTTTGCGGTGATAGGTTATGAAAAAGAACAAAACGCCCGTGAACTGGCCAGCCGCCTGTCGAGTCGTTTCGGTAATATTTTCGACGTTAATACCAAAGTAGATATGGCCTATTCGTTCTATCCGTTCAATTTTGAACAGCCAATGGCCCTGTCGTGGGATCAGGTCAGTGTATTGACCGAGTTTGGACTCAATCACGTCAGCAAGAATGAATCTATGCAGTGGTTGGGGTTATATTCGCCTAAGACACAACCTTTTAATTATCTTGAGGCGATTAAACTCAAAGATTTGGCTGAGCTTGGGACTATGATCACCATTAAGCCCAATTGATGGGTTAAGGTTTAATCCCTAAAAATAATTTTTATAATGGCCAGGCGCTCTTCTGGCCATGCAGTTTCGATAAGAAAACACTGACAGGCAGCATAATTGTCGTGCAGGGTATTAAGAAATTTAATCACGCCATCCATGTATTGTGTAAATGAAAACTCAAGTAAACAGGTTTTTTCACGGCATTGAATGACGGTAATATCGTAACTGCCACCACGATAGTATTGCTCAAACAGTTTTTTAACCCTAAGTTCTGCTTCCGCCGACCAATCGCCATATCCTTCTAGGTTGTTTAAATCATCAAGATGGCGGTTATAGACGGTGAAGGGGTCTCGTGTTTCTTCTACCGTTTTCTCGCTGGCTTCAAGAAATACATACTCATCGCCTTGTTTAACCTTGAAATAACCAACCTCTCCAATCACAAACGGCCCTGAGGCCTCTTGCTCTTTTGCCAGCAGCTTTTCATAGTGTTCAGATGTTTTATCGATATAGGGCGTCCAACGCTGGTCTGGCGTATCGGTTTTTAAGAGCAATTTTTGTTTTGGCTTTGTTTTATCAGTGTCTTTTAATTCGGTGAGCTGTTCATTTAAAGCGGTAATTTTGGTTGGCACCAATTCATTTGTGGCCAGTGGTTTTGGTTTAGTCTCTAGTTCAAATTTGTTTTCGACTTGATGAGGTTGTTCTGTCGCAGGTTCTTCGTGGAGGGGGGTATCTTGAGGGGTAGTTTGTATACCAAAGAAGATGAGAACCAATACTGTGATAATTGAAAGTGCGATGAGTGTTTTTTTTGATTGCATAATGACTCTTTTTGAAGGCTTGGTTAATGGCTGGTGTAACGGAGGCTAAGCGACTTCTAATGGCCGGTGGTACGGAGGCTAAGCCAGTGTTCCGCCAGCCAACAAGAAGTCGCCACCCTATTCTTCCCCAGCCTTACATTTAGTCTGATACTGCTTGGGCGTACAACCAAAAGCTTCTTTAAAACAACGGCCAAAGTAGGTTTGTGATGAGAAACCGACATCAAAGGCGACAATGCCTATTTGGGTGCCGTTTTTGAGCATTTCTTTGGCCTTTTTAAGCCTAAATTCACGAATAAAGTTGTTGGGGTTGGTGCCCAGCAACACTTTGATTTTTCGTTGTAGTTGGCGTTCACTCATCGCCAGTTTCTCTGCCATTTGATAAATATCAAGTTCAGGGTCGGTATAACAGTCGGCTACCAGTGCTTCGAGTTTGGCCAAGAATTTTTCGTCTAACGATTCAACTTCGGTATCATCTGAGGTCAGTTTGGCCACTTTTTCTTGAGAGTCTTTTTTGCGCTCGTCTTTGGCTTTTTCTTCATGCTTTTTCATGAAAGAGCTTTGCAATTGCTTACGATTATCAATCAGGTTTTGTATACGGGTCAGTAATTCTGCTTGATTAAACGGTTTACTAAGGTATTCATCAGCATTGAGGTTTAATCCTTCAAGGCGACTGTCTAAATCTGAGCGGGCTGTTAACAAGATCACCGGTATGTGGGCAGTAACCTCATGCTTTTTAACCTGTCGCAACACTTCAAAACCATCGATGCCAGGTAGCATCAAATCACTCACAATTAAGTCTGGTACGTATTCTTTAGCCAATTCAACGCCCAACTCACCATTTCCAGCCAAAATACAGTGATGTTGCTGTTCAACCACTTGCTTTATGTGACTTTGCATATCGAGGTTGTCTTCAATCACCAACACCACCTGCTGCGAATGGGTTGATTGAGTACTAGTCACTGAACGCTGCTCTACCAGAACCGATGATACCTCGTGCTCTGTAAGACCTTCAGGCAATTGTGCTTCTTGCTCTTGCGGTGTCGCCAGCGGAATCGAC
The DNA here is from genome assembly GCA_938085045.1 of uncultured Alteromonadaceae bacterium. Lineage (GTDB taxonomy): Bacteria > Pseudomonadota > Gammaproteobacteria > Enterobacterales > Alteromonadaceae > JABSOG01. The sequence goes on from CALKGI010000132.1 coordinate 26,665, forward strand.
ACGCTGAACTTGCTGCCCACGCCGTGCTCACTAACTAAGCTAATGCGCCAACCGTGTGTTCTAACCAGTTCGTTGACCAACGACAAACCAATACCCACACCAAAGGTGTTTTGGTTAAGTACGTCATCGGCACGCTGAAAACGTTCAAAGATTTTGTCTTGTGAATCTTTGGTTATGCCAATGCCCGAGTCGATAACATCTAAAATTACGGTGTCTTGCTCGGCATAAGCAATAACTTTAATATCACCACCAGCTGGGGTGTATTTAACGGCGTTTGAAATAAGATTAAAGATGATTTTTTCAAAGGCCTGAGCATCACACTCAATCCATAAGTCTGGGGGAATTTCGCTCGAAAATGTCAGTTGATGATGAGCCGACAAACGACTGAACGAATCTACCGGCATCGCCATGAGGGTATCAAGCTTGAAGTGGCTTAATACCAACGTTGGGTTATCACTCAAGCGCGACAGTTCTAACAATTGTTCGACCATGCGAACCAGTCGCAAACCATTACGCTTGGCTGTACTAATGTCTTGTACTTCGTCTTCATGGCTGGCTTTGGCCAGATATCGGTCGAGTATGCCATTGATGATGGTCAGCGGGGTTCTGAATTCGTGAGAGATATTGGCAATAAACTTGTCTTTAAGTTCAAGCGTTTGTTTCTCGGCCAATTTACGCGCAGTAAGGTTAATGAAAGTGATCACAATCAAAGGGTTGTCGGCACGTTCAGCCCATTGCAATTCGGCTTGCGCCGGAAACTCTGTGCCATCAGAGCGTAACGAAAGACACTCAATTGATATGCCTTTTTCTTTGCGTTGCAACGAGTAAACATTACTTTGAAAGTCAAAAAACAAGTGCATTTCATCTTTATCTGAAAACAAGTTACTGACTTTGCTGTCGACCATTTCGTGTTCAAGACATTGAAACATCTGCACCGCTGCCGGGTTAGCCGACAATATTTTGCCATCGGTTGTGGTTGTTAAAATGGCATTGTTCGATACACTCACAATGGCTTTGTCTTCGCTATTGATTAGCGAGTGAGTCAGGTATTTGTTGTCTGCATTCAAGACTTCTGTCTTTGCCGTACCATCGGTTATTCTGGCATTTAGTCTGGCCAGCAGTTTTTTACGCCGATACGACAGGCTCAATAAAACTGCCACCCCCATAATCAACCACAAAGTCACCACTGCTGATTGCAAACTCGATTCTATGACATAAAAAACGTCTAACTCAACGCCATACAAATGAATGCTGGTCAATACCAACATCAACACCATAATATAGCGCTCTGGGTCATTCGGTTTTTCAACCGGCGTCGGTAGCTTTTTCATATTAAGACTAACAAAGGCCGCTAGGGTTACAAAGCCATAAGGCATCATCGACACTAGCGTTACCCAGTAATCAGGCGACTGGGCCACAGTGCCTGTACCTTGGTAGAACTTTATCGCCAGTTTGGCGAACATGGTCGCAGCAGCCAAACTGATAAAACCAAAGATAAATTGCCAAAAACGGTCTCGCCGACACATCAAACAAATGATTAACCGAACCAGTATTAAGGCGCAAATTAGCATCGAAAATAGCAAAGTGGGTTTGCCGGTTTGGTAAACTTGCTCAGAAAACTCAGCAGGTAGTAACACAAAATAACAAAAACAGATGACCGTAAAGAAAATCGCAGGAACACTACCAGTGATGTAGTTTTTATGTGGCAAGTCGCTCAAATGTGGATTCGTTTCTATCGCCAGCAACACAAAGAAGAACACAAACAAAGTGGCAAAATCGCGCGATAGTTGCTGCGCTATGGCGCCATCGTCACCGGGCAAAAAACGACTGGCCAACACCCCAAGCACGGCAAACGCCATATATTGCCAGAATAACTTAAGTGAGCGAGCAGCGGTTTTGACATAACAAAAGCCCAAAAAGCCAATACTCATGACTTGCAATAACATCAATGCGTTGGGTGCGACAGAATCAAAAGGGAGTGACAACAGTTCAGCGACCAGCGAATAAGGTAAAAGAGTGACTAATACCACAACTGCGACAAACAAATGCTTAACTGATACGGGCAAAGTACGATTTCCTGCTATTGGGCTACGGCTTATAAAACGAAATTTAGAACGATTTGGCGCCTCAAGGTGCTTAATTTAGCCGATTGTTTGATTAACAGCAAGCTCGGTCTGATTTAGTACCAAAAGCCCGGTGAGCTTGTCACCGGGATGTGTAATATTACCGACTATTTTTGATGTTTTGTGTGAAAAGTTTCTTCGTAAAGCAGTTTGTTGTCTAACGAATAAAGTTGCATGGTCCAAGGTGCCTCAACCAGCTCAGATTGAGTCGATAATTTGTAAGTGATCCCCATTCTACTGCCCATAATATCGGTGTATTGCAGACTTTCTATGGTTTGTTGTCCGATGATTTTTCCACCAAATGTTTCCGGCGTCGTCCATTTGACTCGGTAAACTGCTTGGTCTTTATCGTCATAGCGAGAAAAACCACCTAGTTTAAACCAAGCCCCAAAATACACACCAATTACCGCAGGCACATCAAACTCAGCCCTAACTTTACCCTGAAAGCTGTAAGCGCCTGATCCAACCATATCGGCTTGCGCATCAAATATCACATTGTGTTTACTGTCATAATTGCTCACCAATGATTTAATATCCTGTCGAGCCTGTGCAGACAAATCTTTGTGCCCTAGTAGTTCGGCCATCACTCTTTGGTTGTTTTTGTGCAACCATTTTATGCTTTTGTTTTTAACGCTAAGTTCAGCCAAACAAGCTGTCACATCAATGCTAATACCGCGGCCCAAACATTGTGCCTTGGCGACTTCGAGCGCTGCATAGTCATGCCCTTGTTTTTTGGCTAGTTGAAACGCCTCGACAGAGGCCTGATGATTAGCTGGACCCAGCTTCGCATCTCTTAGCAATTGTGCCAATTGGTAGCTGGCCTCTTTACTGCCGGCTTTTGAAGCCTTTTCAAACCAGCTTTGCGCTTTGCTTTTATCAACAGTGGCTACTCTGCCATGATAATAAAAACGGGCCAACATCAACATGCCATCGGCATTACCTAATTCGGCAGCTTGTTGGTAATGGTGAAACGCCTTATCGTCATCTTGTTCGAGTAACCCTTTAGATTCATAGACATCTGCTAGCATCAGTGCATCTTGCCCCAAAGCAATGCTCGATTTTTCGTTGTCTGCCAGCGCAGGCAGCGCCAATTTTGTCCGAATAAAATCATCAATATAGGCATATTGATGACGTTCACCATAAAAAGTATGGTGAGAATGACCTACGCCATTGTAAAAAAGGTGGTCATATTCAATACCAAGCTGGTCGAGACGATACTTCATGCGATAGCTATGTTCGAATCTGGCGATTTGATCATCTTTGCCTGCTATCAGCAACAGTGGTACTTTAAGTTTCTGTGCCATGTAAAAAGGCGATACCGCCTTTAGCGCATCGTTGTTTTCACCTAGTACCTTCGCCCAGGCTTCTTGCTCTTCTTTGGTCACACTGATATTTGATGAGTTGAAAATATAAGGCAAATCATAAACCCCATACATAGCCACCGCACACTGATAACGTTCGGGATGCATCATCGCCAACATCATTGCCGAGTACCCCCCATAGCTGATGCCAATAGAACACATTTGTTTGAAATCATTACGACCCATAACATCGTTAACCACAGCCGTAATGTCATGTTCAATGGCCTTACCCAGTTGCCCTACCCCGCTTTGTTCAAATTTTTTGCCAAAACCACTAGAGCCACGAAAGTTGATTTTGAGCAGGGAGTAACCCCGACTGACCAGATACTGTACATCGCGGTCAAAGCTGTCGTATTCACGTACACCAATAGGACCACCATGGGGCATCACCAGCAACACCCCGTTTGCGTTAGCGACAGGTTTGGTTAAAAAGGCCTCTACCTTGGTATCTTTGTCTGTTTGCACTGTAAAGACTTCGGCTTTAGCCAATGGGTAGTCGGCCAACTCAGGTAGGGTTTTGCCCAGCACAAACAGCTTTGAGGCTTTTTTATTAAATAAGTAATATTGACCCGGATCGTCTGAGGCAAAAACAAAAACTAGCTTGTTGTCGTATCCTTCTTTTTGGCTAATAATGTTAAATTGTTTGCCTTTGAAGGTTTCTTTGACCAGTTTTTCAAGTGCGACATCTTCGGTAGAGAAGTACTTGGTCACCATGCGTCCATGATCGAAATATGCTACGTATTCTACATTTTTGCCATCAGGGGTCAGTTGTGCATCGGTTAAGTCATAATCGGGATGTTCAAACAAGACCTCTCCATAGGTTTGCTTATTCAAATCAAAGGTGATCAATGCTTTGCGGTCAGTTTTTTCGTTACTCAGTACCGCAATTTGTCCTGAAGGGAGCGCCTCAACAAAGTTAAAACTGTGATCTTTGCCCAGAATTTCTCCTAGGCGATACCAGTTAATCGCTTTATCTTCGATAGTCCAAAAAATCAGTTTTTCTTTGTCTAATGTGACTGCCATCAGTCTTTGGTGACGTTTAAAATAGATGATGGCATTATCTAGCGGTTGTGCATAAGAGACAGCATCATCTAGGTCATCTATTTCCAGTTGTTTGGTGGTGACGGTATACAAGCGATAATCAGTTTCCAATCGTCCCTCATTCTGCGCAAACAGCACTTTGTTGTCTAAATGCGGCAGCGCATCGACGATGTAACCACTGGCTTTGGTACTTTGCAAAGTCGATTTAAAGCTGTCACCGTTAACTTCTATGTGAACAAAAGCGCCTTTTTTCTCGCCGTTGACGCTGTAGTTGATGTATATGCTGTCATTATCAATCCAAAAATACTTATTCAATCGAGAACTGTAGTCACCTGAAAAGCGGATCACCCGGTAGCTTTTTTGCTTTTGTGGATCTCGTAAAATCAATGATTGTTTACCGTCATTGACATACAAACCCAAAATATACTGAGTATTGGGGCTGAACTTAATGGAATGGGTTTCCCAGTTTTTAAAGATTTTGTCACCGGGAATTGGGTCAGCCATGGCCCCCATGCCCATTTGTACACTCACCAGCAGTACACCAACCAGTAACTTCATTAGGTTTGTTGTGAATTTGTTTTTACTTATTGCCCCGTTAACTGTGCTATTAATCGTACTGGTCATTGTACTGCTCCTTGTTCTTTCCTATGATTGCTTTGACCGTCATTTGTCACTTCCAAAAAGTTGTCTTCGCCAGGACCGTGATATTCGAAAACTCTAGATTTGAGGATATTGGCAAAATTCTGCTCCATGTAAACCATCGCCTGAGAAATATTATTCACAAGTTCAGTACTCGTCCAATAGCTCCAATAAGAGGTTTTGACTTTGACATGACCAACATAGCTTATCGCCCCTTGGCTGACCTTGAAATCCCACATACCTTCTGTCAGGTTACTCCATGTGCGCCCCCTCGCTGAACGAAAAACCACACGTTCAAAGCTGTAATTCCCCGCTGGTAAGTTAATCAAAATATAATTGCTACCAATTCTTAAGTCTTTATTGGTCAACTCAATGCTTTTTCGCCCAGATATTTTGATTTTTTGCAGATTCAAATTGGTGTCAACCGCCATCAACAGGTAACCTTCGCCAACCTTTATATTCACATCAGCATCTTTTTTGATAGACGTGACTTTGGTTGCGCAACCACTGACTGACCCCCCGAAAACTAGCACCAACAGTAGTATTTTAATTTTTGACATCATCACTCCTCGCGATAGGTTGTAAATGTTTTTTCGAACAGTTTGTCGTTATCCAGCGTATAAACTTCTAGCGTCCAATTTGCCACTACTTTTGGCCATTGCTGCAAATAAATATAAGCCACTTTATCCCAATCTTGATGTAACACAAAATACAACAGTTTTTCGTCGGTCCAAGTTTTGCCAGTGTCTTTACCTTGTTCTATCACGGGTTTGGTCCATCGCACTTTTAAGGCCGCCCGGTCGCCATTTTCAATGGTTGCCACCGGTTTGATATCTAAAAACACACCAAAGCGATAGTCGTCTATAATCGGCACGCGCTGGGCAGTTTGAATGTGTATCCTGTCGCCACCAGCATAGTCGTAATACCCCCAACTGTTGATTTTACTGCTCACTTGGGCGAGCTTGCGGGCATGGTCTTGCAACATGGTGGTGCTGAGCAACGCTTTGAGCATAACGTTTTGAGTAGCTGAGAAACCCGGATGCCAAAAAATCTCGCTGATGATCTCACGTCGGCGTACTTTCATCGCCTTTTCGACGATGTTTTCGTCAGATAACAGGCTCACGCATGCTGCAACATCCTGCTTTATACCAACGCCTGTACATAGGGCTTTGGCAATCTCTAAAAACGCCCTTTCGTGACCATTATTTTTAGCCTCTTGAAAATACTTTATCGCTTTTTGTGGGTTAACCTCACCTAGCGTCCCATCTAAATACAGTGTGCCCAAACGAAAACCCGCATCGGCGAATCCTGCATTTGATGCTTTTTGATACCACAAAAGCGCCTGTTTGATGTCTTTGTTAACCACCTGACCCGATTGATAAAAACCACCAACATTGAACATCGAACTTGCATCACCAAGCTCGGCGGCCAGCCGGTAATGCTGCAATGCTTTGGCTTTGTTTTTATTACTGCTCTTATCGCCAACCAATTTATTTAACTCATAACCTTGGGCCAGTAATAACGCTTCACTCTTTGCGATTTGTTTTGCACCAACAGATGAAAATTCAGCCACGGGTAACCCTAACCGCTCGGTCAAAAATTGACTGATGTTGGCAAACAAATGTCGTTCACCCCAATAGGTGTTATGGCCATGTCCGGTATTTTTATAAAATAAGGTTTCAAAATCTTTATCTAACTGTTCTAAACGAAACCGCATTCGGTCACTTTGTTCGAACCAAGCGATATTATCCTCACTCCCAGCCACCAGCAACAAAGGGGCTTTGAGCTTTTGTGCCATATAAAAGGGTGACACCAAACGCAGCGCCTCGTTATTTTCGCCTAGCACTGCCCTAATTAATTTTTGCTGTGCTGGGGTCTGATCTAGATTTGTGGCATTGAATAACTGTGGCAGGTCGTAAACACCAAACATTGAGATCACGCATTGATAGTCTTGCGGGTGTAACATCGCTAGCATCATTGCAGAATACCCGCCGTAACTGGTGCCAATAGAACACATTTGGTTAAACTGATGTTCAGCTCTAACTTTTTTAACCACCTCAGTAATATCATGCTCAATGCCTCTGCCCAGCTGGCCTACGCCACTGTCTTGAAACTTTTTACCAAACCCAGCAGACCCTCTGAAGTTGACTTTAAGCACAGCAAAACCCCGACTGACCAAATACTGCACTTGCGGGTCGAAGTTATCTATTTCTCTAACCCCCACAGGACCTCCGTGCGGCATCACCATTAACACGCCGTTGGCGTTATCAAAGGGCAGGGTTAACAAGGCTTCAACTTGAGTTTGTTCATCGGTTTGAACTGTGAGCGTTTTGGCGCCATAAAGTTGGTAATCATCCAACTGTTGTGAAACTTTGCCCAATAACATGGGTTTGGCGTGTTTGGGGTTAAAAAGATAATATCGACCCGGGTCGTCGGCGGCAAAAACGAACACCAACTTGGCATCAAACCCTTGTTTTCTATCAACAATCAAAAACTGTTTGCCAACAAAAGCACGTTGAATTTGTTGCTCGATTTGTTTGTCTTGCTCTGAGAAAAATCGGGTTATTAATCGCCCCTGCTCAAAGTAACGCACATAATCAATCGATTTTGTGCCTTTGTTCAGCCGAGCATTGGTCAAATCGCTGCCTTGGTGTTGGTACAATATTTTGCCATAAGACTGGGTTTTGAGGTTAAATTCGACCAGCGCGACATAATCTGTTTTTTCGTTGCTGAGCACTGCAAGGGTATCAGGGTCAAGCAGCCCGACAGGCGTAAATTCGTGCTCACGAATGTTAATTTTACCCACTCGGTGCCAGTTGGCTTTTTTACCTTCGCGATACCAGATTGAGGCGATGACTTTATCGAGTGTTATTGCCAAGATTCGGTTGTTTTCTGGCTCAGAGATATAAACAATGGCATCATCAAGTGGCTCACCATAAGTGCTAGCATCAAACAATTTATTATTGGCCAATTGGCTGGTGGTAACTTTATACAGTACGTTTTCTTTTAATATTCGCCCTTCTATTGTTGAAAATAGCAAGGTATCTTCAACATGCTCAAGTACATCAACAACCTCGCCTTTGGCCTTAAACGTGCGTACCGTCGGCTCAAAGGTCTTGCCTTTGATGTCAATATCGATAAACGCCCGATATTGATTTTTGCCATTAAAATCAACCAGTATCGTGTCGTTATCCACCCACAAAAAATTACCATGTCTACCTGCTTCGCCTGCCAGTCTAAAGATTTCATGGCTTTTGCCGCCATTACTGTCTTGCAAAATCAGCTTCATGCCATAATCGGTATAGTATTCACCCATAACATAACGGCTATCTGGACTGAGTTTGAGCGTTTGGGTATAAGCTGGTGCAAACAACAAATTACCGGGCACAGGCTGTGCACCAAGGCTAAGTGGAAACAGCAATAATATTAACAGTAACAGTGATTTTAATAACAAAGGGTTCATTTTTGTTGGCCCTTTTTATTATCGACTGTTTGCGGGCGTGATACTCCAACCACCTCAAAAAAGTCATCTTCTCCGGGCCCACGATAGCGTACGCCGTATTTGTTTAGCAGCTGTAAATGATGATCTTGCAGGTATTCTAAGGCTTTGGTCGACCGGTTAATCATTTTGTATTTACCGGTCGTTTTCCAAAATGATGTTTCAATCTCCATATGTCCGATGTAACCGATGCTATTGGGCCTAACAGTAAATTGCCACAAAGATTCGGTTAAGTTGACATATCCCCGGCCCTGATGCGTTTCAATGATGATTCGAGACAAACGATAATCGCCCGGAGCCATTGGCAACAACATGTAATTACTGCCTACCCGAAGGTCTTCTTTGGTTAATTCGAAGTTTTTTCTGCCATATATACGGATTTTGTATATATCGATATTGGTGTCGACATTAAGCAGCAAATAACCTTGCTTGTTCTTTGCGTAGATTTGAGCACCGCTTTGTATGGACTTTAATTTGGTTGCACAGCCGAGCGACATTAACGCCACTAGCATCAATGTCATTAACTTAATGACTGTTTTACGCTTCCTCATTATTTTACCTTTATCCTTTTTTACTTTTGCGATGGTATTTTACTCAGCGGCTATAACTGTAACAAAAGGTGAAGACTAACAAAACAACTAACAAAACAACTTACTGGCATATTTTATGCTCTAAGGTATGGTTAACGTATGAATAGCCGTATGATTAACAGTGCTGGTATAGAAAAACGAAGCGGGCATTATCGGCCGCCTACTTGGAGAATAAATGGTGTTCAATCGCAAAACCTTCACATTATTGAGCTTTATCGTGTCACTTATACTCGTTGGCTGCGGCGGTGGTGGTGACGACAGTGGTGGAGACTCCACGCCACCTCCCCCGCCTGCGACGAATACCGCTCCGGTAGCCAGTGCAGGCGCTGATCAATCAATTGCTAAAAGCGCCACAGCACTACTCAGTGCCTTCAACAGTGTTGACAGCGATGGCAATACCCTAAGCTATCGTTGGAGTATGACTTCAACGCCTTCGGGCAGCACCGCCGTGCTTTCATCTAACAGCAACCTAGAAACGTCTTTTGTTGCCGACCTTACTGGCACTTATGTGGTTTCATTAGTGGTTAATGACGGTACAATAGACAGCCAAACCGATACTGTAACAATTATTGCCAGTAACCTTGCCCCCATTGCCGATGCCGGTGACGATATTGTCGCACCCAAAGGCGTACAAATGGTACTTGACGGTTCAGCCAGTCGTGATCCTAATGGCGATTTCATGACTTATCAGTGGTTGTTGACAGCAAAACCCAGCGGCAGTAGTCCTGCGTTATCAGATGAAGCAACCAAAACCCCCAAATTTACCCCCGATTTGGTCGGCACTTATCAGTTTGACTTGGTGGTAAGAGACGGCGTAATGGGTAGCGAAACCGATTCTATCATTATTGAGGCCACCAACACGGCGCCCGTTGCCAATGCTGGAGGTGACCGATTTATCAACACCAATATCACCACAGCACTTGATGGCAGTGGCAGTTTCGATGAAAACGGCGATGCGCTGAGTTATCAATGGGCCATAACCGGCCAACCCAATGGTAGCAACGCCACTTTGGGGGCTAATGGCTCGATGTCACCTGAGTTTACTGCCGACATCGATGGTAATTATGTGTTTAGTTTGATTGTTTTTGATGGCGAGAAGCAAAGTTTAATTGATACAGTCACATATACCGCCAGTTCGGTATTCATTAATACGGCGCCTGTGGCCAGTGCAGGCGATGATCAAAGCCAGCCTCGCTCTACGTTGATACAATTAGATGGCAGCGCAAGCCTAGATGTTGATGGTCATTCACTGGTCTATCGCTGGACCTTCAACAATAAACCCGTGGGCAGCAATGCAATATTGTCGGACCCAACCGCCAGCGAACCCACATTTACCGCCGATATCGCGGGTGAATATCTATTTACTCTGGTGGTTAACGACGGCCAAATCGACAGTAATATTGACCCGGTAACCATCACCGCCATAGAAGTCGCACCGATTAGCCATGCTGGTACCGACCAAGCAATCAATACAGGCGCTTTAGCGACACTTGATGGCAGGCTCAGCTTTGATGCCAATAATGACACGCTTATTTATCAATGGCGTTTTGTCAGTAAACCCGCCAACAGTACAGCGGTTTTATCTGGTGCAGATACCGTTGCACCAACTTTTATCGTTGATGTAGATGCAACTTATGTTGTCAGCCTTGTGGTCAGTGATGGTCTACTCAGCAGCGAAACCAGCATAGTAAGCGTTGTTACCTCAACAGTTATCAATAACAGTGTACCGGTAGCCAACGCTGGGCAAAATAAAAGGGTTAACACTGGCGTACAAGTCAGGCTTGACGCAAGTCAAAGCAGTGATGGCGATGGCAATACACTAACCTATCGCTGGGCCATTTTTACCAAACCAGCCAACAGCAATATCATTTTGTCTGATACCAAGTCTGTCGCACCAACTTTCACCCCAGATATTGACGGACAATACGCCTTTACTTTGGTGGTTAATGACAGTATTGACGACAGTGATATGGTTGGAGTAACCATAACAGCAAGCAACACAGCCCCAATAGCCGATGCCGGTGACAATCAAACCATTCACACGGGCAACCTAGTTTCTCTTGATGGCTCGGGTAGCCAAGATAATGAAGGCAATACACTGACCTATGCATGGATTATTTTGGCATCACCCGCAGGCTCTACAGCGAGTTTGTCTAGCTCAGATATTTACAATCCAACATTTACCCCTCAAGTTAACGGCGAATATCACATAGGTTTAAGCGTTCACGATGGACGCGAGCAAAGCAGCGAATCAAGAGTCATAATCACCGCATTTGACGCCACACCAATCGCCGATGCTGGCGTTGACCAAACGACTACCGCAAAAATTGAAATCACACTTGATGGCACTAACAGCTCGGATGAAGAAAGCGAAGTTTTGACTTATCATTGGACTGTTGATTCTCAGCCCAGCGGTAGTTCAGTCAGTTTATCAGCCAGCGAGAGCGACAAACCCACTTTCACGCCAACACTTTTAGGTGATTATGTGTTTGCTTTGGTGGTTAATGATGGCCGCCTTGACAGCATCGCCGACACCGTAAGTGTCAGCGTTATAAACACCATACCCGTGGCTAATGCGGGTGCAGATTTCGACGTGAACCGCACGACAATTGCCACACTTGATGGCAGCAACAGTTTTGATTTTAACGATAGTAGTTTGACCTATCGTTGGATAATGAACTCTAAACCTGAGGGCAGCACCGCAGTTTTATCAAACAACAATACAGTAAACCCGACTTTCGTTGTTGATATGCTAGGTAGCTATAGCGTCTCTTTAGTGGTTAACGATGGTATGGATGACAGCGCATCAAACCAAGTAATTGTTTCTGGCATCAACACCAAACCCACAGCCAGTGCTGGCAACGACCAAACCATCGTCATTGGTCAAAGCACCACGTTTGATGGTAGCCAAAGTACTGACAGCAACGCAGATTCGTTGACTTACCTTTGGGCAATCGATTCAGATCCGGCCTACAGTAAGGCGAAAATTACTAACGAAACATCGCCCACCCCATCATTAACCCCTGACGTACCCGGTAACTATGTTTTGTCTTTAACGGTTAACGACGGCGCATTAGATAGCGACCCCGATACCCTCACACTGACCGTCACCAACAGCGCCCCCGTGGCCGATGCAGGGGAAAATCAATCGTTAGATATTAACCAAATAACCAATATGGATGGCAGCAACAGCTCGGATGCTGAAGGTCACGCCCTAACCTATCAATGGTCGTTCAGCTCAGTGCCACAAAATAGTACTGCGACAATATCAAATGCTTCGACAGCATTTGCTTCTTTTACACCCGACTTTGGCGGTGATTACCTAGTCTCATTGGTAGTAAATGATGGTTTTACCGACAGTATTGCCGATATTATTACTATATCGGTAAGAGATACTCGGCCAACGGCGATGGCTGGAGACGATGTACAAATAACAACTCAATACACAGTTGCACTTGATGGCAGCAACAGTAGTGATCAAAACAATTTAGACCTAGAATATTTCTGGTCACTTGTGTCGGCCCCTACTGGCAGCACAGCCACATTGTCTGATGAGAATATTGCTAAGCCCACCTTCAGGCCCGACACCCAAGGCAGTTATCTAATCAGTCTTGTGGTTAACAATGGGCTGCAAAACAGTGCAGTTGATACAATGCTGATTAATGTAACGTCTTGGATCACCAACTCGTTTACTCGCTCAAACTTTATTCTTGATAATGGCACAGGTATATTAACTGACGTCCAGTCAGTCACTCAAACCACGCTCGACAACACCAAATACATGGAGATAAAAACCGCGGGCATAGCCAATTACAAGGTCACTATGACCCAAGATGCCATCGATGCTTTAAACAGCCGCCCCAATGCAGCCACCGACTTTCCCACAGGAAGCACCATCGCCATTCTCTCCCAAATAGTTGAATTTGGTGAATCCGTCGGTTTCAACACCGACAGTTGCAGCCTAGGTTACTGGCCTCCAGGCTTCAGCTGCCCGACTGATCAGCAAAAAGTATTGCTACTGCCAATTAATCCAAAAGTAAGCACTAAGACTTGTAACAACACTAGGGGCATTATAGGTTTGACGCTCAATGGCGCCTCAATTTATAGCTGGTCAAATGGCACCAGTTATAATGCACAAGGCTCATGGCGTAACATCGCCCCCAAATTTGGTGTGTATGACCTTGGTGCCTGCTCAGGCCACGCATTGACAGATGGTGACTATCATCACCACAGTTTTTCAAGCTGCTTGCAAAATGAAATTGGCGATAATGGCCAGTCACATTCACCGATTTATGGTTTCGCCGCCGATGGTTTTCCAGTCCACGGTCCTTATTTTGCCGAGGGCATACTGGCACAAAGTGCTTGGGTGCCCAGAGATTATGCCGATGTTAACTCGGCGTCGGGTTGCGGCGTTGCCGATGTTCGAAGCTGCCAATTGGTTGATCAGTACGATTTGGGCAAAGGTACTATAGCTGCAACATCCGGACCCACTACCAACACAAATGTAACCTCCTCATCAGGTAACACCTTTGTCGCCACCACAGGATACTATTTTGAAGATTACTATCACAATTCGTCGATAACGGCAAAAGGCGGTGAGAAACTCGACAAACACAACGGACACAATCACGATAACTTTGGTTATCACTACCACATGACGGTAATTAACAACAACGGCGTGCTGGAGCCAGTGTTCCCCTATACAATCGGCCCCACTTTTTATGGCGAGTTGACACCCGAGGGAATCACAGGAGGTATGTCTAGCTGTCAGTAGGTCGACATGACGAAAAACCTAAATTGACAAAAAATGAGCAACAACTATAAATTAGTAACAGGCAAAAATTAACAGGCGGCGCATGAGTATGCGATTAAACCTTCAACTACAAGCCGCCAGTTATGCCAAAAACCTGCTTATACCTCTGGCCTTTGCGGCATCCAACGTCGATGCAAATGACGATAATATCGACCTTTTCTCCCTTGAACTTGAACAGCTTTTAAATGTAGAAGTCACTACAGCCGTTAAAAAATCGCAAAAACTCTCTAATGCGCCTTCTATTGTCACAGTCATCACAGCCAATGAAATTCGCCGTATGGGTGCCGACACGCTCACCGATGTATTAACCTCAGTGCCTGGGTTCACCCCAGTCAACCAATTGAAAAGTGATCGCTTGATGGTAGTTCGGGGTTTAAGCCTAAAAGACGGTGTTTTGGTGCTAATAGATGGGGTTACAGTCAACGATGCCTTTGACGGCAGCTTTGACTTTTATCAGCGTCCGGTTGACGACATAGAACGCCTTGAAGTCATACGTGGCCCGGGCTCTGCGCTTTATGGTGGTTATGCTGTTTCGGCTATCATTCATATTTTGACTAAAAAAGCAGATGCTGACAACAACACCTCTAATAACTACAGTTTACAACTAGGAGGTGGCTCATTTTCAAGGCGACAATTATCGACCAACATGGCACAAACGTTTTTGGGGTTGTCACAACCGTTGAATATCGCAGCCAGTTTTAGCTACCTCGACAGCAAAGGCGACAAGTTAACTGTCAAACAAG
>CALKGI010000133.1 GCA_938085045.1 uncultured Alteromonadaceae bacterium
TTTAACCGCAGAGGACGCAGAGAGCACAGAGAAAAGAAAAAAGATCAAAATTACTGGTTTTTGTTTTTGCCCTTCTCTGTGTCCTCTGCGTCCTCTGTGGTGATAAGTTTTTGATTTTTTAATCTTAAGTCAACAGCATTGCAGTGGTGCGGAGGCTAGGCAACAGGGGACAGAGCAGTCGTCAAAACGTGGAACTGCTTCGCGTTCGCAGTTTTTGCGATCTGGTCTATCCCCGGCTGGTGGTGGTGCCGGGTACTCTACCCCGTTGCGGAGCCTCCGGTCAGTACCTCCAGCCCCTATCGAAGCCTCACAATTTCCCACTTCGCCAATACAACAAACTCCCCCCTGCAAACCACACTATCACCATTATCCATTCTTGCGGCCAAACCAATGCCGCTGGCATTCCCGGTAAATAAAGGCTGGTCATCAAGACACTGGCCAATAAACCAAACCAGCCTAACGCTTTGCCGCCAAAGGCTTTGTAAGGCCGTGGCATATCTGGCTCTTTGTATCTGAGTTTTAAGAACGAAGCGGTTACAACGATATACGCCACCATTAACCCTAGGCTTCCGGCATCAACAAACCAGATAAGGGCTTGCTTGCCTAAAAATGGTGCTAAAGTGCCGAGGATACCGATGAACAAAATCGCATTCACTGGGGTTTTATAGGTTGGATGAACTTTGGCCAAAAAGGCGGGTAACATGCCGCTTGCTGCCATGGCGAATAACGCTCGGCTGCCGCCCAATAAAAAGCCATTCCAGCTGGTTAATATACCGGCAACACCACCGATTAATAGTGTCAGTGCGCCCGCTCGGCCCCATGCCGCGCCTGTTGCGTCTACTGTGGCAAGTGTTGATGTGCTGCGCTCATCTGCGGTTAATAACATGCCAACAGCGAGTTCGATTAGCACATACCAAATAATCGCCATGACGATTGATAACACCAACAATTGACCAATTTTCTTTGCGGGTAAATCAATTTCTTCAGCGGCCTGGGGGATAATATCAAATCCCACCATCATGAAAGGAACCAACGCCATTGCCGCCAATATACCACTGCCTCCGCCAACGATAAGCGGAGTCATATTAATCGCTTCACCTTTTGCGCCCAAACCCACAAATAGTGCGAGTCCAGACAACACTATCACCGCCACGACAATGCCTTGTATTATCGCTGCAATGCGAACCCCACGGATATTGATCCAAGTGATTAATATCGATGCCAGCGCACCAATAACGGCTTGGTCGAAATAGACCATAGCGCCGTTGACCTGCCACAATTCGCCATTTTTTAAACTCGGAAATAAATTCTCTAACACACTGGGCAAAGCAACGGCCTCAAAGGCCACCACCGACACATAGGCAAAAACAATTGACCAAGTACAATAAAAAGAGGCCGTTTTGCCCAATGCCCGCAAGCTGTACGCGTGTTCACCGCCAACCTCAGGCATGGCGGCAGTCAGTTCGGCATATATCATACCGATAACCACAATCACGCCCCCGGCAGTTAGTGTGGCAATAATGGCCCCTAAGCTGCCCGAGCGTTGCATCAATTGGGAGATCAATACAACCCAAGACCAACCAATCATGGCACCAAATGAAAGGGCCAATATATCTAACTGTTGTAGGCTTTTACTTAAACCGTGTTTGCTGGTACTCAATCGTTTTCGCTCCTGATAGGCGTAATTCTTGTTAGAAGGTTATAGCTTCATAGCGCGCAGCCGTCAATGCACCATACCCAATATGCTTCTAAGCCAAAATACGCTATAATCCGGCAATTTTTTCAGTCTCAACGGGATATTTTTCAATGCAAACAGATGATCAACTGTGTGATATCGGCTTTATCGGCTTGGGTGTCATGGGCAAAAACCTGACCCTGAACTTGACCGACAATGGCTACCGGGTAGCGGCGTTTGATTTAGACCACAACAAAGTCAACGACCTGTTGGCTCAAGAAGCTGCTGAGCGCGGCGAGCAAGACCCTCGCATTGAGGGTTGCCTTTCATTTACCGAGTTACTTGGCAAATTAAAAGCGCCTCATTTAATTGTATTGTCGGTGCCAGCGGGCGCACCAGTAGATGATGTGTGTGACAAATTAATTGATGCTGGCATCAGTGCTGACGACATTGTGGTTGATACGGGCAACAGCCTGTGGACCGACACCATCACTCGCGAAAAACATTATCAGGGTAAGCTCATCTTTTTTGCTACAGCGGTTTCTGGCGGTGAAGTTGGCGCTCGTTTTGGCCCTTCTTTGATGCCAAGTGGCGACCCCTACGCTTGGACTCGCATCAAACCCGTTTGGCAGGCCATTGCGGCTAAAGTCGACCCACAAACCGGCAAAGCTCTAGAGCGTCATTCAATTGATGAGCCGCTGCCACAAGGCGAAGCGTGCGCTGATTATATTGGTCCAGCAGGTGCTGGGCATTATGTCAAAATGGTGCACAATGGTATTGAATATGCCGATATGCAGCTCATTTGCGAGGCGTATCACATTATGCGTGAAACGCTGGCCATGACACCTGCTGATATTGCTCAGGTGTTTAAGCAGTGGAATCAAGGGGTTTTGAACAGTTATCTTATTGGTATTACCGTTGAAGTGCTTGAGCATATTGATGATGATACAGGCATGCCGCTGGTGGATATTATTCTTGACCGAGCTGGTCAAAAGGGCACTGGTTTATGGACTGCGGTGAATGCTTTACAAGTTGGCAGTCCGGCGACGACAATTGCCCAATCAGTTTTTGCGCGTTCTTTGTCGGCAATGAAAGATGAAAGAATTATTGCCGCCAGCATTCTAAAAGGCCCTGAGCCAAAAGCGTTAGCTGGTGAAGATGCGACTGTGATTATTCAAAGACTACACGATGCTTTGTACTGCGCCAAAATCTGCGCTTATGCGCAAGGCTTTCAGTTGATGAACATGACGTCAATTGAGCAAGGTTGGGAATTGGATTTTGCCGCAATAGCCAAGGTTTGGCGGGCCGGTTGTATTATTCGAGCGTCATTTTTGCTGTCGATTACACAAGCTTATGAACGCAACGAGTCATTGCAAAACTTGTTGCTCGACCCTTACTTTGCCGGTCAAATCGCCGAGTATCAACATAACTGGCGACACAGCATAGCAGACGCCACAATGGCGGGCATTCCGTGTTCGGCGATGAGTTCGGCATTAGCTTATTACGATTCGTATCGTTGTGAAAACTTACCAGCTAACTTGTTACAGGCACAACGAGACTTTTTTGGTGCCCATACATTTGAGCGAAAAGACCAAACGTCAGGTAAGAAGTTTCATGTTAATTGGAGTGAAGCAAAGCGCACGATGGTTAAAGTTAATTAATTACACACATGAAGATATGGCCCGATGGGTTACGGCTCGAATCTCGCCTAACCCATCCTCCGGGTGAGATAAATTTAAAGATACTCGTTGCGTCTACGGCGGCGCACTAAAGATGGCATTAGTAAACCAAACAAAATACCAACTGCGATAATGGCGGCGCCGTAAAGCATTTGGTTTTGTTGTTGGGTATCAATATTTTTAGACACTTCATCTTGCAGATTGAGCTTTTCTTTTTCGAGGATCGCAATTTTTTGCATTTGTTCTTCAGAGGAATCGTTGGCGGCTTTGAGCTTGATGATTAAATCATCCATTGAAGATTCACTGTATTTGGTGGTTTCGACCAACTCATCGTATTTGACTTGCAACGCGTTGAGCTTGATTGTATCGCCAGCCTCTGTGGTGTAGCTGCTTTGTTCAATCCAACCAATACGACCTTTTTCATCTTTTATTTGGATGTAACCGGTTTCTTCGTTTGCATCTAACATTTGCAACGGGGCACCTGCCTTGATGCTGCCGAGTATCTTGAATTTTTTACTTGAACCCGAATGAAAATAAATGAATAAATCGTCTTTGATATAACCATCAACGCTTGCCAACGCGTTGGTGTTGTCGCTTGTTTGTGTATTAGTTCCATCAGGCGAATCATCCGTCTGCGCAGCTATATATAATGGTGATAAAAGGGCAATCAATACCAGGGTTTTTAACCGAGATTTAAACATAGCTATCCAATATTCTTATGGTTATGACAAACAGTTGAATTATCCGCTGATATTAGGGCTTATTGAGGCAACAATCAAGGGATGAAACAATGCGAACCAACAGGCTTGGCTTGCATCCTTTAACAAGCTCTAGTATTTTGATTCTTCATCGAACATGAATTAACCCAAGGGTATCGAAAAAACCAATGGAAATTGAGATAGAACTCAAATTTTTGGTGTGCTCATCAGCCGAGGCGGCACTGACATTACTGGTCGACAACTTCTGCGAAAGCCAAAACAGTGCATGTGAGAACAGCACAACAGTAGAAGAAAAAACCGTTCATTTGGCTAACACCTATTTTGATACCGCCGACAAAGTATTGCGCGAAAACGATATTGGTCTTAGAACCCGCAGCACAGATGGTGTGTGGGAACAAACCATTAAAACAGCGGGCACAGTGGTTGGCGGCTTACATCAAAGACGCGAATACAATGTCGATATTGACAGCGCTGAGCCAAATATGGCGTTATTCGACGTGGCGATATTGCCAATGACCCCCGATACCCTGCAAGCTGCACTTGTCCCACTGTTTACCACCGACTTCAAGCGTCAAATTTGGCGTATTAAAACCGATGTTTGCGAATTTGAAATGGTATTTGATCAGGGCCTTATCACCAGCGGGCAAGCGCAGTCGCCAATTAGCGAAGTAGAATTAGAGTTGATAAAAGGTGAACCTTGTCATCTATTTGAGTTTGCCGAACAGTTGGTGCGTACTTTACCCAATCATGAAAAGGCTAATGACGAAGCTGAACCTAATGCGATTCGAATTGGTTTTCAAAGCAAGGCTGCCCGGGGTTACCAGTTACACAATGATGAAGGGCTTGAGGTTCGCAGTTACTTGAGTCAGGTGCCGTTAAAACAACTCGATACCCTCGAAATGGCGTTCGCAAAAACGCTGGAATATGGTTTGATGTTTATGCAGCATCATGAACAGTGTTTTATCGATAACCCTTCGCTATTGGCATTACGGCGTTTTACCGACGGTGCAGCTTTGCTTCGCCATGGCTTGTGGATATATTCGATGGTGGTTAGCGACGAAACCGCTCAGTACTTTAAAGACGAAAGTAAGTGGATTCTTAAATCATTTGATTGGGTTGAGCATGGCCGCCAGTTAAAAGAGTTGATGTCAAAAACCGGTAAGTATCGCAAGCGTTTAGATTTAAATGTGGCATTGTCGAAATTGGTTGAAGACGAAGCCAAAAAAGATCCCTCATTAAACGGCATTCGTCAGTTTTTTTCATTGCCTCGTTACAATAAATTCATCCTTGATATCAGCTTGTGGTTAATCGAAAAAGGTTGGCGTAAGTCGCCAAAACTAGACTTTATTGGCGAATCAGAAAACGCCTTACAAAGCGTTGCCTCAGATTTGCTCAATAGTAATTGGCAATCGTTGTTGACTGTTATGCCTTCGCGTCAGCAGTTAACGATTGATGATTATGTTTCGCATCATCAACAACTCAAACGAAGCCTGATGACAGGCTCAAGCGTTGGTGGCCTGTTCTCAAACACATTACGCGATGATTTTAGAATGCCATGGCTAGACTTATCTCGGGGAATAGACGAACTTAAAACGCTGCACTTGTTGCAATCATTGGCGATGAAAGTTCAGAGTTCTGAAAGCCGTTCGACTCTTAATTGGTTGGAGCAACAAATTGAAAGTTTATTGCTGGCGATGGAGCAAACACGTAAATCAGCGATTAAGATGAGACCTTATTGGGTAAATTGAGACCGTTCTCCAACAGGAGAACGCAGCTCAATTTAGTGGCGGCATGGATGCCAACAGGAATGAACCTTCATGGATGAATTCTTATCCCCCGAAACCCAAATAATCGCAGCTCAATGTAGGTCGTGGTTCGACTCCAGGGATTGGAGGAGGTAGGGCGAAGCAGGATGCCCGAGCCGAGAGGAGCTTGCGACGAAGCCCGACACTTGAACGATTAAATAACCTTCATCCAACACCTTTTCTAAACCCCAAGAATTTGCTATCATTGTGCACAATATAAACTACCTAAGATGGCACAATGCAAGTAAACATCAACCAAAGAGTCAACACCCTTCGCAGTCGCCTCAGTAGTTCGCCTTATGATGCGCTGATTATTGCCAGCACCCAAAATTGCCGTTATCTCAGCGGCTTAGCCAATGATGATGCCAATGTCGCCTACCTAATTGTCAGCACCGATTCACTTTATCTGGTTACCGACTACCGTTATTCGCAGCAAGCCAAAGAACAATGTTCCGGTGTTGAAGTGATTGAGCGTAACCGGGATAAATACAGCCTTGGTCAGCAGTTCAACATGGTATTGCAGCAAATGCAGGTTAAACATGTTGCCTTTGAACGTGACTTTTTTAGCTTTGGCATGATTGAAGACATCATTGCAGAGCTGGATAACAGACCTAGCAATATCAAGGCTACTGGCATTGCTGGTTGGGTTGAGCAGCAGCGCATGATTAAAGATGAAAACGAAATCGGCAACATTAAAGCCGCCGCCAACATTGCCGATGCTGCATTGGCACAATTGGTGAGCTTCATGAAAGCGGGTATTACCGAACGCGATGCCAGCCTAGAGTTAGAATATCAAATGCAAAAGGCCGGCTCTGAGGGCATGTCTTTTCCCACCATTTTAATCAGCGGCGAACGTACCGCGTTACCCCATGGCTTGGCCAGTAACAAAGTATTGAACAAAGGCGATTTAATCACCATAGACTTTGGTGCGGTGGTCAACGGTTATCGTTCTGACATGACTCGTGCTTTTGTGGTTGGCGAGCCGAACAAAAAACAGTTAGCCGTTTATCAAACGGTAAAAAAGGCACAACAGATTGGTGTGCAAAGCGTCATAGCCGGTATTTCGGGCGCACACCCTTTCAATGAAGCGAAAAAAATACTAGATGCCAGCGAGTTCGCCGAGTTTCAAGGTGAAGGATTGGGCCATGGCGTGGGATTATTTTTACATGAGCTGCCATTTTTGAAAAAAGACTGCGTTATCACACTACAAGAAAATATGGTGATCACCATTGAACCGGGCCTATATATTCCGGGCTGGGGCGGATTAAGGATAGAAGATGATATTCGGGTGACCAACACCGGTTACGAAATGCTGACCCATGCACCGCGCGACTTAATTCAAATAGAATAATACTAAATTATTCAAATAAGTGATCAGTCTCAAATTTAGTCGATTTTCTGGTTGGGAAACAAGCTAACCTGTGATTAAATATCGCTCATTCTATTAGTTGTTAATTTAGAAGAGCGTTTAAACAATGGACACAAAAAAAACTGACAGCAGTCAAAGCAGCAAAACCATTCGAACGGGCATTAAAATCGGTTACCAGGGGCAAAAAGCCCCTGCCAATGTATCAATCCCCAAAAACCAAGGCGTCAGTACCACCAACTGATGACGAGGTGCCCGGATTACCGGTTGAGCGGTTGCACAAATACATATCCAATTTTCCATCGTTATTAAAATCGGCTGTTGCTATGTCAAAACCGTTGCCTAGGGGCAGGGCTGTTGCTAGGTTGGCTTTGAGAAAACGGCCAGTAGCGTCGTTGGCATAAACGGCGTAACTGCCCGCAACGTTACCAAAAACAAATGAGCTGGGCACAATTAAATCTGGGGTATCATCACCGGTTAATTCAACAAACGCAGCGCTGAAAGTGTCATCACTGGGATTGGTCGACAACTGGCTGGTGGCTTCTTGAAACACCCCTGAACCGTTATTGAGCAACAGGCGATTGTTGGCGGCAAAATTGGTTAAAAAAGTGACGTTGGCATAATAAATATCTAGGTCGCCGTCATTGTCTATGTCTGCTGTTATGACTTCACGCGTTTCATCTTCTACGTTGGGCAAACGGCCACTGGTTTCGTCGGTAAAAAATCCATCACCATTGTTAATGAATATCCGGTTACGGCGCTCGTCGGCGGTGAGCAAATCCAAATCGCCGTCATTGTCGACATCGGCCAACGTTAAGCCTTGAACGCGGTAGCTGTCTAATGAGAATCGGGTTTGGGTTTCGTTGGTGAAAAACCCGCTACCATCGTTAATCAGCACACCGAGCTGGCCGACATTGCCGATAATAACGTCCATCGCACCATCGTTGTTCAAGTCGGTGGTCACCACTGCATTAGAGATACCACCAAAATTGATACGAGAGCTGGCATCAAGGTAAGTACCATTGCCTTGATTCAAAAATAACTCATTTACCTGATCGTCTTCGCTAACAAACAAGACATCCAATAGGCCATTGTTATTAAAATCCCCGACCGCAATATCTTCGCTGTCGTGGGCTGAGTCGGGTAGGCCAGTTGAGCGGGTAAACACCCCGTTACCATCATTGTTGAGCACAATATTGGCACCGAATTCTATGGCTAGTACCAGGTCGGTATCGCCATCGCCGTCCATGTCATGTGCTTCGACATCCATGCATTGTGCGCTAAGCCCAGTAGGTAAGTTTTGAACTGATACATTACTGAAACTGTTAATTGCCCCAGTGTAGGTTTCGGGTTCAACAACTGGGGGCTGCGTGTTATCTATCGGTGGTGGGGTGGTTTGTGTGGGCGTAGAGCCACCACCGCCGCCGCATGCGGTTAAAAAGGCTAGGGGAATGGCGGCCAAAGCCGACTTGGTGGTTAATCCTTTAGTAAATAATGTCATCACTGTATACATGCTTTTGAATACGATGTTGACAGCCTAATACAATAGACAAAAACACGCTATTAATGGGCAACGCCAATGTGTAACCAAATATTGTGTAACCAAATATTGTGCCTTGGCCATGAACCCGCTTTATTGTGCAATATGCTCAAGTGAAAATAAAAAGTCGGTATTAGTTAACGGCGCGTGACATGCGCGGCATTGATCAAGGTTTTTAGGCGCGACATTGCGGTTGGGTTTATAAGTCGCAAAATCCCAATCACCTGTTTTAATTGTTGATTTTGATGTGGCAGCGAACCCATTGCTTTTTTCCATTACTGCAATTAAAAGTAATTTGTCTTTTAACCTGCGCCCTAACATGCTGCTTTTAACACTGCCATCGGCATTTTTCTTAACAGAATACACCTCAGCCACAAGCACCGAACCATCAGCCAGCCCACCTGATTTATCTTTGCCTTGCATCGCGACATCATTGGCAAGCAGGCGAATAAATTGGTCGGGGTTTTGTGTTCTATCTAACGATAAATATTCGGTGAATGTATTTTCATAGTCATTGGGCAATGCCACACGCTCTTGAGCGAAGGCCGTTGTCGAGGTTAATACTAGAGCGATTAAAGTGGTTAATATTTTCATTTAAGTTTTCTCACACAATTATTGTATGTGTACATACTATATGTATACATATCATCTTGCAATAAAATACTTAACATTGAATAATGGCAGCCTATTGTTACAAGGGTCATGACTCAAATGACAGAAAATGCCGCAAGGCTTAAAGAACAACTGTGTTTTTCATTGTATTGCGCGTCCGGTAAGTTAACCGCTATCTATCGTCCTATACTGGCGCCCTTTGGCATTACTTATACGCAATTTGTGGTGATGATGGCTTTGTGGGAAAACGATGGGGTATCTATCACCGAATTGGCCGGTAGTGCCAACCTTACCAAAGCGACAATGACGCCACTGCTAAAAAACCTTGAATCAAAATCTCTAATCAAATTTGGCAGGGTGCAAGGTAACGACAGAAAGAAGCTTGTTGAGTTGACGGCACAAGGAAAGAAACTGGCTTCATGCAGTCATGCGGCCACAAATGAAGCGTTCTGCGCGACAGGTTTATCACTTGAAGAGGCAAAAACCATGATTGAACTTTGTAAAAAGATAGGTCTGCAAAAAGATAGGTCTGCAAAATGATAGGTCTGCAAAATGATAGGTCAGCCTGACTCAAAATCGCCATCGGGCAAATAATTTTACTTTTTGCAAAATACGATCAAAACCAAACATTGAGGAAATACAGATGATAAACATAACCAGAATTAACCACGTAGGTATTAGAGTCACCGATTTAGACGTTACTCGCGAATTTTACGCCAAGCTTGGTTTTGAATTTATCGTTGGCCCTATTGGCCCAGAACCTGTTGCAGTAATGGAGCACCCATGTGGTGTGAATATTAACTTTATTCTTAATTCTAGTGACACCGAAACACTAAATGTGTTGATGGATGTGAAGGACAAGCATACAGGTTATACCCACGTAGCGCTTGAAGTGAACGACTTAGATGAAACAACAAACCAACTAGAGTCACTGCGCTTTACCATTACCGGAGGTCCAATAACCACACCTGAAGGAGCGAAGTTTATTTTTATCAGAGACCCTGATTCAAATGTTATCGAGTTTCATCGACCTGCGAATGTATAAGTAAAGCCTCGCTTTGGCAATCGGAGGGGCAATCCCGTGATTGCCTTTAATTACGCAACATATTGAAATATTTAAGGTATCTAAAAAAGGGCAAACACGGGGTCTACCCCTACGGAGCCTTTTTTTTAAATTAAATTTACAGGCTTTTGTTGAATCATATTAAGAGAGGGAGCAGGAGGCTTTTCGCTATGGGGTTGTCGTAGGGGCGGCGAGGCGGCGGACCCCTGTGTCCGCCCATGTTTGGGGTTACCTACAGGCTTTTGCTAAATCACATTAAGGGCAGTCGCGGGTGATGCCCCTACGGCACAAAGTAATAGGTTCTTTTATACCGCCAAATAGCCTATTGCGAGATGATGTTAAGGCAACAAACTGGCAATAGTCGTGGCATCGGCAGAGGCATTAAATTGAATCACAAGATAAGTGCCAACGATAAGGCCTAATACGGTTTTCCAAGGCGAACCGCCTGACTGGCCAGAGCCTGCGTTGCGTCTGTCGGCTTGTTTTTGTTTTTCAAGCGCCATTTGCTTGCGCTTTTGTTTTTTCATCTGTTTTTGATAACTCATAATAGGTTCCTTTAGCTGATTTTTATTATGATTTGATTCGAGCTTATCCCGAATTGGGCTGTAAAACTGTGAGCGAGTTCACAATGTTACTTTTTTGGCTGGACCTGTTACCAAGGTGAATGTCTGATTTTGTGCCTCAAAGCTATGCAAGTGTGCGGATGAGGGTACATGAGTTGCCGCATCGGCATTGGCGCTCATGGTATTGGCGATAAAACCACACAACAGCACGAAACCAACTAAACCCTTTGAACTCGAACTTTTGCTGCCACCATAAGCTGAGCCAGAGCGAACATTTTGCAGTTCTTTAGCTAGGGTCTGTTTACGTTGTTGCTTTTTCAGTTGCTTTGAATAGCTCATGTAAGTCTCCTAGCTTGTCGGCGGTTTGTTAAAAAGGTTGTTGCTGCTGTCTAGGTTTAAGATTACTTGTTGTGGCAAAGTAAAACTGTGAGGCAGTTCACGAAACAAAAAACAGATGATGCGGGATGTGTGAGCTAGGTCACAAGTTAAGAAAAAAACGATGAACATGAGTGGTAAAATTCGCGGATTCAAGGCAAAACCCGCGCGATGATGGGGTAATTTTAACGTCTGCGCCGTCCTCCAGAACCTCCCGCTCGTCCAGAACCCTTTTGGTTGCGTTTTTTATGTTGTGCCTTACTCTTAGGCCGGCCACCACTGGTATCTTTGGTTAAATCTGGCTCATAACCTGGCATCCACTGTGCCACTAATCTTTCATCTAGCACCTTTTCTACTTCTTCAAGCAGATAGTTCTCATCTGGGCTTATCAGCGATATTGCCAGCCCGTTTTCTCCAGCGCGGCCTGTGCGACCAATACGATGAATATAATCTTCGGCGTTGTAGGGCAACTCATAATTAATCACGTAGTTTAGCTGACGAATGTCTAACCCTCGTGAGGCAACATCGGTGGCTACTAATGCTCTAATGGTGCCTTGTTTGAAATCTTCTAATGCCTTTTCGCGAGCGCCTTGTGATTTATCGCCGTGAATCGACACCGCTTTAATGCCGTCTTTGCCCATTTCTTTGGCCAGTGCATCGGCGCCTTGTTTGGTGCGAACAAAAATCAATACCTGACGCCAATTTTTGGCTCCAATCATATGAGAGACCATTTCGCGCTTACGGTCTTTGTCTACCGCATAAATGATTTGTTCGACCTTTTCGGCGGCGGTGTTGATGGCGTCTACTTCTATTAATTGCGGGTCATTGAGCAGGGTTTTGCCGAGTTTATGTATGTCATCATCAAAAGTGGCCGAAAACATCAGGGTTTGACGCTGCTTGGGCACGCATTTTAGTACGCGGCTAATTTCGTCCATAAAACCCATGTCGAGCATTCTGTCGGCTTCGTCGAACACTAAAAATTGTAATTTATCGAGTGTTACCGTGCCGTTGGTTAAGTGGTCGAGCAACCGCCCCGGGGTAGCAACCAACACATCGGCGCCTTGTTTAAGCGCGGTGATTTGGGCTTTGATGCTAACGCCGCCATAGGCGATGGCTGATTTTAATTCGGTGTATTTTGCATAGCCCTCAAAGTTTTTATAAACCTGCTGGGCAAGTTCACGGGTAGGGGTTAATACAAGAGCACGAACCGGCCTGCCTTCGCATTCATTCTCAGCCAAGCGATGTAAAATGGGCAGTGCAAAGGCGGCTGTTTTTCCTGTGCCAGTTTGAGCGCGGGCCATAATGTCTTGCTGTTTTAAAATGGGCTCAATGGTGCCCAGCTGAATTGGGGTGGGTTGGTCATAACCCAATTCGGTGAGTGCTCTAAGCAGGTTTTTGTTTAGTGTTAAATTCGAGAAGCTCATTGAATATGGCCATTAAGACGCGATTGCGCGCAGTTTAACAGAAAATGGGCCTATCAGTAATCTTGTGCTTGCAGTGAGGTTCTTTTAATTTAATATGTGGCAAAACTTATAGAGTCATTCACATGACGGGCCTTTGGCATGAAATTTATCTCGATCTTGCGCGGCATCAATGTTAGCGGTCAAAAAAAGATTAAAATGGCCGACCTTAAAGCCCTGTACGAAAGTTTGGGGTTTTGTAATGTCAGCACTTACATTCAAAGCGGTAACGTTTTATTTGAGTACAACAGTGAGTGTGAGCAAAGCGACAAAGCAATACTTAAAAACCAAATAGAACAGGCGATAACTAAAGTATATTCGTTCGACGTGCCGGTAGATGTTAGAACGGTTGACGAATTTAACGCAGTACTGAACAATTTGCCTTTTGACGGAATAGAAGTCGAAAAAGACGGCACCCAAGTGTTGGTTACGTTTTTGGCAGGCGAACCACACCAAGACAAAATAGACAACATTGCCACATACGTAAAAGCGCCCGAAAAGCTAGTGGTTGACGGCTCTGTAGTGTATTTGCATTGCCCCAATGGTTATGGCAAAAGCAAATTGTCGAATGTATTTATTGAAAATAAGCTATTAGTGAGCGCCACCACCCGCAACCTCAAAAGTGTGATTAAGCTGTGTGAACTGGCAGCGAGTTAAAACTACCCAATTAAAAGTAAGGATAAAGTATGGACTGTTGTGATACCCAAGGTTTGATGTCGATAGAATCTGCAATGGACAAATTGCTTGGCGCCATCAGTGCGGTGACTCAAACCGAGCAGGTCGATTTGCCCAATTGTTTAGGCCGTATATTGGCGGTTGATGTTCAATCGACCCTCAACGTGCCGCCTCATGACAATTCTGCGATGGACGGTTATGCCATGCGAAGCGAAGATTTGGTCGACGCCGATACGCTGCAATTGGTTGGCCAATCATTTGCTGGTCACCCTTATGACGGTGAAGTGACCAAAGGCCAGTGCATTCGTATCATGACTGGCGCAACCATTCCTGAGGGTGCAGATTGTGTGGTCATGCAAGAACGCACAGAGGTCGATGGCAACGCCATTCGCTTTACCGTAAAACCACCAGTAGGCAACAGTGTGCGTCGTAGCGGCGAAGATATTGCCGTTGATGATGTGGTATTAAAGCAAGGCCGTAAAATCACCGCAGCCGATATTGGTTTAATGGCCTCGTTAGGTATTGCTCAGTTTAGTGTTTTTCGCACTGTGAAAGTGGCGGTGTTCTCTACTGGTGACGAATTAAAAATCCCCGGACAGGCACTGAACTATGGCGACATATACGAGAGTAACCGTTTCACGGTATCTGCGATGTTATCGCGAATGAATGTTGAGATTATAGATTTGGGCATTATCCCAGATGACAAAGACCTGATTCGAGCCGCGTTCAAAAGCGCCGATGAACAAGCCGATGTGGTGGTTTCATCAGGTGGGGTATCGGTAGGCGATGCCGATTACACCAAAGACATTCTTGAAGAACAAGGGCAAATCGGCTTTTGGAAACTAGCCATTAAACCGGGTAAACCTTTTGCTTTTGGTCAACTGCCCAACAGTCATTTCATAGGTCTGCCGGGTAACCCGGTATCTTCAATGGTGACTTTTCACCAATTGGCAGTGCCAGCCATTCGAAAACTGATGGGGCAAAGCGAATATAAACGTCCGCGTTTTAAAGCCAAATTAACCTCTCGCATTGGCAAAAGACCGGGCAGAACAGACTACCAACGTGGCATTTTTGGTATCGAAGATGGTCAGGCAGTAGTGTGCACTACAGGCAGCCAAGGTTCGGGCATTCTTTCGTCTATGTCGGTGGGCGATTGTTACATCATTGTTGAACGCGAGCGGGGTACAGTAGAGGTGGGCGAAGAAGTCACCGTTGAGTTGTTTGACGGCTTAATTGGTGCTTTGTAAGCAGTTAATTCTAAGCTATTGCCTTATCTTAAGCGATTGATTATTGTGGCTGCGACGTAACCATAGGAAATCAAATTAAGTATGAAAAAATCTACATTAGCACTGGCCCTTTGCTGCTTTACAGCAGCCGTGCCAGCCATCGCCCAATCACAACTTTCACCGATGCAAGAAGCGGCGAGAGCGGCAATGAAAAGCGACATTCGCAACGAAGCCGACACCAAGCGCGATCGTAACCGAATGCCTGTTTATGCCCTTGAGTTTTTTGGTCTTAAACAAGACATGAAAGTACTCGAAATTGCCCCAGGTAACGGTTGGTACACCAAAATATTGGGGCCAATTCTTAACGAAAAAGGCCAGCTTTATGTGGTCTCTAGCGGGTATTATTTAAAAGATATCGATCCGATTTTATCTAAACCTGGGTTCGACAACATCAAAAAACTGCCAATCGACCTGAGCTGGGACCGTAAAGAGCGCCGTTATAGCTACAAACAGGATGGTTATGGTTTGACTGGCATGGATATGGTGCTCAATATTCGCGAATACCATAATTTTAATCTCGAAGACAAAGCCAAAATCAACAAAGATGCTTTTGATGCGCTTAAATCTGGTGGACGTTATGTGATAGTTGACCACAGTCGTCGTCATATGGCACCAGAGACTCGTGAGTTAGGACGCCGAGAAGACCCGGTTAAAGTGATTTTAGAGGTTCAAGCCGCCGGTTTTGTGTTAGAAAAGCAATCGGATATGTTTTATCGCCCAGACGACCAATTGCGTTATGAAGTTGGCCGTAAAACTGTCAGTGGCAATACCGACCGTTTTACTTTGGTGTTTAAAAAGCCATAAACGAGCTGTTCTAATAGATGTCCATGGACGGATGTCTGCCACCTCATGCAATACCCACCTTCTATACTCACTCGCTAAAATCGCCTCACCCCCAAAACCGTTAAAAGCGTAAAAACCGTCAATTTGGTTGATCTAAGTCAAGTTAGTTGCACAATGCTCAGGTTACGTTAATCCTCACCGCAAATTTATTGGTTTGGTATGAGGCAATTATGAACTCATTAAAAAGCTACCTGATGCCTAAAGATGTAGGGCGAATGCTTAGGGTTACCTCGGCAACAGTGCGCTTATGGGCTGAATCGGGTGAGTTGAAAGCCCACATGACCGCAGGTGGTCATCGTCGATTTGCTCTAGAAGATGTTGAACAGTTTGCACGTGATAAGCACGTGGAGTTGAATAATCCAGCAGAGTTGGCAGGCACATCATGACTAACCACGCGTGCAAGGGACTAATCACTTGATGAAGGTAGCGGAACAACGAAAAACATTTAGTTGTTATCACGATGCTCGATTTGACCGAAAGGCGGTCAAACTTCTGCCGGGTGATTATTTTGCTTGTGCTGGCGACGAAATGTTGGTCACTGTGCTGGGGTCGTGTATTTCGGTTTGCCTGTATGAATCAAGATTAAAGATTGGTGGTATGAATCATTTTATGCTGCCTTCAAGTAAACAAAGCAATGACTCACTGGTGCTGCAAAACACCAATGCCGCCCGTTATGGTAATGTGGCGATGGAGTGGTTAGTCAACGACATCATCAAGCTTGGCGGTTCGCGCCAAAACTTAAGTGCCAAAATATTTGGTGGTGGCTGCGTAACTGACGCGCATGTCGATATTGGCAAGATGAACATAGAGTTTGTTAAGCAGTATTGCCAAATAGAGCAAATACCCGTGGTTAGTGCTGATGTGGGCGGGGTGTGTGCGCGTAAACTGTACTATATTCCTCGCGACAACCAAGTACATGTTAAAACCATCATCAATATGCACAATACCACCATTAATGAACGCGAATCGCAATATCGTAAGCAACTTGAATTGTCTCATCAACGTAAAAGCGTTTTTCTTTTTGAAGAAGATTCAAAGGGTCGCTTTTTGAACACCTGAATGATTGAGCATATTATGAGTATGGATAAGTTGTTATTTCATCCATCCTTCCATTAAAGTACAACCTTAGGCAGTTCAACAGGCACAAATGAACTGACGCAGTAAAACATAGGTTTGTCGATGACTGACGGGATTGTTGGTTTTACAAACTTACCAGCCAAAGGCAAAGAGCGACGATGTTCGTTAATGATCAGCCTATATTGAAAGGTTCCTATATATCTTTATTGGTAAGCAGCTTATGTTTGATGATTTTTGCTGTTACAGAACTGCGTCAGCAGTACTTATATATCGAAGAATTGACACAAATTCAAAGTGTTAACGAATATGGCATTCACTCGGGTATGCTGGTGTATCAGCTACAAAAAGAACGGGGGCTGTCGGTGGTCTCTGCCCACCGCTATAGAGAAAATACAAATAACACTGCCAATATCTCCCATACAAGCCTGATCAAACAAAGGGTTGTAACAAGTCAAAAACTCACCGAATTTATCCATCACAGTGCAGACCAGCCACAAACCAAATTATCGTTGCAGATTATGGATATTAAATCTGTTATCAAACAACTGAGGCTGCAAATTGACCAACAGCAATTGTCGGCAAAACAAATTGTTATCCGTTACGGCCTACTCAATACTCAACTGATTGATGTGTTAGCCAAAGCGGTGAGGCAAACCAAAAGAAGTGCCAATTATAACGGTATTATGGCGTATTATTACTTGCTTAAAAGCGCTGAACTATTGGGGGTTGAACGGGCTTCGTTGACTCATGTTTTCATTGAACGTCAGCTAGATGCCGAGCAAAGCATCGAACTGCAAAAAAACCGCACGGCGCGCCAAACCCTATTGGCTTTATTTGAACTCACCGACATCGGCGATAATCATCAGCTGCTGGCTAACATCACTAACAACCCACAGTGGCAAGAGGTAGAAGTACTCTTTGATTGGATGCTAGAAAAGGGCAGTATTGCGAAAACTGAGTGGTCTGCGATCATCAATCAGTGGTCAAATAGTTTTGATACGCCAATTAAAATCGTTAATGCCCAGCAGTGGTGGGTGTATTCCACGCAAAGGATTGACTTGATGCACCAATTGGCGTTGAAACTGTCTGGGCAGATAGCCGAAGACCATCTCAAAGCGCTCAATGAAGCGAATCAAACATTTTATTGGCACATTTTGTTCTATGTAGTGTCGGGCATGATCATCAACGGGTTGTTGTCGTTGTGGATTAATGCTCGTATGCGTATGGCTGAATTGATGACGATAGCGCAACATCGACAGAACTTGGCGCTAGAAGGTACTGGCACCGTGTTATGGGACTACAATGCCCGAAATAAAACCTTTTTGTTCTCTAAGCAATGGTTAAAAATGCTTGGGTTGGATCAAAATCAAACCGTGTTAGATGCCAGTGCGGTGTCACAAAATCCTCAAAACCCGGCATTTTCGCTACTTGGCGAAATCGTTAACAGTCACATGAATGATGGTGTAGATGACTGCCGGATGGATCATCAAATTAAGACCGGTTCTGGACAATGGATATGGATAAGTGCCTGCTCTAAGGTGACCGGACGTGATGACAAATCAAAAATAAAAGGGGTGGTGGGCACATTTACTGACATCAGCGAACGCAAAGTGTTAGAAGAGT
>CALKGI010000134.1 GCA_938085045.1 uncultured Alteromonadaceae bacterium
TTTCTACAATAAAAACATCAACCATCCTGAAATCGTAAACATGCACAGCACTGTGGTTACTACCACGGTGCTGGCGGTTAACGCTTCGAGTTGCTTTTGCTCACTGGCAACCAAATAAGCATTTATCCCCGTTGGCGAAGCCGACAAGATCACCACCACAGCAGTTAATTCCTTCGACAAATCAAAAACGTAAGTGGCCGACAGCCACATTAAAAACGGCAATAACAACAGTTTGATTAGGCTCAAGGCTGCAATTTGGCCCATTTTTCCTTTCACCGAGTAATAGTGCAGCGAACTACCGAGTACAATCAAAGCCAATGTAATGCCCGGTTTGCCCATTAACCTCAAGCTAGCTTGTATGTCTGCGTGAAGCGAAAAGCCAACCACGTTATACAGCATGCCGCCAACGATACTGGCCAGCACTGGGTTACTGGCCAGTTTCAAAAGCCTTTTGCCCATTGAATTTTTGGGTTTGTTCGGGTTTACCGATTCTAATTGTGAGGTTTCTTGCGAAGCTTCTTGTGAGGTTTCCTGTGAAGAGAATGTCCCGCAAAAACTGGTAAAACCAATCATCACAATGCCGTGAAAACTCAGCACCATAAAAACATGGGCTGCCATGGCTTCTCCAAGCGCTGCCATGGTCACTGGTAGGCCTAACAACACCACATTGGAATACGTGTTGCCCATGGCGAAAACGGCGGCTGCTGAGATGTTACGGGGGTTTTCTTTGGCGAACCAATAGTAATAAAGCATTGCAAGGGCATAAAGGCACAATACAGGTAGGTAAAAAGCACCTATCACTTTGGGATTGAATACTTCGCTTATAGGCGTGGTGGCCATAGTGACAAACAAAAAAGCTGGCATTAACAGCGTAAAAGTCAGCTTGCTAAGGCCATTAATTTGAATTTTCGATAAAAATTCGAATCGGGCAAGGGCATAACCCAACACGGTGACCGAGATCACCGGGAAGATAATGGAAAATACATTCATAGGATACCGTAGAGAGCTGTATTAATTGTTAAATTACCGATACTGTATCTGTACAACTTGGAGTTAAAACAAGATCAAAGTCAAATGCATTTAACCACAGAGGGCACAAAGGGCACAGAGAAAAGCTCAAAATCACTCAAGATTATTCTCATAAGCATACAGCATTACATTTTTGTTTTTGACCTTCTCTGTGTGCTCAGTGTTCTCTGTGGTTAAAACGTTTTTTTGCTTTTTATCTTTGCCTTTTACCAATCACTAAGTATCTGTATGGGGTTTTAAAGTGATTAATGAAGGTAGGGGCACACGTAACTGATTACAAACTAGTCGTTCTTTCAAACCAGCTTTCTAAGATAAGTTTCGCAGAAAGGTTATCAACATTACCTTTAGACAGGTTTTTATAACCGCCTTGAGCAAAAAGTTGTGCTCGGGCATCGACTGTGCTCAAGCGTTCGTCTTGAGTTTGTACAGGAATACCAAAACGAGAATGAAGCCGATTACCAAACTTTTTGGCGGCAAAAGTCACTGGCTGCGGGGTACCGTCCATGTTTAGCGGTAAACCAACGACGATTAAATCAGGTTGCCATTCGTTGACTATCGCCTCAATTTCATCCCAATTGGGAATGCCATCGCGGGCTTTTAATGCTTGAACTGGATTGGCCGAAGACGTGATCTCTTGTCCAACAGCAACACCGATGCTTTTGGTGCCAAAGTCAAAGCCCAGCACGGTGCGCTGGCCTTGGGGTTTGAATTTTCTTTTTGCCACTTGAGGGATGTTCCAAAATAACTGAGGGGATTTGCAAGATTGCTCCTTTTGTCATTATCACCGTGCTTCCTTGCAGGGTGAACTGATTGCTTTGTCTAGGTTTAGGCGTGACCAACTTCGCTAGAAACTTGGCGCATATCAATGCCAAGTTTTTCGGCTGCTTTTTCCCAGCGTAAATTAGGCGGGGTATGAAACAATAACTCAGGGTCTGCCGGAATGGTTAACCACGAGTTTTGCGACAATTCCTGCTCTAATTGACCCGCTGTCCAGCCCGAATAACCCAAAGTGATGATAAAGTTTTCGGGGGAGTTGTTAGCGGCTATTGCCTCTAGAATATCTTTAGACGTGGTGACCATGATTTGCTCAGACAGTTTCAAAGAACTGTTCCAGCCCATTTGCGGCGAGTGCAGCACAAAACCACGGTCGGTTTGCACCGGACCACCCGAAAAAACCGTATTGGGAAAAGACTGCCCAATGGCACTGGTATCAATGTCGATTTTGTTCAATAGCTCACCCACATTGATGTCGATGGGGTGGTTAATGATCAACCCCATCGCGCCCTCGGCACTGTGCTCACAAATATAGGTGACGGTGCGCCTGAAAAATGGGTCGTGCAGAGTTGGCATTGCAATCAAAAAATGATTTTCCAAACTGCCCGTGGTCAGGTCATCGACCCCTTGTGCGGTCATGCTCGCAGCCATACTGGCGTGGTCCATCGAGCCTTTCATTGCTGAGTACCTATCGATTTCATCATTCATCATGTCGGCCATATTATCGGTTGTTTTTGGCTGCGTTTTTGCCATCAATGGTGTCTGCCTGTGGGCGGTTATGTCAGGCTAAGTTTGCTTTCAATGGCGTCGAATAACTTGCCCGTTATGTCAACGTCATACGCGTTTTCGATTTCTTTTACACACGTCGGACTGGTCACGTTTATTTCTGTTAGCTT
The DNA here is from genome assembly GCA_938085045.1 of uncultured Alteromonadaceae bacterium. GTDB lineage: Bacteria > Pseudomonadota > Gammaproteobacteria > Enterobacterales > Alteromonadaceae > JABSOG01. Next base: position 2,700 of record CALKGI010000134.1, read on the forward strand.
GTCACCAATCACGTCGAGCCCTACAAATATCAGGCCCTTCTCTTTAAGTGTAGGCCCTACTTGCTCTGCGATCCATCTATCAGAGTCAGATAATGGCTGGGCTACACCTGTGCCTCCGGCTGCAAGGTTGCCCCTAGTTTCGCCTTTGGCTGGAATACGAGCAAGGCAAAAGTCGATAGGCTTGCCATCAATCATCAAAATGCGTTTGTCGCCAGTTGTTATGTCGGGAATAAAGCGTTGGGCCATGGCAAATACACGACCATGATCGGTCAACGTTTCAATGATAACACCCAAGTTAGGATCGTTTGCTTTAACCCTGAATATTGACGCGCCACCCATACCATCTAATGGCTTTAGGATGATGTCGCCGTGGGTTTGATAAAAATCACGAATTTTCGCATCAGATCGCGTTACCAAAGTATCGGGAGTACACTGCGGGAACCAAGCAGTGTAAAGCTTTTCGTTGGCATCACGCAGGCTTTGCGGTTTGTTGACAATCAAGGTGCCGCCTTGTTCTGCTTGTTCGAGCATGTAGGTGGCGTAAATGAACTCAGTGTCAAACGGTGGATCTTTACGCATCAAAATAGTATTTAAATCAGTTAATGGCACATCCATTTGTTCGCCCAGCGTAAACCAACCATTAGGGTCGTCTTTAACGGCCAATGGCTTCATGGTGCCGTAAGCGGTGCCATCTAGCATGTATAGGTCGGCCATTTCCATGTAAAACAGTTCATAACCGCGACTTTGAGCCGCCAACAACATCGCAAAGCTGGTTTCTTTTTTGATGTTAATGTTCTGTATCGGATCCATCACGATACCCAGTTTGATTGGTTTTGTGGCCATTTACGCTAAATCTCCAAATTGTAATTGTAATGCCGATATCACCGTGAGCCCTGCGGTTTCTGTTCGCAATATTCTCGGTCCTAAGGCAATCTCAGAAAAACCCTGTTCAACGGTCTGTTCTATCTCGGCGTCACTAAGTCCGCCCTCAGGGCCGATGATCAATCGGATACCCGTGTTTGTTGGTGATAAGTTCGCTGGTACTAGAGTCTTTATGGTGGCGGTAGCGCGCGGATGCAAGTTTATTTTTAATTCATCGCTCGATTGTTGCAGCCACTCGTGCAAAGCCAACGGTTTGTTGACTATCGGCAGAGTATTACGACCACTTTGCTCACAGGCACTGATGACGATTTTGCGCCATTGCTGCCATTTTTTATTGAGCCTGTCGCCACTGAGTTTCACCCCGCAGCGCTCGGTAAACAAAGGGGTGATTTCACTAACCCCAAGTTCTACGGCTTTTTGAATGGTGAACTCCATTTTATCGCCACGCGAAATACCTTGTCCGAGGTGAATTTTTAATGGAGATTCACAGCACAGCGGGTCAAAAGCGGTGATGTTAACCGTTACATTTTTCTTGCTGGCCTGAGTGATAGTGCCTTGGTATTGGCCACCTTCGCCATTAAACAATTGAACTTGGTCACCGGCGCACATCCGCAATACCCGGCCAACATGGCTGGCGGCTTCTTCTTCTAGGGAAATCTCGGTGTTTAAAGCCAAAGGTTGACTGTGATAAATTCGGGGGTTACGCATGGTTTGCCGTTTGCTTTTCAAATAATTTTTGCTGGCGTTAGTTTATATGAAAAGG
>CALKGI010000135.1 GCA_938085045.1 uncultured Alteromonadaceae bacterium
CGGAGAAGTACCAAGAGTGCCATCAACCAGCGCAAAGTTGGCAACACTGTTGACAAAACTCACTTGCCCCGCCGAAGCATCGGGCATAATAAACAAGGAGTTAAGGTTAAAAGCGCCCGATTCGTTGACAAAATTGGCGGCGATGCTGGCGTTCAGTATGGTGTTAATGATCACGTCTGGCTGGTTGTCTGCTATTTGATTGAGGTATTGGTCAAAACCATTTTCAACAGTAAGTGGGATGGCAATTCGGTTAGTTTCAACGCCGCCACCAGCAACAAAATTGGTTTTAAATTCGCGCGTTAAAGTGTCGCCATATGCATCACCTTCATTGAACACTGTAGCCGCTGTAGTAGCACCATTACCTAACGCTACCTCGGCTAATACTCTACCCTGATGCACATCTGAGGGGGCCAGTCGAAAATAAAAGTCATCGTCGTCATAGTCGGTGAAAAAAGTCGATGTCGCCGATTCTGAAATCAGCACAACTTTACGGGGAATAGTCAGCTCAGATACCGCCTTTGAACGCGATGAATACGACACATTAATCACTTGTATGTCTTTGCCCAGCAACGCCTGAGCCAGTTTGACCGACTCATCGGCATCATTAGCTACAAAAGCCACTACGTTTAATGATTTACCCAATACGCCACCTGCTTCGTTGACGTGTTTCACCCCGAGCAATATGCCGTTTCTCACGGTGTTGTCGTAAGAAATACTGCCGATATTGATTTTGTTGCTATCAAATTGGTCGGCCACCGGATCAAATGGTATTGGCTGACTTACATCTTCAGATTGACCGCTCCCACCACACCCGGCAAACGTAAATACAACGGCTGTCAATATAAGCCTTAGTGCCGTTTTGTTCATGACGAGCTCCTATAGCTTGTTAAAAGCGCTGTTCAAAACTTAAGATAAATTGTCGGCCCAAAGAGGGAAAATCAATACCGCCAAATCCGGGGTCTACATGCCGGTTGTCAAACACGTCTTTCACCCCAAAACGCAGCGTTGCTTTGTAGTCGTTTATCAAGGTAAATTTGTCGGTTGAAATGCCTAAATCACTACTACTGTATGAATTTAACTGGTAAAACTGATTCGCGAGCAGCACGTTTTGGGTAGACGCCCCACGCGCATCAACCCAGCGGGTTTCCCAGCTAAATTTGACTGAAGACCATTCGTAAGTGAAACCAAAATTGGCCATTTGCTCAGGAAAAATCTCGCCATTGGGGCGATATTCTAATGCAAACAAACTGAGCGGATTGGGGTCGCGGGTAGTGTCTTGTACGGTGTAATTAAAATAGGCATTAAACCCTTGCCATAAAAACCGAGTTTCAATTTCTAAACCTTCGGTTTTACTGCTGGTGCTGTTTTTGGCAAATAAGTTGTTCGAATCTGATTCAAACACCACTAGATCATCGACCGTGGTATTAAAATAAGTCGTTGTGATGTGTAAAAAGTCTTGAATTGGCACTGCCAAAGACACCTCTACTGTCGAGGCTTTTTGTGCATCTAAATCTGGATTGCCAATGATGTCGCCCGATTGCACTGCATCACGAAATAATAGCTCTGCTGAGGGCGCCTGAAAGGCGCTGCCCGCTAATACCTTCATCACCATAGCATAAGGCAGTTGCCCTACCACACCGGCTCTGGCTGAACTTTGCTGGCCGATAATAGAATCATCATCTAAACGATAACCCAGTACGCCTTTCCAGTTTTCACTGAGTTTAACGATATACTGCAAATACAAGCCCAAATCAGTGAAGTTTTTGCCTTTATTAGGGTTTAACTGAGTGCGCTGACCGGTGGTTCGGTCGACTCGAGTGAATGATTCGAGTTTTTGGTGGTCGTGTTTTGAGTCAAATCCAATCAGTAAATTGTCGGCTTCTCGAAGGTTAATAAATACCTCAGCGCCAACATCTAGGCCATCATAGCCAATGCGCCTGTCTAAATAAAAGCTCTGCGCGCCAACTTCAACCCGGTCACTGCCCAGCGTATCACCGTTGCTATAGGTCATAAAAACATGGGCGTTAACCTGCTCGCCAAGTTGCACATCATAATCGGCCCTTGCAAACATATTGTTCAGGCCAATACGGGTGTGACCGTTAGATTGTAGCGCGTTGATGTCTGAAAAAGGGTTGTCGGTTTCGAGCTGTTGATAATGCACGCTGAATTTTAAACTGGCATCGGGGGCCACGTTATATTTAGCGCGCAAGTAAAAATTGAAAGGGTCGGCATCATCAACCATTGATTGGGTGTTTTGTTGATTATCATACTGGGGCGAACGTACCGGTAAATCAATACCTTTACGATCATCGCTACCCACGCTTAAACCCATGCGATAATCCCACTTGCTGACAAAGTTGCCATAAGTTATATCTCCTTGATAACCACTACCGGCGGCTTTGGTGTTATTAACCTTTACCGTCATAGCACTGCCATCGGTCTTAAACTTACTGCCTTTTTTAGTGACCACATTAACCACCCCTAAAAGGGCGTTGGCTCCGTACAAGGCAGATGCCGGCCCTCGAACAATTTCGACCCGTTCGACCAAATCCATGGAGATCAATTCTTTGCCAATAAAGTTTTGCGAAGTCGCCCGAAACGCCACGGCCTGACCGTCAATCATAAACTTGATGGTGCGACTACCCGAGCGTACCCCTGAATTAATGCCCCTAACGCCAATATTGTGCATTGCTAGGTCATGGTTGTCGACAAATCCGGCGACATGATTGACCACGTCACTGATACTTTGATAACCATAATTGATGATGTCGGCTTTGGTGATCACTGTCATAATGGCAGGAGAGAGGTTACTTTTTTCGAGGGTTTTAGTGGCGGTCTCCACTTCTATACTGAATAAGTCTTCGAGGGTCAATTCGAACAGGTCATCATTTTGTTTGGCCATTGCAGCCCATGATGCATTACTAACAACACATAATGATAAACAGATAATAAACGGCAAAAAACGCGCTTTTATTTTCATAAACGACTACCTTGCAGGCACTGACCCTAAACTGCTCTAACGCAGCTTCAAAAGCCAGTGTTAAACGATTTGTAAAGACACAGATGTTCCTTTGTTGACTTCACTGTCGATACTCATATGCATACCCAAGGCATCCACTGAGCTTTTAGTGATGGCCATACCCAAACCATGACCTTCAGCCTGTATATTGTCGCCTTCAAAACGGGTGAAAGGCTCGAAAATTCTGGCGACTTGCTCTTTATTCATGCCCACACCGGTATCTCTAATTTGCAACCAAACTTGTTCGCCGCGTTTACGGCTTTTTATATTAATGGTGCCAGGGGTTTTGTTGTATTTGATGGCATTGGTCAACAAATTAGAAAATATCGAATAGAACATGTCTTCATCTGAGTTAATCACCAATGAATCGTCCACCTCAAGATTGACCGCCACGCCTTTGCTGTGAATTGATGGCCGGTTGATAGAAATACACTTTTCAACCATATCAAATACCGCAATATCGACTTTTTTCAGTTCGATTCGTCCAGTTTCTATTTGCTCTAATTCAAGCAACTGGTTGATCATCGAGGTCATTTGTTCGCTGGCTTTGATCATCATATTGAGCATCACCAGTTTTTCAGGGTCAACCTCCATGCTTTGCAGCACTTGGGCATAACCGTAAATACCGTTGAGCGGGGTTTTCAATTCATGGTTAACATTGGCAAGATAACGGGATTTTCGCTGGTTGGCCTGTTCTGCGGCCGATTGCGCAATATACAGTTCTTTTTCGACCCGTCGCTGTTCAAGCAAACGGTCAACTCGTGAGGTCAATTCGAGTTCATTAATGGGCTTGTTAATAAAATCTGTGGCACCGGCTTTAAACACTTTTTGCACGGTATCGTACGAGTTGTCGGTGGTCATGATCAAAATCGGCAGGTTTTTAAATTTGAGTTCTAAACGTGCTTTATTACACAACTCCAATCCACTCATACGGGGCATATGTATATCGGATATGATCAAGTCATATTGTTTCTTCTTGATTAATTCATAAGCCTCTAATCCATCTTCGGCGAGATCAAAGTGACTGTCCATACCTGACAATACCGCCTGAACTATCATTCGCATAGTCTTAGTATCATCGACAATCAGAATGTCATACTTTTTATCGGTCATATGATTTGTGTTCCAAACATTTGTGAAGCGAGCTTGTCACCTGCAACTTGAGCTTAGTCATTTGCATTGGTAATTTCAAAAAAATATTCAAATTGTTGCGTGCTATTAACATCTTTTCAACCCAAGGATTTCATATCAGTCCCTATCATCACCAAGTAAAGGAGGCGGAATGCTCGGCAAAACAAAGTATGGTGCGACACTATTATAAGCTTTGCCTACAGCCTGCATTTTTTCACGGCCCCTAGACACCAACCCTAGTGTCTTACCAATTCGAGATTGTTCATCGGCAAGGTTCGTCACAAACTCTTTAAGACGACCTTTGGTGGCACTGTCAAGTTCAGGGTCTTCACGTCCAGCTGCCTCTTCTAGTGCTTCAAATGCCCTACCCGCCTTTTTTAACTCATTGGCGATACGTTTTTTTTCTTTTTCGTCATCAATTTCAATATCAATTTCATCAAGAATGTCTTCTTTGAGGTTGTTGAACAACCCATGCACAGTTTTAACTTCAATCTTGATATCTACTGTCATCGTTTGAGTCTGAGTTGCCGTTAATTGGGCGCTCTGCTCAACATGAGTCTGAGTGTTGCCTATATTACTGAGGTTAATGTTGATGTTACTCTGGCTTTGCTCAACCATGTCTTTAACTCTTGACTCAATTTCATCAAGGTTGAATACACTACCGACCAATACAGGAATATTGACAGCCTCAGTACTGATACGGCAATCGATATGGGTTTTGCCTTTGTGTAGATAGTTTTCGATATAACTGTAATCAAAAAAGTAAGGATTGGCGCTCGTTGAGCATTCACAGCAACAACAAGGCACCATTTCAACATACGGCAAGTTTGAAAAAGAACTGCTTTGAATGTTTTTTATTTCTTCGCGTACCAGGGTCAACATGTCTTTGCGATCATTGGCATTACCACGCAATCGAATCGCAATGATCTTCAGCCCTTCTTTGGCGGTCTTTTGTTCTATCACCTCGGCCATCACGCCATCTTTGCTGAATACCACGCCCTCTTGCCAGATTTTTTCTTCATCGACATAACGGTTTAATCGCACAATTAAACGGCTAACTATGCCTTTGGGCATAAACGGATACTGAAACCTAAATTGTAAATTGTCGTCATCAACCCATTCATAAGGGGGTTTTTGCGTCGACATTAATGAAGGCATAATGTATTTGTCTTGTGACACTGGCAATTTGTAACACAGCTCAAAATTGTCTTTTAACATCAGTTGCAATAATTTGGCTCTTTCTTCAAAGTCGTAACCTTTGTCTCGCCATATTGCTTCAATGTCTGATTTGGCAATAATACCGTGACATGACTCAATTTTTTGATTAGACAATATCGAATACACCGCATCCACGGTCCAGTTAGGGTCTAAAAACAGCGTATCGCATAGATTGTCGTCATCATTAAAGTGCAATACTATGCCCAATAAATGAAAGTACTTGAGGATCAGCATCTGATCGGGCTCTTCATCCACCCCAACCTCACAACAGATATCAAAATACTCCTTAATACGAATGTGTTTTTTGTCTTTAAGTTTGTCGAGCGCCAAACGAATGTCTATCCATCTGGCTGGCACTTCATTGCCCATGTGATCTAATTTACTGAGCTTACTTTTAAGGTTATTGAGCAGCACATCAAAACGGCCATCGTCAATTTGCGCAAAATTAACATCAAGGCGTTGTAAATCGAGATTGGGAAACAATTCGCGGTATTTTTTCTCGTCATAAATAAAAGAGGTAATGGCATCAAAGTTAATTTCGTTGAATAACACCACCACAGGCGAATTTTTACCTAGCAAGTTAATAATATTAAGCCAGTAATCGAAGTTGCTCAGTTCACGGCGTTTTTCGGCCATCAACACATAAACACAGTCGGAGGTAAGAAAAAACTGATGCAACATATATTGGATTTGTTGACCGCCAAAATCCCAAATATGCGCCTTAAAGTCTTTGTTATCGCCATTGCCAAACCGCCAGTTTTGTCTCACGTCAATCCCCATGGTCGAGCGCTGCGAGACATTTGGCACCGGAAAATCTCGGGCAAATAGTTTGTTAAGCAAAGTTGTTTTGCCAGCCCCCGGCTCGCCCACCAACATCAATTTAGCCTCATAAATATTGGCTTTACCCTGCTTGGCGATTTGTTCAAAATAATTGCCAATAGCGAGCTTGCCCTGTTTTACAATTTCTAACGGCGGCGTTTTTAACGGGTTTTCATAGAGGTTAAAAATTTCTTTGGCGGAGGTTTGCTGATAAGCAATGTCAGTATCAAATTGAGTGATCCATACAGGTAAAACTTCAATCGAATTATGAGAAAGATACACCGTTTTTAACAATCGCAATTCACGCAATGGGGCGATATCGGTAATGTGGTTAAAAAATAAATCTAAGGTATGTAGTTTGGTCAGATTTTTCAGTGCGTCAATTTCACCGATGCTATTGTTGCTTAAACACAGCTCTTGCAAGTTATCGAGTTGGTTTAACACCGAGATATCACTGATTTGATTAGAGCTAAGGTTCAGTCGTTGTAACTGAGGTAACCCTTGTAAAAAGTGTATGTCACTGATTTGATTGCGCATCAATTCGAGTAGTTTTAAATGGTTTAGCGCTTTTAAAAACTCAAAAATACGTTGCAGGTATTGGATCTCAAAGCCATAAAGCGACAAACCATTGACATTGCCGTTTTCATCTAAGGTATAACTTTTTTCAAAACAACTGATGTGATCAAGCCGCTTTAACTTCAAGCCCAATTCTTTTTCTATCAGTTTAATGGTATCCAAATCGCTCATGCTAGGTGCAGTTTCCTTAAAGTACTTTACAAACCATTTACAAAGTTAGCAATACAACTGTATATGTTTTAAAAGATAAGTATAAAGGTATTTTTAAGCGATGCTGCAAATATTTTAAGGCAAAAGGAACAAGGGATAAGTATTGAACTTATCCCTTGTTATTTTAATCGATTACAGACGTTTGCGATTATTGGTGTACTTAACCGAGACTTCACCGGCAGAGTAACTGTTGGTTTTTGTGTTGTATATTATGGCAACTCTAACATTCGCATATTCAACACGATTGCCCGGACTCTTACCAATCATAGTAATGATGGTTTCAGCCGTTTGGTACGACACCTCTGTAGGCTGCACAATATATTGGGTTTGGTTGGTCACCAAGCTCACGGGTTCGAATTTATTGCGTATCAAGGAACGCTGAACACTGATCACCGCTTCATCCTGAGATATAACGTTCTCGGCACTGATAAACTCCTTGCCTCCACTAACAACCGCAGCAGATGACACAGCAAAAAATAATAACCCTGAGGTGACTGTGTGTTTAAAAAAATTATTCAATTATAAAGTCCTTTATGTGAATACAAATATTCGACGCTCAGTTCGAATGCAATTAACGTGACAATTTTAAGTAAATATTATTATTTTTGAATTGAGCCAGTGTTTAATCCGTAATACCTACATCGGTTATGCGAATCTTCACTTGCTTAAATGCAGCTTCTTTTCATAAACCTTAATGAAAACAGTTTATAAACGTTAACCGACTTGGGAATTACTTTGGCCACCCTGAATCACTAAGTACCTCTAAATCGCCTTCACTGGCTTGGGATGACACTATAATAATGGTTGAGATTAGACCTGTCAAATAACAGGCAGAATAAATTCACATTAGTTTATATAATACCAAGGTAATTCTCTGTTTTAGATCGATATAGTTGTTACCAGATGTAACATCACCTTACTTTTAAGGTAAACAAAATGCCCTAAATCACTAACAAAATCATAACAAAAGACAATAAAAACCCTTTAAAAGTGCAATTACCGTCAATAAAGGCCCTAATCGTACACAAAGACACTTAATTACAATCGTAAAATAATTGTTGCCAACGATAATAAAAAAATTTTAACTTTGTTTAAAAAAAAACCAATAAATACCACTTTAAATATCAAAAATCATGATTATGCCGTACTTTTGGTATCCCTTGAAAGGGACTTGGCAGCTTTTATGCATAGAACAAAAGGTTCGTACTAAGGGAAATTTACGAATGCAAAGAAGCAGCAGTGAAAGACTGATTGAACGTTTGTAGTAAGATCAAAATAAGAAGAAAGAGGTTTTGTGAAACGAACCTTTAGGAAGAAAGTCTTAGAGCAAAGAAATGGCGAACACCAAGTGAACATCTAGTGAACGCCAATAAAATGACAACGAATAAAAATAGCGGTGGCTTGTTAATAGTCAGGAGCGAGCTCCAGCTCGCGATTTGAGCCTAAGGCTCAATATGTTTGAAAATAGCTATGCCATTTATCACGAGCTAGATAGATACAAAGAACGATTAATCCTCGTCGCTGCCTGCCACGATATCGGCAATCGCTTTTAACCGTTGAACCGCTTTGTAGTTCACCGAGTTTTTGGGGTAAGTGCCCCGTTTAGACAAAGAGCCTGCTTTGATGCCTGTTAAAATTTCGAGCGCATCATCAACAGTACTCACACAATACACACTGAACTGGCCCCGTTTACACGCATTAATCACTTCTTGGCTCAACACCAAATTAATGGCATTGGTTTGTGGAATGATAACGCCCTGACTGCCCGTTAATTTTCGCGCTTTACATAACTCAAAGAATCCTTCGATTTTTTCGTTAACGCCACCTATCGACTGAACCTGACCATGTTGGTTTATTGAGCCGGTGATAGCCAAAGACTGCTTGAGCGGTAACCGTGCAATGGCAGAGATCAACGTACACACCTCACCAAGTGAGGCGCTATCGCCATCGATATGACCATAAGATTGTTCAAGCGCGATATTCGCCGACAACGTCAGGCAAAAATCTTGGGCATACTTGTGACCAAGATAACCGGTCAACAACATCACCCCTTTTGAGTGAATAGACTTACCTAGCTCTACCTCACGTTCAATATCAACAACCCCATTGGCACCAGCATAAACAGTCGAACTTATTCGAGCAGGTGTGCCAAATACCGTGTCGCCAATTTCAAGCACAGTTAAACCATTAAGCTTACCGATGCTTTCACCGTCGGTATCAATCAGAATCTGGCCTTCTTTAATGTCTTCAAGAAAAGATTCGCTGATGCGTCCCGAACGGTATTTATGACCTTCGAGCGCTTCGTTAATTTGCTCGGCACTGATCACACTTTCGCCGTCTTGCTCACAGTAATAAATCGCTTCTTGAATCAATTCCAGCACATGGGCAAAACGAGCCGACAATTTATGTTGGTGCTCTGCCTGTCGGTAACTGAATTCGAGTAGTCTGGCGATGGCGTCAGGGCTAATACCATCAATGTCTAAACCGTCGACATGGGTCAGCACTTTTTGAATGAACTCATACAATGTACGGTCTGTTGCCGAAATAGTGTATTCAAAATCAGCCAATACCCGAAAGTACTCGTTAAATTCGTCGTCGTATTCCTGCATCATATAATACAGTTCACGCGAGCCCATCAACACCACTTTAACGTTCAGCGGAATTTGATGTGGCGTTAGGCTAACAGAGTTAACCATGCCAATTTCTTGCGCTGGGGTTTCGATGTTAATTTTGCAGGTTTTAATGGCCAGCTTCAGCGCATCCCACACATAAGGCTGGCTCATCAGCTTATTGGCATCTACCAACAAATAACCACCATTGGCCTTGTGCAATGCACCAGCACGGACCATTGAAAAGTTAGTAAAAAGTGAGCCTTGCATCGATGAATATTCGATTTTTCCGAACATATTCTGATAGGTTGGATTGGGTTCATAAATAGTGGGCGCACCATCATCGGTTTTATAATGCACCAATGGATTGGGCTGAATTAAATCTTCAAATATGGCGCGTTTGTCTAACTCTTCTTTGTTTTCAGACTCTTCTTCAGATAACCATTCGTGAATATAATTCACCAACTCTTTGCGCATATCTTTGAGGTATTTAAGGATCGCCAATTCTGTTTTGTACTTATGCTCTAACGCTTTGAGCAGCGGGCGAAGGGCATTTTCGATGGTTTCTTTTTTCAAATCGCGCATTTGCACCGACATTTCCCGTTTCCACTGGGGGAGTTCGAGCAACTGTTCGTTCAAAAACACTTCAAGCTCGCCAATAATGTCATAAAAGTGCAGGCGCTCTTCTTCTGTCATTTTAGCAAATTCGGCGTCATCCAGTGGTTTATCATCCACCACGGGTGAAAAAGTCACAGCACCATTTTCTTCAAACAACGCCACTTTTTGTCTTAAGGCTTCGCATTCTACTTTTTCAAGCGCATTGTCGTATTTGGTGTTAAACGCCCTATCGATGGCTTTTTTATGGCGTTGATAACTGGGGTGATCAAAAGCGGCTGGAAAGGTGTCGACTAATTCATCAATCAATTTACTAATGTCGTCACAAAAAACCTTACTTTCTTCAGGTTTAAGACGAATGGCTCGGGGCACCCGGTTATCATCAAAATTGTTGATATAACACCACTCATCTGGCGTGCCTTTTTGTTTGGCAACCGATTTGAGATGTTCGTCAATTAGGCTATGTCGGCCAAGTGCCGATTCACCCATGACATACACGTTGTAACCCAAAGATTCGATACCCAAACCAAAAGCCAAGGCGGCTCGGGCGCGTTTTTGGCCGATAAAATTAATCGGTTCGTGAGCGTCAACCGACAGGCTTTCGTTTATAGCCTGTTGGTCAATTGCCGGTGATAGTGCTTCGATGTCAAGTTTTAGGTGAGCGGTCAAGACCTGACTCCCTCATTTATATGGCAGGAAAATTTGGCTGGCAGTATATCAGTTTAGCGACTTAAGGTGCCAACGCTTCACGCAAAAAAGTTGATTCGCCGCAATCTGGACAAGCAGGCAGTTCTTCTGGATGAACAAATTCCATTTTGTAGTGACATGATTTACACACTATGGTGCCCATACCCACCCATTCGCCTTTCTCGTAAACCCCCTGATGACGAAAATCTTGTTCTAGCTCTTGCCATTCAATTTGCGCCTTGTCGGTCATATCGGCCAATTCTTTCCACGCCGACTCTTTCACCGCTTGGAAATAATCCGACTCAGCCAAATCTTGCTGGTAATGACGATAAAACATCATTAAATCGCGTTTGAGGTAAACACTTTTTTGCGCAAACTCATCGGTGGTTAACTCTTTAGCTGTTGCCCACCACTCGCCGGAGCGGTCAAAAAAATCAACCAGATTTTTCATCTCGTTGTTTTTTGAGTTGCCCAGCCAATTTTGAAAAGTATCAACCCACCGAGGATAATCCCACTTTTTATCCTCGGTGGGTTTGTCATTCACTTGCACAGATTGGTTTTCATTGTCTGCATTTGCTTGGTTCTTTACCTCACCCTTTACCTCGTTTTGAGGTTCAAAATCTGAATCTTGCTCTGCCATGATTTTATCCTTACCACTTGATTTAACATAACTTAATCTTAGACGAGTGTGCACAGATTAACAGTCAATCGAATAAATGTTTCTGTTGTATCCCGTCACTTATTAACTGCCTCTTTTTCACTTATTTATTAAAGGCTTAGTCACTCATTCAAATGACATACATAGTGACGTTTTATTAAATAGAACTTTTCGGTTATAATCTGCGCTAAGCCGGGTCTATATTGGATTCTCCGTTAAGTGTATATAAGGGTTTTTATTGTGGTAGTTAAGAAATTAATTGTGGTTTTTTGCATCTTCTTTAGTCAACTAAGCATGGCCAGCCAAGTAAATAGCACCAAAATAACAGGTGTGTTGTCAGGTCCAAAGTACGGAAACAACGTATTAATAGCAATTAGTACTAAACCTTCACCTTCAGATCTGCCAGATTGTAACGACAATGCCAGTTTTACTTATGTTTTTGATGCATCCACTGATGTAGGCAAAACCACTCTTGCCGTGGTATTAACGGCTTTTACGTCAAAAAAGGAAGTTTTGTTAAGTGGGTCTCATACTTGCACTTTGTTTGAAAATGCTGAAAACCTCGGGCAAATTTGGGTAAAGTAAACAGTGCTGTCGATAAAACGTCTTAAGCTTGCGATTAACTGAACAAGAGCGGGATTGAAGTCTCGCTCTTCAATTTCAATTGTAACCCCGTTTAAACAGTGTCGAATGAACGCTATAACGCCGATACTTTCCTTTCATATCAAGTTTTTACTCACCTCTTTTGTTACCTGAGTTGCGCCGTACTCATATGGCAAGATATTTTTTCTTTTATTCGTTAAACCCTGCTTTCAACCCGCTACAGGGTAAGGTATCCTATGGGGCTTTTGTCAGCATGGGGTTAGAGCCCTTTGCAACAAGCAAAATACACCACACAAGTCCACATTCAATACAGGATAGGCCATCCCACCATGACCGAGCAGCCACAAGCCTCAGAAAACAGCTACAATCATCAGCAAATCGAAGCCAAAGTACAACAGTTCTGGGCCCAGAAAAACACTTTCAAGGCGACCGAACAGCCTGAAAAAGAAAAATTCTACTGTTTGTCGATGTTCCCCTATCCTAGTGGACGGCTGCACATTGGTCACGTACGTAACTATACCCTTAGCGATGTTGTTTCGCGTTTTCAACGCCTAAATGGCAAAAACGTACTCCACCCTATGGGTTGGGATGCCTTTGGTTTACCTGCCGAAAACGCCGCTATTAAAAACAAAACCGCACCGGGCAAGTGGACTTACGAGAACATTGACTACATGCGCAATCAATTAAAAAGTCTGGGTTTTGGTTTTGATTGGGATCGCGAATTCGCCACCTGCGACAAAGAATATTACAAGTGGGAGCAATGGTTTTTCACTCAGTTGTTCGAAAAAGGCATCGTTTACAAAAAAATGTCTTCAGTTAACTGGGATCCAGTTGACCAAACCGTATTAGCCAACGAACAAGTGATTGATGGTCGTGGCTGGCGCTCTGGTGCCATCGTAGAGAAAAAAGAAATTCCACAATGGTTTGTTAAAATCACCGATTACGCTGAAGAGCTATTAGCTGATTTAGACAAGTTAGACGAATGGCCTGAGCAAGTTAAAACCATGCAACGCAACTGGATTGGTCGCTCTGAAGGCGTAGAAATGCGCTTTGGTTTACAAGATTCAGAAGAATCATTCGACATTTATACCACCCGCCCAGACACCTTAATGGGTGTTACTTACATGGCTATTGCCGCGCAACATCCATTAGCCTTGAAAGCGGCCGAAAGTGACAGCAAAATAGCTGATTTTATTGCCCAGTGTAAAGCTACAAACACTGCTGAAGCTGACATGGCAACGATGGAGAAAAAAGGTTGCTACGCAGGCTTTAACGCCATTCATCCATTAACGGGCAAAGTGTTGCCAGTATGGATTGCCAACTTTGTATTGATTGAATACGGCTCAGGCGCAGTTATGTCAGTACCGGGTCATGACCAACGAGACTGGGAATTTGCAACCCAATACGGCCTTGAAATTGCTCAAGTTATTGCCCCAGGAGCAGATGATGATGGCTCAGTGGTTTGCGATTTAAGCCAATCGGCTTACACCGAAAAAGGTGTGTTGATTAATTCTGGCGAATTTGACGGATTAACATTTGAAGACGCTTTTAAAGCCCTCAGCGACAAATTAATTAGTGAAGGTAAAGGCAACGTAAAAGTAAACTACCGCCTGAGAGACTGGGGTGTTTCACGTCAACGTTACTGGGGTACGCCAATCCCAATGTTGACCTTAAAAGACGGCTCAAACGTACCTGTACCAAAAGACCAACTGCCGGTTGAGTTGCCGCTAGATGTGGTAATGAACGGTGTCACCTCGCCAATTAAAGCCGACCCTGAATGGGCCAAGACCCAATATAATGGTGAAGAAGCCTTCCACGAAACCGATACTTTCGACACTTTTATGGAATCATCTTGGTATTACGCTCGCTACACCTGCCCAGATAATGACGAAGCGATGCTTGACCCAGAAAAAGCCAACTACTGGTTGCCGGTCGATCAATACATTGGTGGTATCGAACACGCAATTTTACATCTGTTATACGCCCGTTTCTTCCACAAACTGTTAAGAGACGTGGGTTTGGTTGAATGTGACGAACCGTTCAAGCGTTTGTTATGTCAAGGCATGGTATTAGCCGACACCTATTATCGTGAAGCCGAAAATGGCGGCCAAAACTGGATATCACCTACTGATGTAGAAACCGAAACCGACAACAAAGGTCGCATCACCAAAGCTTGGCACAAAGAAGATGGCGAGCCGGTGATACATTCGGGCATGAGTAAAATGTCGAAATCGAAAAACAACGGTATTGACCCACATACGGTTATCGACAAATATGGTGCCGATACGGTGCGTTTGTTCATGATGTTCACCTCACCACCAGAACAAACTTTAGAATGGTCTGACTCAGGCGTTGAAGGTGCTAGCCGCTTCATCAAACG
>CALKGI010000136.1 GCA_938085045.1 uncultured Alteromonadaceae bacterium
TTTTACCGCTGCTGGCGATGGTAATTATATTGACAGTGGCGACAACATCTCGACCACAATTCCTCACGTTGGGCGCTTTGTGCCAGATCACTTTAAACTCAAAAGCTCATCGCTCACTCAAGCGTGCACATCGTTCAGTTACATGGGTCAGCGCGTGAATTTGGCGATAAATATTGAAGCACAAGGGGTAGGGGATATCCCGCTGCTTAACTATGATAGCGACATTGATAGCGACATTGATAACGACAGCAGTAATGATGCTCATTTTCACGGTAAATCGGTGGTGTCGTTGGTGGCTGAAAACAACAACTTAGGCGTAGATTTAGGCAATCGCTTTTCGGATGTGAGCTTGAATTGGCAAAATGGCGAAATAAATACCACCTTCGCGACTGACTTTGCCCGTTTGCCGGTTAACCAAGGTATGGACGGTCCATACGACAACCTATTCGCTGGTATAAAAGTTGACGATGGCGATGTTGATGCGGTGATTAATTTAACCGGTGCAACCGCCAATATGAATGCGCAGAACAATGGCAATTGTGTTGAACAAGACGATTGTGACGCGGTGAAACTCCATGCCGGCGAAGTTAAATATCGTTACGGTCGATTGGCGAGCAGCCCAGTGTTTGGCCCCGCGACTAGTCTTATAAACGCGCCAATTGAAACCCAGTATTGGAATTCAAAATCATTCGTGCCGTCGTTAGATGATAATTGCAGCACCTTGCAAGCCAGCGAAATTGACATGTCTGGCAATTCACAAAGCCCATTTGCAAACCGATATGACGTACTCGGTTTGACCAGTAATACCAAAAATGGCTTATTCACGGTTAATACCTCGTCGGTAGATTCGAGCACAACGCAGCTACAATCGGCTAACGGATATTTCTACCTAACCTTAAACCCACCAATATTCGATTTAGACAACTCCGGTTACGTGCCTGTAACCATAAACGCCACTGCCTATCCATGGTTGCAATACGACTGGGGCACGTTTGGCAAAGGGGCGGTTGATGTTATGTTGCCGACCCAAAACGTTACTTTCGGCCAGTTTAGGGGCAATGATAGGGTGATTTATTGGCGAGAGAAGCTGTAGGGCGATTATTTATTGGTGGACGAGGCTGTGGAGTCTTAATGCCAATCAGTTAAGCAAGGAAGGGTGGTAGGAGCGGCCGTCCCGGTGCGAATTTGGTTGGAAACCATAGGTTGTTTTGAAATGGCTTCGCCATTTATCGCAGCGGGACGCAGCTCCTACTTCGCAGGCGTGTTTTTAAAGGAATCTTTGGCGGCTTTAACAAAAACATTCCACAAGGCTTTTTTTAGATCAAACTTTATTACCGTTTGTTATCTCAATTTCGTAGAGTTCACGGTCAAGCTGCTCGGCAGTTTTGATGCCGTCAATCGATTCAAATCGCTTAGGGAGAGAATTTAAACACAACCAGTGCAATGGCACTTTATCAAAAGGGTCATATCAAAAGTATCAAAAGATTCAAGTCTTGACTTAACATATTAAAACGTTCAGCCAATTTTAGATTTGTTCCAAGCGCTTTGTTTAAATTGCCTATGTTCTGCGAAACTGTTGCGTAATGTCGAGTTTATCAACCTCCTGAACTATTGATGCATAGATCAAAGATAACCTTTAGGTTTATCGAACTGTGGTAGTTTGGTTTTTCTTGGATTGAGTTGAATGTAATGGCTATCGTGAAATATTAGTTTTTGGCGACTGCCACAATTCACTAAATGGTAACAAACGCTTTTCAATTCAATACGACTTGCTCTGGTTGTTTATTAAGCATCGACTTTAATGTGTTAAGTCAAGACTTGACCCTGTCGACTTCAAATGTCCATTACTGTTAGTCTACATATCAACAGACCTTAATCACTACTGGTGATAATTGCATTTAACATTACGTAATAAAATACACTCCCATGCCCTAATTCAACAATCTCATTGCCCAGCTGACAACTAAACCCCGAATTGTACAAGTCCCATTCTTTGTAGACAAACTCTAATGAAGTATCGAGAAAAGCAGCGTATAAGTCATTATGACTAGTTGCGTAGTGCGACAAAATGTATTTACGTAGTAGGCGCAAAAATAGCTCTAGTGATTCACTGTCTTTTATTAAAGGGGAAGGTGGCGTGTTAATTGTTAAATAATCTTTATATACATATCTAAGTACTTTTTTGTACGCTGGATCAAAGACTTTCGCAAACCAATTGTCCATTTGGTCACATGACTTGGGTTTGAGCGATAATCCCTCGTTATTGATCGGCATTCTTAGCTTCCATATATGCAAATTATCGGCACCTTGAGTCAGATTACCACCGCGTAATTCGATTGTTTTTACGTTGTTACTCGAACAACTCATGCAGAGCATTATAAAAATAATGATTGTCAGTCGTTTTTTCATTTTAATAAGCCTTTATTCGATGACTGGATTGATTGCCCCAAAACCCACCGCCTCAGTTGAAATAACTGAATTCACAGTGTCATCTGCAAACATGGCCTGAAATGACCTTAAGCCTTTTGTTTTTGAATAGAATGCTGATTGTGTATAAATACCTCCACATTTACTGCCTATCTTAGAGAATATGAGGAAATTGTCAGGGGTCTTCAAACTTGGTTTACTGCGATATCTTTTATATACGCAATATATTTTTTCTTTATGCTTCCAAAAACTTTCATTTGAAAACTTTTTGGGCACGGCAAATCCAAAACCTCTACTGTCAAAGCAGTGCATTGAGTCTGTTGCGCTGCAAAATTGTGCAAGCTGAGCAAATTCACCTGTGATCATACGCCCACCATATTCCAGCGATAAATCAAGAGATTCCCCAGAATCAAAGTCGACATAAGACCATGTCGTTGTGGCTGCATTGGAGTGCCAAGGTATGGATATTAACAACAGCATTACAACTATCTTTTTAAGGTGCATAATTCATTACTCTTCTTGCAAAATTACGAGCGTCAATTTCATAGCTCTTAAGATGGTTTTGAATTTTTCTGCCTGGGTTACTGGCTAACATTTTCGCTTTTTTAGCAGGCCAAGCTAATCGAAGTTTGTCGCCAATAGGTGATACATGCCGATACTCGTGTAATAGTGACTCAGCCAAATTGGCAACATTGGTACCCCCCAACACTGCTAGCCCGC
>CALKGI010000137.1 GCA_938085045.1 uncultured Alteromonadaceae bacterium
TTTGCAATGTTGGAAGGATTCACTGGCTATAAATGAAGAGCTGGCGATTAATTTGACTCAAACCACCCAAGTTTTGTTGGTCGACCAGCATAAAGACAAACTGGCCAGCGAAATACTGCAAGTTAATGCACTGAACCCCAAGAAAAAACGGCGGCGATTACGCTCTGCCTGGAGTCTTTTTTAATGCAACATATTTTATTGGTTGAAGACGACTCTAGGTTGTCGACATTGGTGCAAACATTTTTGCAGCAAAACAACTTTGAGGTCTCGGTCATCAACCGGGGTGATACTGCGCTTGAAGAAATTCCGGGTCTAAAGCCTGATTTGATTGTGCTCGACATTATGCTGCCCGGGCTTGATGGCATGGCATTATGCCGCGAAATTCGTCCGCAATATGCGGGGCCCATTTTATTTTTGACTGCCAAAGACAGTGATTTTGATCAAGTATTGGGGCTTGAAATTGGTGCTGATGATTACGTGATAAAGCCAGTAGAGCCTAGGGTTTTGCTGGCGCGAATTAATAACCTGTTGCGCCGAGTAAATCAGCCTGTAGATACTGCGGTTGACCTGCTTAGTTTTGGTTTACTCGAAATAAAACGCCACTCTAGGGCGGTGACTCTGGGCGAACAGTCGATTGACCTGACCAGTCATGAGTTTGATTTGTTGTGGTTGTTGGCCAGTAATGCGGGTGAAACCAAAAGCCGTGAATTTATTCATCAGGCGATGATTGGCCGCGAGTACGATGGTTTAGACCGCACGGTGGATGTGCGTATTTCTCGGCTGCGTAAAAAACTGTGTGACCATGCGGATGCGCCGTATCGTATTAAAACGATTTGGGGCAAAGGATATTTATTTGTGCCAGATGCTTGGCAAACGGTGTGAAGCGACTTTTTTTTAGCCTGTATTTTGTGGTGGTATTGGCGCTGGTGATCATCGGTTGGAGTTCTGACAAAGTTTGGCAGTTAATCCAGTCGAGCAGTGATGTTGATGCGGTTCGTATCGTCGGTTTAAGCAAAGCCATTCGTTTGATTGAGCACCTAGAAACCCCCACCCAACGGCAGCGACTGAGTGACACAATTGATGCCCCGGTTAACGTTATTAGCGTCATAGATATCGCTTGGCTTAAGGAGCAAATAGCGCAATTGGCCGCAGGCGAACCCATCATGACTTACGATGAACAAGACCGATTGTTGATTTACATGATGATGCTCGAAAATGAAGGTCAGCTTATTCAGGTAGGCCCTATTGCTTTGGGTCAACATGAGAGTGACAAACAAAGGTTGTTGATTTTTCTGTCTTATTTATTGCTGGCCGTGGTGATTGGTTTGTGGAGCCGGCCGCTGTGGCGAGATTTACGAGTGTTACAACAGGCCACCGAAAAGTTTGGTCAAGGCCAGTGGCATCAGGTGCCTAAGGTCAGTAAAAACTCGGTAATCGCGCCTGTGGTTGAAACGTTTAATACAATGTCGGGCCGCATATCTCGCTTAGTCGAAGAGCAAAAAGAACTAACCAATGCCGTGTCGCACGAACTCAGAACGCCTTTAGCACGGCTTAAATTCTCGTTGGCTCTATCACCGCCAGACGAGACAGGCGATGCCGCAGGTATGCGAGATGACGTGAAGGAACTCGAAGCGCTGGTCGATGAAATGCTCAGTTATAGCCGGTTGGAGTCGGGCGCTCGCTCGTTAGTGCTGGCACAAGTTAACGTTAACGAACTGCTCGATAACCTGTTAGAGAAGCTAGGCCACAACAGTGACAAAAACCTCGAATTGGCTATTACTCCAAATGTGGCGTGGTCGTGCGATGGCCATTTTATCGAACGAGCATTACAAAACCTCATCACTAATGCGATTCGATTTGCCAATCAAACAGTGTTGGTGACGGTTAGGGCAGACAACAATTCGTTGTTGTTGACGATAGAAGATGATGGCTGTGGTATTGATGAAAAAGACCGGCCACAGGTTTTTAAACCTTTTGTTCGGTTAGACAAAAGTCGTGCCCGCGAAAACGGCGGATTTGGTCTGGGGTTGGCGATAGTCAAACGTATTGTCGATTGGCACAAGGGTGAGGTGGGTGTGTCGGGTTCAAGTTTGGGTGGTGCCAAGTTTATGATTGAGTTGCCTTTGTTGTAAGACGGCCAAAATGCAGAATCAAGGGGTCAGAGACATTGAAGTTAAACATTCCTCATGTAAACCAATAATTTAGAATCAAGGGGCCATAGAGGAATGTTTAACTTTATAATTAGATTGCGTTAAAATTATGCGATTTCCTGTCGCCACCATGTCCCAACTTGGCTAGTGTGGTATTAAATTGATATCCCATGCCGACCACGAATGCTTCATCTCCTATTGGCTGTCCTCGATTTGTTCCTTCTCGGATTAGCGCGATGTCCTCATCACAAATCTCCTCAGTAAATAAGGCAGAATATGCAGTTAAGCGTTGCGCTGAGCCGCTGCCTAAACTGGTGTACAACGGATGTGGCGTGATTAACGAAGACTCGATGCCCAGAGCATTGTGATGAAAGCTAGACCAACGATAATCCGCAGGCGAATTGACCATATTTGCCCTGACAGGGTTTAGCTCTATATAACGAGAAACGGTGAAAAAGTAACTTTCGCTGTCAACAAGAACCGCTTTAAATCGACCTTCCCATAAAGTGCCGGTTCGCTCATACGTTCTATTGATATAAAGTACATAATTTCTGCCAAGGCATTGCATCATTTTACTGATGCTGTGTTTATTCTCTGGAGTGACTAATAAGTGTACATGATTGGTCATCAATACGAGCGCATGAATTTTGCAGCCTTGTTCTGCCGCACTTTTTTTGAGCATAGCAAGATAGGCAACGTAGTCGTTGTAATTAAAAAAACAAATTGAACGGTTGTTGCCACGCTGGATAATATGATGAGGAATATTGGGGATGAAATGGCGGTTGCTTCTTGGCATGAGAAAGTCCTTTTTTAATAAATGAAATCCAATTTACAATTTTAGCTTAGTCCAATTTAATCTGCTTAGGCAAGTTTACTCTGAATGAATATTAATCGATTTTTTTACTTGGGTGACTCTTTAAATCTACTTGATTTTAAGACTGTAAATTAATATTTTTTGGGCTGAATCTCGAATATCAAACTGCTTGTCTCTGGCCCCTTGAATTTAATTTATTGATTTATAAAAGGAATACCTCACTTCAATGTTTCTGACCCCTTGATTCCTGACCCCTTGATTCTGCTTTAGACTGTAAACGTGCGGAATATCAAAGGGCAGACGAAATGTTATTTATCTTTGTCTCTGGCCCTTTGATTTTAATTTATTGATTTTCAAGAAGAATGTTGCACTTCAATGTCTCTGACCCCTTGATTCTCTTGATTCTTTTTAAAACTCCATGGTCGCATCACCATTTGATACAACACCGGAATAATAAACAGCGTCAAGAATGACGAGAATATTAATCCCCACACAATTGATGTTGCCACTGGTGACCATACCAATGAGCTGCCGCCTAAACCAAAGGCTAATGAGAATAGACCTGCCACTGTTGTTAGTGTTGTTATCACCACTGGCAATAATCTACGTCTTGCGGCGAAGAATATGCTGTGTAACAAGCTCATGCCTTTTCTGAGGTTGGTGTTGGCTGTTGATATCAATACTATTGCGGTGTTTACTGCTATGCCTGCCAGCGCCACTATGCCGTACATGGTGAATAGGCTCAGTGGGTTGTTTGACACAATCAAACCTAGTACCACACCAACGAAGGCCAGTGGAATTGAAACCAATATCATCAGCGGCTGAAAGTAGCTTTGGAATTGGGTGCTCAGTATCAAGTACATCAAGCCTATGCCAAATAAGAACAATACGCCGATTGAGTCCATGCTTTCTTGTATGTCATCAAGTTCGCCTGAAAAGTCCAATGTGGCATTGGGGTGGTTACCGGCTATTTTATCCCAGTGTGCTAACAACAGTTCGTTTGCTTTTATGGTGTCTATTTCTAGTTCGTTAATGTCAGATTCTACCGTGATGGTACGGCGGAAGTTGTAATGACGGATGTTGCCTTTAACCTTTGCTATGTCCATGTTAACCAATTCACGTAGTGGTACCGTTGCGCCCATGCTAGTGCCTGTGCCGATGGGAATGGCGAGCTCTAGTAGGTTTTCGATGTCTTCGAACTGGTTGGTAACGCTCTGTGCCGACATCACTTTGATGGTCATTTTGTCACCCTGATGACGGGTGAAGCTAACCACTTCACCGTCGACCAACATGCTGATGGTGCGCTGAATGTCACGAGGGTTGATGCCCAATCGGTTGATGTTACTCAGGTTTAAGCTAAACGTTAGGCCGTTACTGCCGGGGCTGTCGTCATCAGTGACCTCTAAATATCGCTTATCGCTTTCCATGAAGGTTCGCAGCGCATTGGATGCGGCGCGAATTTCGTCGAAGTTGTCACCTCTAACTTTCACGCTGATGGCTTTGCTGGTTGGCGGACCGCCGGCGATTTTTAGGAAAGATAATTCGGTAGCGCCCAGCACTTTGTCGAGCCCGGGTTGTATTTGCTCAATAATGTCTTCGATGCTGCGCAGGTGGTCGCCTTTGGGTTTGAGGCTGATGAGCACTTGCCCTTTATTGTCGCCAAATACTGGAGCCATTTCGGTAAACATTTGACCGCCATAACTGACCACAGAGCGCACTTCTTCTTCAAGTAAGGCTTCATTGGCAATAGCTTCAATTTCGAGCACTTTGTCGATGGTGTTTTGCAATGAACTTGAAGGTGCCATGGTGACGTTGATGTAAAACAGGCGGATGTTGTCAGCAGCAAAAAAGTCCATGCGAACAAGTCCAGCGGCCAATGCGCCGCCAGCAGCGAATACTAAAAACACCATGGCAACCAAGGTCTTTTTGGGGTGGCGCATAATTTTTAATAACGCCCGACCATATTTAACCCGCAATTTGTGTAGCGCTTTTTGACGTGTTATGTCGAATTTTGAACGCTTTTTGAAGTTAACGTTTGCTGCCATCATGTGGCCGGGTAGCATCCAGTAAGCTTCTACAAGACTGATCGCCAGCGCTACGGTTACCACCAAAGGAATGACCAGCATGAATTTTCCCAGTATGCCGGGTAGTAACATCAATGGTAAAAATGCGGCCATGGTGGTTAATACTGACGAGGTTACCGGCCCTATGACTTCGTTTAACCCACCCCATGCGGCCTTTATGCCTGTGTCGCCTTGGCGTAATTTGTTGTGAATAGATTCGACCACAACTACCGCGTCATCTACCAACATACCGAGCGCGATAACTATTGCCAGTAAAACGGAAGTATTGAGCGTGTGGCCTAGCGCACTCATCACTATGAAGGTGCCCGCCAAAGTGAACGGAATACCAATGGTAACCAAAAAGCTGATTTTTGAACCGAGGAATAACCAAGTTACCATCAACACTAAAATTAGGCCGTAGGTGGCGTTGGTTTGCATGATTTTTAATGCACTGCGAGTGCTTTCTGTTTGGTCGTCGGCTAAGTAAAAATGTACGCCTAGCTCGTCAGCAAACCCGTTGCGTAATTCAACAAACTCAGTGATTTTTTCGACCAGCTCGATGGTGTTGACGTCGGCCTGTTTCATCACGGCAAATAATACCGCAGGTTGTCGGTTGAAGCGCACTAACTGAGTGGCTTTGCTGCGATTGGTGACGACTTCGGCGATTTCAAAAAGACGAATTTCTTGTCCTGATTGGTTGATGATAGGCAGTTGTGCCAGTTCATTCGGATCGGCTGTTTCGCCTTGTACGCGTATCGACCATTTTTCTTTGGCTATGCGAACGGTGCCCGCCGAGGCGTCAGAGTAATAGGCTTGTACTGTGTTGGCGATAGTTACTGGAGATATGCCGAGGGCTTGTATTTTGTCTAAATCAAAGTGTACTTGCAGCTCGGGTTCTCTTAAACCTGTGGGTTGTACACGGTCAACGCCTGCGATTCTGGCTAGGTCTTTTTCGAGAACTTTGGCCTGACGATGCAGATTACTGTCATCGCTGATGCCAGTTACAACAACCGATGCCGATGGAAAGGCGTTAGCGGTGGTAACTTCGACGATATTGGGTCGTTCTGCGGCTTCTGGCAGTTGGTCTTCTGTGTTGTTTATTTCGCGGCGTAGGTCGGCGAGTCGTTTGTCAAACAGGCTGGCAGATATATCGTTGAATCTAACCAATATGCTCGACACACCTTCGCGGCTGGTGCTTGAGACAAATTTAATGTCTTGCACACGTTCTATGGCTTCTTCTATTACATCGGTGAGTTTGCGCTCGACATCGGTGGAGGATATGCCGCCGGCCAATGTGGTGACCTGCACCCAGTTGAAGTTAACCGAGGGGTCTTGTTCGCGAGGCAAATTGGCGTAAGTGATGGCACCCATGACCAAGATCATGACAAAAACTAGGTTGGTTAGAACGTGGTTTTCGATCAGTTTTTTTAACCACATAAGCTTACCCGCCTTTTCTGCTGATCAACGTTTCGTCTTCGACGCTTTTGAGGATGATGTTTTGCTTGTCGCTCAGGCCAAATCGGCCGTCAATGATGATTTGGTAGTTGGCATTGGTATCTATTTTTATCGGGCGGCCTTCTTGCGCGCCTTGAACTGCAATAAAGCGGGTTGAGCTTTGTTCTACAACAAAAAAGCCATATTGACCATCGCGTTTTTGTAGCAGGTGACCGGGTAAATAGGGGTTTGGGGTGTGCCATTTGACGCGTCCGGTAACGCCGCTGTAGGTTTTTTCGTTGACGAAGTCCAAACGACTTTCGAGGCTGCGAGAGTTATCGGCAATCATTGGTATGAGCTGGCGTACTTTAAGCGGGAATTTTTCGCCGTTAACTTCAAACCAGTATTCGCGGGCATTTGAAAAAGCGTGTTGGTCGCTGAGCGCAATTTGTGCCGATACTTCTTGTTGCCCAGATTCGAGCAACTCGACCACGGTTTTGCCTTGGTCTACTTGTTCGCCGATACTCGCTATGCGTTTAGTGACTATGCCGTTAAAAGGGGCTGTGATGTTGCATCGGGCGGCGAAAACTTGCTGCTGTTTTAAATTGACTTTAAGGGCTTTTATTTGCGATTTACCAGTGGCAACGTTAGTTTGTTTTAAGTCTAATTCTGACTCACTGACCGACCTGTTTTTGTTGAGTTTGACCGCTCGGTCCATTTCTCGTTGGTTAAATGCTTGTTGTACTTGAGATTGTTTAACATCGGCTTCTAGGCGAGCCAATGTTAATGTGATGTCTTGACAATCAAGCCTAGCAATGATGTCGCCTTTTTTGACTGTATCACCAACTCTGTGGTTAAAGTATTCGATAATGCCACCAACTTGGGCTGGAATTTTGGCATGGTTAAGAGTGATAACCTTGGCCGGTGCCGATTTAACGGGATAGAACGCCAATTGTTCGACCGTTTTTGCGGTAACGGGAATAGAAGGCAAGGTTTCATCGGCGAAGGCAGAAGTACCAAGCGCGGCGATTAGGCACAGTATCAAAGCTTTTTTCATTAGGATCCCTTTTTTATTACTAGGTACAGATGAGGAGGTGCTGGATGACCTTTGGGCAAACAGGCGGCTATAGTAACTTAGACTGACTGGTCGGTCAATGAAAGTATTTGGGTTTGAGATGAGTGGTTATATCCTGTAATTGTTTTTTCATGGTATGACGGTTGACTCAAAGAAGGGCGCGCACGGGGGCGGCCCCTACGGGTTTTGTTCACCACCCAATTCGGCCACCATCAATTGGCAAATGGTGCGCCATAACCGGGTATATAATTCACGGTCTTTAAATATTGCCTGATGAATGCTCATGCCGCAGGCGAAGCAGTCGGTGATGCGTACTATGTCGTCTATTTGGGCATCGGTGACTTTTTCGCCCATGAAACGTCGGTAGGCAGGGGCTAATTGTGCGCAGGCGCTTTCGAATAGGCGTTGGTTGAGTTGGCGGAATTTTTCGTCTCTTATCGATAACGGCACAAGTCCCATGATTGTGTTGAGCATTTTGTTGTCGCGGTCGACCATGTCGAGGGTAAAGTCGCCAAAGGC
Organism: uncultured Alteromonadaceae bacterium; assembly: GCA_938085045.1. Lineage (GTDB taxonomy): Bacteria > Pseudomonadota > Gammaproteobacteria > Enterobacterales > Alteromonadaceae > JABSOG01. Next base: position 8,056 of record CALKGI010000137.1, read on the forward strand.
GTAAAGGTAACTAAGTAGGGTGTCGTGAGCATCAATGGGCACACTTTCCATGCAGGTGTCGACAAACGATTCGAGCAGGCAAATCATGACGGCTTCGACATTCTCAAAATGGTGATACAAAGTGCCTTTGGCTATGCCAGCTTGCTTGACCAATTTGTTGGTGGTGAGCGCGGTATATCCTTGGTCGCCGATGATGTCCATGGCAGTTTCAAGAATTTTTTGACGGGTTTGCTCTGCCGTTTCTTTTCGGCTGACTGGTTTGTTTGGTGGTTGCTCTGGTGCTTGGGTCACAAGTGAAATTCTTTATGATGCAATCAGCTAATGGTAACGCAAATGGGGTTTTTAGCAAAGGTGTTGGTGGTAGGGCAGATGTTGGAGGTTGGGCAGATGTTGGAGGTTGGGATTTAGTTGAGGGCTGGAGGTACGGAGGCTAAGCAAGGGGGTCAAAGCAAAACAAGTGCAGGGACAGGCAAGCTGTCCACAGAATTTGTTTGTGCACTGACCCCAGCTGGTGGTGGCTGGCAGATTTCACCAGCTCCAAATATGTCGACTGCTCTGTCCCCTGTTGCTTAGCCTCCGTTCCTGTGGCCCCTAACGAGACCTGATAACCCTATTCTACATAAGCCCGAGGCATGTCGGTCTTTTTCATGTAACGGTCACGCAGTTTGTCGTGTCGGCTCTTCGTGCTGTACGCTTTACCGTTGATCCAGATTTTGTCGACGTATCCGCTTAATTCGAACATGTCACCGTTCCACAACACCAAATCAGCGGGTTTACCCACTTCGATAGTACCTGCGTTGATGTTGAACGCATCAGCTACATTGGCTGTTAAGCTAGCCAGTGCTTCTTCTTTGCTCATTCCGTAAGAAACGGCGTTGCCCGCTGAGAATCTTATCTGGTACATGTTGTGAGTGTCGGTTTCGGCCAATATCACCTTTACGCCCGCTTTGGTCAGTTTAGCGGCATTTTCAAGCGAGGAGTGAAGGCTGTCGAAGTCGTTAGGCATGGCCGACAGTGGGTTGATGATCACCGGTATTTCGGCTTTGGCCAGTTGTTCGGCTACCGAGATGGCATCGCCAGCACCATTGATCACCAGTTTGAGTTTGAATCGCTCTTTCAAGTCAATTAGGTGTAACAAGTCGGTGCCGCGGTCTGCGTCTAATACCAACGGTTTGCCGCTAAGCACGCTGTTGATGATCTTCGCTTCTCTGGATGGCTCTTTTTCGTCCTTCGCATCGCCTTTTTTACCGTCTTTCTTGGCGTCTTTTTCGGCTTTAGCTTTGGCCTTAGCGGCTTTTTCTAATGCTTTTTCGGCGTCTTCGAGCTTGTTGTAAAGCGTTTGAAAACTTATCGCTCGCGAACCTTTGCTCTTAGAACCCAATTGTACGTATACCGCATTACGAGCATCTACCACACTGTGATATTCACCACTAAGGTCGACAACAGAAATTTGTCCGGCAAATATGGTATCGCCACCTGTGGGTGAGATAACGCTGCGTGTAATGCCGCCTTTGCGTGAGTAGGGTATTAGCGTGCTTTTAGGGTTGAACGCCAAACTTGGATCAAAGGTGACATCGGCCTTTTTGTCACCAGCATCTCGGGTTCTAGATACGGCGTTAACCTCTATCAGGCCCAGTTGATTCATTGGTGTAATTAAACCAGGGGTTAGTGATTGGCCTTTGGCATCAATGATGGTGTCAGCTTTTGGGCTGGCCGGGTTGATTGCGGTTATTACACCGTCTTCTACCAGTACAGCGGCGTTGGTTAATACACCTTTGTCGGTCGCCGTATGCACTTTGGCATTGGTGATCAGTAAGCTGTCGGCATAACTGAAGCTCGACAGCACCAGTAAGCTGGCGGCCAAACCTTTAGTTATGAGGTTTTTAGCTATCAGGTTCTTGGTTATAAGGTTTTTGCTTAATTTAGTCATGGTAGTTTCCTTATCGCTGACCTAACAGAAAATCACTTTGCGCTTGGTATTTAGGGTCGTCTCGATCGTAAACCTTAGCACCGTCGATAAAGACCTGTTCGGCCTTGGCGTAAACACTAAACGGGTTGCCGTTCCAAATGACTACATCGCCACGTTTGCCCGCTTCTAATGAACCTGTGTCGCCGTCAACGCCTAGGGATTTGGCCGGGTTGATGGTGATCCAGCGAATGACGTCTTCTTCTTTGAGGTCAAACCCGTTGCGGTTGGCTTTATACAAAGTTTTGCCCACTTCTTGATTGAGACGCTGTATGGTGCTGCCAGAATCTGAATGCATGATGGCGCAGGAGTTTTTGGCTGCGTCTACCATAGCAATGTTCTCATGAACCATGTCGTAGGCTTCCATTTTAAAGCCCCACCAGTCTGGCCACAATGCAGCGCAGTTGCCATTTTTGGCCAACTCGTCGGCGATTTTGTAGGCTTCTATGCCGTGGTGAAAGGTGCCCGAGTGATAACCGAATTCTTTGCCAAGGTCCATCATCATCGCCATTTCTTCGGCTTTGTAACAGTGATTGTGAATTAAGATATCGCCATCGAGCACGCCTTTGAGGGTGTCGTTTTGTAAGTCTCTTTTTGGTGCTTCAGGGTTGAGGCCTTTGGCATAGTCAGACTCGTATTTTTCCCAAGCTCTTTTATATTCGGTGGCACCAATAAAGGCTTCGCGGTAACCGGCCATGTTGCCCATGCGGGTTGACGGTGAAACGCCTTTGCTGCCATAAACACGTTTAGGGTTTTCACCACAGGCCATTTTCAGTCCATAGGGTGCGTTGGGGTATTTCATGCCTTGCATGGTGTTTGAAGGCACGTTACGTAAAACCACACTACGACCGCCGATAAGGTTGCCGGAGCCGGGTAAGATTTGCAAAGTGGTGATGCCACCTGCGCGTGCAGTATGCATACCGGGGTCTTGTGGCCATACGCCGTGTTCAGCCCAAACTCGTGCCGTGATTGGCATGGTCATTTCGTTGCCGTCTTGATGTGATTCAACACTGGGTTTGGGGTAAACACCCAAATGCGAGTGTACGTCAATTAAACCGGGGGTGATCCATTTACCTTGGGCGTTTATCTCTACTGCGCCGGCGGCGCTTAAGTTTTTACCCACTTGTTTTACTTTGCCGTTTTCAAGTAATACGTCGGCATTGTCTAGTCGCTCACCTGTGCCTGTTAATACGGTGGCATTTTTAATCAGGGTGTTCTGTTGGGCTAGTGGTTGGTAAGTACTGGGGTAAGGGTTTAGATTGATGGTGACTTTTGCGTCCTGAGGTTCAGATTGTTGACAACCGGTTAGGGCTGCTGAAACTGCAAGAACCAAAAGGCTAGGTATTGCTTTTTGCGCGCTTTGCATGATGGTAAAGGCTCCTAGGAAAAATTGCATTTACTGTAACGAACATTTTGCAGTATTGCGATAGCCTAACGGGAAATCTAAGATAAATATTGTATCAAGACATAATTGAATCTTACAGGTGTAAAAAAAGGGGCCTATTGGCCCCTTTTTTAAGTATCTAATTAGACATTACACAGCTGTAACGTTCTCGGCCTGTGGGCCTTTTTGACCTTGAGTCAGTTCAAAAGAAACCGATTGACCGTCTGTCAATGAACGGTGGCCTTCGCCTTTGATAGCGCTGAAATGAACGAATACGTCAGGACCGCCCTGTTGCTCAATGAAACCAAAACCTTTGCTGTCATTGAACCATTTAACTGTGCCTGTAACTTGTCATTATGCAAATCCTCTTTTTAAATGTAAACGTGCCGCAAATACTTTTTAAATGTCGTGATGGAGGATGGGTTAGGCTTAAGCGAAGCAAGCCGTAACCCATCGTTAGCTATCCGTTTATCACCAGCCTTTAATTTATTTTAACGTGCCTTGAGATAGGACATATCGTTTGATGGGTTACGCGCAAGCGCTAACTTCGGCTCGCAAGCTCACCCCATCCTCCAGTTGTGATTTATTTAGGGTTTTGTTATGGCCACCACATTTTTGCCCATCCGCATCAAATCGATATGCTATTGGGTATTTTCGAAGGCAACTGAAATGTATACGGATACGGGCGGGTTTTATTACGCTTGCGTATTTCGATTTCTATCAATGCCAATTCTTCTTGAAAATCTTCTACTATTTCGCGAATAACGGCATCGGTGAAATAGGGGTGGCGCAGGTTTTCGTCGTAATAACCGAGTTTGTCGTATTGAATGCTGCTGAGCAGGTATTCGAACGAAAAGGTGTATAGCGCTACGTCTAAAGGTGGATACCACTTAATTAGGTCGTCTTCTGTATGCAGCTTGGTATTGCGTGTTGGCGGTGGGTTGTAGATGGTACCAGCCACGCATGGCATGTAAGACATTAACGGGTATTGCGCGTAGTTGGCATTGGCGTGTTGTGGGCCTGCTAAGTAAATTAAATGGGCAATGACGTCTATTAGGTAGTCGAGGTTTTCGATGCGATAAGGTCGTTCTTCGTCATCGGTTTCTACTAAGCCTCTCATGCCTTTGAATCCGGCGTACAAGGGGCTGGTCATTTCGTGTATCCAGTTTTGTAGCTCGGTGTCGGCAGCCACTGCGCTGTCGTTGGCGTAATAATGTTTGATGTAGGTGCTAACGAAGTTTCTAACGGCTTTCCATAACAAAAGGGTGTCGTCTCTGAAGGGGAATAACGGCAATTCGTCTTTGGTGATCGAACGTGATTTGAACATTCTATCTGGGCGGTTGTCATCCCAGCGCCAGTTCAAACGTGCTTTGGCTACTTGTTTAAGGGTTTCGTCTATTGCAGGCCCTACGTTGGTGGCGATCACGCCGCCCGGAGCGATAAGTTTGTGACGAGCATCGTCGTTGATGTTGATGTTAAATTTAAAGTGAGGCATCAATAATTTGTGCAATGGGTGCCTGTCTGAAAGTTGGCGATGGGTCGCTAAAACGCAAGGTTCGACTGTGAGGTGGCATTCGCCAAAATGGGCAATAGACTCATGGTGAATGGCGCACGAGGCGTTGACTATGTATTTAGCCACTTTCCATTTAAGACCGTTGTTGTCGTCGGCATTGCAGGCGTCGTTAGGCGAAAATATTGGATTGTCGATTGAATGATGACGTTGCTCACACTGAATGGCGACTGGTCGCAGCGCACCTTGTGTGTCTTGTTGGTAACCCAGCGGCGGGCTAGGGTCCCAATAGAATACTGCAATAGGGGCGGCAATGTATCTTTGGTCGCCGTGGTGCTCTACTGCCTTTAAGCCATCAAACATATGGTAATCACAAACATACAGGCGTTTGAGGCTGGCGGCGTGTTGTAGGCTCATGCTGTTGTCGCCGATAATGCGCTGAAATTGCAGATCGCTTAAGGGCATTTTGGCCTGTAGGTCAGCTAGTGTCATGGATTTTTTATTGTCAGTTGATCCATCGGTAACACCTGCCAACATGGTGGTATTGAATCCGGCGACTTGTAAGTGGGCAAAAAACCAGTCTTGTTTACAGGGTAAACCATCGTCTTTCATCCAGGGTTTTTGTGGTAGTGTGAGCATCAACGGTGCCGGCAATTTTTGGTGCAGTTGTTTGTAATCTTCGACGCTTTTGGCGTGCAGGTAATCACGGCCCTTGTCGTGACCAAGCATGTCGTATAACGTTGATTTAAGGTAGGCGGTTGGGCCTTCTATTTTGGTCTGCTCTTGGATTTTCATAAACCCTTGGTACATCTTTTGGATGTCACCGGGAAAATTCGATAGGCTGTCGGCTGCGGTTTGTACCAGTGTAGGTAATGATGAGGTGATTTTGGTGATGTCTTTGAAAAAGTCCATCAAACCACTTTCGTTTTGCAGCAATCTACCCGTTTCTTTAAATGAACCTAGTTCGGCATTGGTGACGTTGTCAGTCAGTTGCTTTTCGACCATGTTGTAGACTATGGTCTGAAAGTTATGGGAAATGTAGTTTTGTGCTTCGTCAACTAGCCCTTCATAACGCTCGTCATACATTTCGGCCTCGGGCAATTCGGCAGACACTGGCACATTTTCAAGCGAAGGGTATGAACGCATGTAGTTGTAGCTTAGACGTTGCAATGATAGGTCGTATTGACGGCGATCACGTTCTTGTTGGCTAACTTGTTGTGGTAACTCCAGCTTTAGGGCCGGTTTTGTTCTTTTTGTTAGTAAACCTTCGTAGCGGGCTCGCGCCCGTTCATTTTTTGAATTTCCCATCATGATCAAATATTCCGTCTAAAGTTAAGGTTAAATGTTTAAAGGTAAGGTTAAGGGTCAGGTAGGTAAAGCAGCGAGTTAATGCTCTTTTGATTATTTGAGTATAGTAATCACGACTTTTTAGGCAACCCGATTTCAGTGAGGTTATTGTAGGTTTGGGTAGTTTTTTAGGCAATGCTAGCGTGTTTCTTTGTCTCAAATCTGCAATAAATTAGCCTCAAAATTAAAAATGTGTATACACAGGACGACAAACAATGGCCTTGAATGACAAAAATAAACCAGTGATGGTCACCGGCGGCAGTGGGTACGTGGCCTCGTGGCTGATCAAAATGCTACTTGAAGCGGATTTTACGGTGCATATTACGGTCAGAGACAAGCAAAATAAGGGTAAAATTGAGCACCTATTAGATATCGCACAGCAGTCGCCAGGTACCCTTAAAGTGTTTTCTGCTGACTTGCTAAACCCGGGCAGTTTTGATGATGCCATTAATGGCTGCGCCGTGGTGTTTCATACCGCCTCGCCTTTTGTGATCAGTGGCATTAAAGACCCGCAAAAAGAGTTGGTTGAACCTGCTTTGCAAGGGACGGTTAATTTGCTGTCGGCAGCGAATAACTGCGAAACAGTGCAAAGGGTGGTGCTAACCAGTTCGGTGGCGGCGGTGATGGGTGATAATGCTGAAATAAATCAAGCGCCAGATGGTTGTTTTAACGAACAATGTTGGAACGAATCGAGTAACCTTGAACATCAACCCTATTATTATTCTAAGGCGCTTGCTGAGAAAAAGGCGTGGGAAATGGTTAAGCTTCAAGACCGCTGGGATTTAGTGGTGATGAATCCGGGTTTTGTGATGGGGCCATCTTTAACCAAACGCAACGATTCGGCCAGCATCAGTACTATGGTCAGTATGGCTGATGGCACCTATAAATCGGGTTTGCCGTGCTTGTTTAACGGTATGGTGGATGTTCGCGATGTGGCGCAAGCACATTTTACAGCTGGGTTTAAAGAAGATGCCAGTGGCCGACATATTTTGGTCAGTGAATCGGTGACTCTGCTGGTAATGGCTAAAATGCTTAAGGCGCATTTTGATAGTGTTAACGGTCGCAGTTATGCGTTTCCAACTCGTGAGGTGCCTAAGTGGCTTTTGTGGGCTATTGCACCGTTTGTCGGACAGACTCGAAAGTTTGTGAAATTGAACTTTAATATTAAGATTCAGTACGATAATTCGCGTAGCCGCAGCGAACTCGGGCTTGAGTACCGGCCTGTTGAGACGACCGTGGTTGAGCATCTTCAACAGATTATTGATGATGGGTTGGTTTGAGGTTTGAAGTTTGAAGTTTGAGGTTTGAGGTTTGAGTAGGTTTGAGCGTTGGAGGGGGTTAGAGATTGAGGGTTTCACACGGAGACACGGGGGCGCGGAGGTTCACGGAGAAAAAACGAAACATAAAAAATTGGGAAAAACCAATAAGGTAGGAATTAAGGTGGTAGAAATTATAGTGTTTTTCATCTTTCCTCCGTGGACCTCAGTGTCTCTGCGCCTCTGTGTGAAGCTTTTGACTTTAACTTTAAATCCTTGGCCGCAGCTCAGCCATGCCCGCTAAACTGAGTTGTAGCATGTTCAATTAGCTTGACCACTTCTTGCTCGATAGACTCTAGTTTTTCATCTTTTAAGTGTTGCTCTACCAGCCCCGCTAAATCGCTTAGTTCAGTGAAACCTAAAGTGCCCGCTGCGCCTTTTAGTGCGTGGGCATCGTTTTGCAGTGAACCCCAGTCTTTGGTGCGCAAGTGTTCGGCTAATCTGTCGAGATACGCTGGTACGTTGGCCGAGAATTGGTCTTGTAATACGGTCATTTCCTCAATGCTGAGGCTGGCGTCGATGTTGGCGCTGCTTTGGCCCAAAAAGTAGCTGATTTTTTCGATGAAGGGTTTTCTTTCTATTGGTTTAGACAGGTGTTCGTCGAATCCTTTGCGGAAGTATTCTTGGACTTCGTGTTTCATTGCATTGGCTGTAAGCGCAATAACCGGGGTGTCGTTGCTGATGGAACTGAGCATGTCGAAGGTCTCTAGCCCGTCCATGACTGGCATTTGGATGTCGAGCAAGATAAGGTCAAAGTCGTCTATTAAATAGGCTTCGATGGCTTCTTGCCCATTGCATACACCGGTGACGTCTAATCCCATTTTCTCTAACATTGTGACGATCAATTGCAGGTTTTCGGGTTGATCTTCTGCCACCAATATATTGCCAGTTAGTTGTGAAAGCGGTTGGTTTTTGGCGCCTTCTAATGCGCTGCGGCATTCGTCTAGTACGTCTAGGCATTCTATTAGTTGAGTATGCTCAACAGTGACCAATTCGATGGCGACGGTGAAGTTACTGCCTTTGCCGAATTCGCTTTGGGCATCGATATCTCCACCGAGCATTTGCGCCAGTGATTTGGAGATAGTTAAACCCAAACCTGTGCCACCGTATTTGCGTTGCACGGTTTTGTCGGCTTGTTCAAAGGCAAAAAACAGCCCGCCTATTTTCTCTTTTTTAATTCCTACACCGGTGTCTTGTACTTCAAATCGCAATTGTTGGTCTTGGGTATAAACCTTGAGTACTACGCCACCTACCTCGGTAAATTTGACCGCGTTGGAGATGAGGTTCAGCAAAATTTGGTTCAACCGAGTAGGGTCGGTACAAATAATGTCAGGCAGCGGTAAATCTAGCTCGATAGTAAAGCTGATGCCTTTGGGTTTGGCCATGCCAATGCTAATAGATTCGAGGTTGGCTAGTAGTTCTATTAGGTTTACATCGAGCTTTTCGACCAGCAGTTGACCAGCTTCGATTTTTGAAAAGTCGAGAATGTCGTTGATCAACAATAACAGGTGTTTACCGCTGTTGGCGATGGTTTGAATCGCCTGCTGTTGGTCTTTCTTTTCGATATCGCCAAATAATATGCCCTCGGCAAAACCGATGACTGTGGTTAGCGGCGTGCGAATTTCGTGGCTCATGTTGGCCAAAAACAAAGACTTGGTTTCGTTGGCTCGGTCGGCTTTTTCTTTGGCTCGTTTGAGCTGTTCTTTGCGTTTGCTGACCTTGTCATTGAGGCCATTGTAAAGCGAGGCGTTGATTAGCGAAACGGCAGCTTGCGACGCCAACAGTTCGATGGTTTCGACGTGTTGACTGGTGAATGTGTGTTGTAATATGTTGTTTTCAAGGTACACAATCGCGAGCAGTTTTCCCTGTCCGATGATGGGCAGCAACAATACGGATTCGGGTCTGCGCTTTTGTAAGTAATCGTTATGTGAAAACCGCTGATCGTCAGCTGGGTTGGTCAGCAATAAGGTTTCTTGGGTTTGCTGAACATAACGTATTAGTGAGCCGGGCAACATGGGCGGAGATTCGGCGCAAACTTCGGCCAAGCTGGTGGACAGCAGGCGACAGATAACATTGCCGTCGAGCGCATTGAATTGGCCCATCACTTCGACCACCAGTCGACTATCTTGATCATATATGATTGCCCCATCTTGGGCAGCGGTGGTTTCGAGCATGATGCCAATCATTTTTTTAAGCAATGGCTCGGCGTGAATTTCTTGCGCCATCATTTGGTTGGCTTTGAGCACTGCATGAATATTCAAATTACCATGGGGGGTCGAATCTATCGCATCGCTTGGTGCGTCGTTGGTGACAACGCCGTATTCTGCGGGGTCTTGCTCACCGTATATAAAGCTGACGTGAGGCCATTGTTCTTCAATTAATTCACATTTGGCTAATGCGCCCCAGCGCTGGTAAAGATGGTGTGCTTCTTTGATGAAAGTTTTGGCTACCCTTGATTGGTTTTCGTGTAACCAGAATGTGGCAAACAGTTCGTTGGCCAGTGCCTCACATTGAATAAAGCCGGCCTGTTCTGAGGCTTCAATGGCTTTGTCGAATAAGGTTGTTGCAGAGGGGATATCACCACATACTCGGGCCAGTTCAGCTGAGATTATTAGGTATTTGTGTTCGTAATTTTGCGGGCTTTGGTTGGCCCAGTATTTCATTTTAGCCAGCAGTTCTTTGACCTGCTTGATGTTGTCGATGTATTTTGGATCACCCGGTACCGTAAATCCGAGTAGGCTTAATGCGCCAAAAAATACGCATTCGGTGACCAATGGGCTGTCGGGAAAAAAAGCCACAACCATCGGCAAGTTGACGATAACTTCTTGCTGTAAATGGCGGTTATTCATGAAATAGGCATGGCGCAACATACCATAGCTGTACAGCGCCAACTGAATTGAATCGGTAGTGAAATCGCCTTTGAATATTTTCTCGACAGATACCGAGTCATTGTCGAACGAAAGCGGATTGGGCGTTTTACCTTGCAACGCCAATATCGGTTGCATGCTACTTATCAACACATTGATTTCGGCATTGCTATTGCCAATTTGGCGCACAAAATCAAGCCCTTTGCGAATGGCCACTTCGAGTGTTGGTAAATGGGTGCCTTTGGCGGTTTTGCTGATGTATAGCAATAATACCGCGTTGCAGGCCACATTGAGGTTAATCCCTTCGTGGCCCCACTTTATCACTTGACGTAAATACGAAAAGGCGTTTTGCAATGGTTCGCACCAGTGCAAATAGCTGGCGGCAAACATTTCGTAGACCGATGAGCGATGATATTTGTTACCTCGGTGATCGGCCAGTTCTATCGACAATTTACCCAATTGATATGCACGTGTATGGGCTTCGTTACTTTTGGCCATGACCACCATGTAAGCACTGATACCCACGGCACTAAGGTCGCTTTGACCTTGTTTGAGTGTTAGCAGCATCATTTGGCAGGCGCATAGACCATAGGTTTTAAACCGACCTGTGGCATAAAGGTCGTTGAGTAAATTAAAGTGCAGTTGCATTGCGAGCAGATGTTCGAGGCGGGTCATTTCTCCCATGCTCAGTAATTGAGATGTGTCGGTGCTGGCCAGTAGTTGCTCAACTTCTTCTATCATTTGCGGCAATTTTGCTGCCGCTGAGCTTTCGTCTACTTCGATTGTTGTGCCAAGTAGCAATAATCCTTCTGCCAGTACGTTAATGGATTCGCGGTGACGTTCTTGTAATTGATATTGTTCACAATGCACTAAGATCAGGGTGATTTTAGCGAGGTTATTGGTCGCATTTGCAATCCCTTCGTCATAAAGCGATTGAGCGTTTTGGAAGTTGCCTGCCAGATATTCGGCTTCGCCTAGCTCTTTGAAGATGGTTAGGGTTTGGTTAGGGAAAAGCGTCCAGGCATCGTGTGCCATTAGTGATTTGGCAATGCGTAATAATTCGACTGCACCATTGAAAGCCGAGGCATGTTTGGCCTTGATACCACCACGGATATTGAACGCCAATAGTCGTGCTTTTTCTTGTGGATCGGTAATCAGTGAACGGCCCTGATTGTAAGGGGCGAGCAGGTTGTATAAATGGTTGTCTAGCTCGTACGCCATGGTGTTTTTAAGCAGCAGCCGAGCAATGTTCAATTGCAGTGCCGGACGGTCTTTTTCGACAACCAATTGGTATGCCGCCTGTTGAATGAGATCGTGATTGAAACGGTAGCGAGACAGATTGTGACGGGCTTCAAATTGGCTGAATTTGTAGTTTTCATCGAGCGGTATCAGCAATTCACATTGCAAAGCGGGTAACAATAAATCAGCGGTTTTAATGCGTTCTTTTTCGCAGACTATCGCTAATTCTTTGAGTGAAAAATCGTTACCAAGATGTGCCGCTATCGCCAGCAGTTGTTGCGAGTCTCGGTCTAACCGATGTAGCCTAGCGGTGACTAATGTCACCACGCCATCACTGTCGCCGTATCTTTGTAGGTCGTTGAGGTTTGATAACCAACGGCTGTTTTTATTGTCGAATTCAATACGTTTATGTTCATACAAGGCCATTAGGTATTGTTTTACATAAAACGGATTGCCTTGGGTGCGGTCGAAACACAAATCGCCTAATGCCCTGACATGATCAGCAGAGCAGGCAAAAGAGTCGATGATAATTTGGTGAATATGGTGTCTGGGCAAATTGTTCAACGTCATTGATTTTAATCGGCCCTGAGCCAGCTCGACGTTTTCTATCATTTGCAGTAGTGGGTGTTTTTGTCCTACCTCGTTGTCGCGAAATGCGCCTATCATCAACACCGCATTTTTTTGGTTGGCAATAGTTTGGTGAGCCAACAGCTTTAAGGTGGCACTGTCGGCCCATTGCAGGTTGTCGATGAAAATCACTAGGGGGTGACCACTTGAAGACAAGGCTTTGATAAAGTGGCAAAAGGTGATGTGAAAACGCTTTTCGGTTTCGGTCGGCGGCAATTCTGGCAGGTCGGGAATTTCACCAGTTAACTTGACCAAAGAGGGGATCACTTCGGCGATGACAGCGGTATTTTTGCCCAACGCACTTTTGACCTTGCCGCGCCAATAGCGCAACCGTTCTTCGCCTTCGCACAACAACTGGTTGACTAAACGACTGAACGCTTCAATTAAGGCGGCATAGGGCTGATTTTGGTGATATTGATCGCATTTACCGCTGACAAAAAAGCCGCGTTTGGCGATGATAGCTTCGTGTAATTGATGGACTAGGGCGGTTTTGCCGACCCCGGGATGACCGCCGATAAGGATAAGCTCTGCCTGACCGGCACTGGCGCGATCAAAGGCGGCCATGATCCCAGTTTGTTCGATATTGCGACCATAAATGCGTTGAGACAAGTTGAATCTGTCGGGTATGTCGGCCTGAGCGATTTCAAAGTGGTCGATTTGCCCTTTGGTTTGCCATTGTTTTTGGCAAGCCTTCATATCGGCATATAACCCTCGATGATTTTGGTAACGATCATCGGCAGATTTTTCGAGCAACTTTTGGACAATGGCGCTGATTTCGACAGGGATTTTGTTGTCTATAGTGTCGAGCGGTTCGGGTAAGCGGGTGATATGAGCTTGTAGTAAAGTCCCAAAGTCGTCGGCTTCAAAGGGTTTTTGGCCACTCAACAATTGGTAGAGAATGACACCAAGCGAGTAAAAATCACTGCGGTGATCGACGCTAAAATGTGACTTGCTGATAAGCTCTGGGGCCATATAGGCAGGAGAGCCCCAGTATTGGCTGAAATCAGATTGTGCCCCTTGCCATTTTAATGATGAGGCCAGTGAAAAATCAGACAGTTTGACTTTTTTTGCATCAAGGTTAACAAAAATGTTTTCGGGGACCAGATTTCGGTGGATAAAACCACGTTCGTGGACATCAGATAAAGCCTCAATTAATAAGCAGGCCAGCTTGAGCCGTTTCGAAAAATTTAAGGTATTGTCACGGATGATGGAAGATAGCGAAAGGGCGTTAAAATCTTCGAGGGCCAACATAAAGCCGTGGTTATCGGGGATTAATTCGGTCGCTTTGACGACAAAGGGCGAATCGATAGTTTGCAACAGAGCATATTCATGTTGCCAGCGAGCGTTGTGGCCGTCATCAGGCTGGGGATCGTTACGATATTTAATTAGCACGCGCCCACCACCTGGACAAATGGCCCGTGCAAACACTATATCTTCAAAAGAAGATAAGATCTCCGTTACTGTGAAACCCGCTAGCTTCATCGATTGAACCCTTTCAATTTGTTGCTGTCCTGTTGTTTTTGTTACGTTGTGCTAACCCTTTTTGAGCCAGAGTAACAAACTACCCTATCCGGGCAAAAATAGACAGCTTCAGTGGTCATTATTTGTAAACAAATTGTTGTGTTTCGTCCCAGCCCTGTTCGGGTTCGTCCCTATCGACGGGCGCTAATGACACAAGTTCTCTAAAGTAGCGATATTGATTGTTTATTTGGTTATTTGGAGAGAAATATGTTGAATCAATTGAGTGCAAAAATCAGCGTGAAAATATTGGGGTTAAGCTTTGTTCGAATCAATATTGGGATGATGTTTTTAATTGCGGCTTACGCCAAACTCAGTGCTGGAGATGGGTGGCCGGGGCGCATGGTGGGGTTTCTTAATTTTCAGGCTGAAAAATCCTATGGTTTTTATCGTGACTTTGTTACGTCTTTTGTGGTGCCAAACAAAGAGGTATTTGGTTATATGGTGGCCTACGGCGAGTTGTTCGTAGGGCTGTCGCTTTTGCTGGGTTTGACTACTCGCTGGGGCGCGCTGATTGGGGTGTTTATGGTTAGCAATTTTATCATGGCAAAAGGGGTCTTCTTTTGGACGCCTTCATCTAACGATGCTATGTATATTCTGGCATTGCTGGCGTTGCTGTTTGTGAACAACAAAGATATGCTGGGCCTAGATAATTTGGTCATTAAAAAGTGGCCTGTTCTGACAAAAGTATGGATATAGTTTGTTTTTAAAAGTACAAAATTTAAGTGCACTTAAGCGTCATTTGCTTTATCAAATTGGCGCTATCGTTGTGTGGCTATTGATAGGCTTGCTGTTTTTGCTGCAAGGGTATTTTTATGCCGCCAGCTTTAATCGGCCTTTTGATTGGCTAACCCAAACTCCTTATCGCTTGAGTCTTTATTTGACTTGGGGATTGTTTTCAATCCCTTTGTTTTATCTGTTTTCGGCTTTGGTTAGTCGAGTTAAATCTGGCTTTACTCTGGTTTTGGTTCACCTTGCTATTGGTCTGCCTCTTGCGCTGTTCCATCGAGTTATTGGCACTGTGATTGAGGTGTTTGTCTCGGGGTTATTAACTGGCACTTTTAAAAGTCTTATTGATGTATTTGTTCAGCGAAAAGTGCCTATTATTGGCGGGGCGTTAGACAGTTTTATTCTTTATGTGTTGTTGGTGTTGCTATTCACAGGTTACATGGCGTTAAGGCAAAGCCGTGAAAAAACCTTGCAGCTATCGCGCATCAGTCATCAGTTGGCGCAAAGCCAGTTGGCCAGTTTGCGTGCTCAGTTACAGCCTCATTTTTTGTTCAATACGCTCAATGGCATTGTCGCGCTGATTTTTTCCTCTCCCGAAAAAGCCGAATTAATGGTGACCCGGTTGGCTCGTTTGCTGCGTTTTAGTCTCGACAGTGCCAGTCAGAATATGATCCCGCTCGCGCAAGAACTGGCTGTTTTGAATGATTACTTAGTGATTGAACAGACTCGAATTGGTGAGCGCTTGGTGTACCAAGTAGATGTATCTGATGATTGTTTGACGGTTGAAATTCCGACTTTATTGTTACAACCTTTGGTAGAAAATGCTGTGCGTTATGGCATTGCGCCTTTTACTCATAATGGCACTGTATTGGTTAAAGGGCGGGTTTTATGTGAGCATAGAAATAAGCAACTTTGCCTTGAAATACACGACAGTGGCGAGCATAGTGGCAGTACTTTTGAGCCGGGGATTGGTTTAGGTAATTCTCGCGAACGACTAGAGACTTTGTATGACGCTAAGGCGTCACTTGAGATTGGCAAGTCTGACTTGGGCGGTGCTAAACTGACGATATTATTGCCGATTGATTCACGGGAGCTCGCTTGATTACACCTATTACCGTTTTAATCGTCGACGATGAAGCCCTTGGCCGTCAGCGTGTTAGTCAGTTGTTGCAGGGGGTTGATGATTTCACCATAGTAGGTGAATGCGACAGCGGCGTAAGCGCGCTCAAATGGTTAAACGATAATAGCGTCGATATGCTGTTTTTAGACATTCAAATGCCTCAAATTGACGGTTTCGAGCTGATTGAGCTATTACCCGTCCATAAACGTCCTTTTATAGTATTTGCGACCGCTTATGAGCAATATGCCGTGGAAGCCTTTAAAGTACATGCTTTGGATTATTTGCTAAAACCGATTGAAAGGGGTGAATTTAATGATACTTTGCAACGAGTTAGGGCTACATTTGCTGCGAAAAGCCAAACCAATGTAGACCAACGGGCGTTGCAACTAAATGCGTTTTTGGCAGCGCAACTGGCAAAGTCGGATAAAAAGCCCAACAAGAATTATATGCCAATTAAAAAAGGCGATAGGGTGCTGCTGATAGCTTTATCTGATATCGAATTAGTGGAAGCGCAAAGGAATTATTTAGACGTTCATGTGGAGCAAAACGTTTACCGTACGCGCGAAACGCTTAAGCAATTTGCCGAGCGGGTAGGGCACTTAAGTTTTGTGCAGGTGCATAGGTCACGCATAGTGAATGTTAACCAAATTAAAGAGGTGCAAAGCTGGTTTCATGGCGATTATATGATCATCACCCACAGTGGCTTTGAATGTGCCACCGGGGCTGCTTACAAGGGGGCTGTACGGGGAATTATTGATGGGTGAGTCTTGCAGGTTGGAAAAGACTAAAAGCTTCACTCGGAGACGCAGAAGCACGGAGGTCCACGGAGCAAAAGAAAATAAAAATTAAAAAGCAACAAATAGAGTTAAATAAAACGAATACATAGGTTTGGTTATATCTTTTTGTCTTTCCTCTGTGAACCTCTGTGGCTCTGTTTCTCCGTGTGAAGCTCTTGACCTTAAGGCCGTAGGGCGCCCTTAAAATTCCAAAGAAAAAAGCAGCTCAGCCAAGTCAGGTTGCCACAGAAATTCCCGCAGTTTAACCCGATTATTCAATACAACCACATCTTCTTGTTGCAACAATCCTGTTTGTAATAGCGCCTGTTCAGACCCTTTGGGAAAAGCCAATTGGCCACTGCTACGCAATACTCTGTACCAAGGCACAGATAAATCCTTAGGTACGTAACCCAGTGATTTTCCGACTAATCTTGCGCGGCCAGGTAATCCTGCCAAATCGGCAATTTGGCCGTAACTGGCGACTTTCCCAGCTGGGATCTTTTGCACGGTTTGCCAAATGCGCTGGTATTTCTGATCGTTGTTCATGGGTTTTTACTTTTCTTTAATGAATGACTCGATTGATGGCGCTTGGTGAGAACTTTTCCGTCTTTAATGATCAGCTGGTAAAGGCGGTTATATTCTTCGTGGTCGATTTCTTTGCCGGGTTTGCCACCAAGTAATTTTACTGTGTCGGGGATGGTATTGCTGTGCCCCGCGACCACGTAAAAGCCGTCTTTTTGTTTGAGTACTTTGATTAGCTCTTTGAGTTTTCCGGGATTATATAATTGTATTTTGAGGCCTGTGTTGTTGGCTATAACCGCTACAGTTTGGCGGGTTCTTTGGTAATCTGAGCTGTAAATTGCAGTGACTTTTTTGTTTTTAAACCAGTCGCCCAGCCATTGGGCCCGTTGATGACCTTGTTTTGTTAGCGCTGGATCTTTGGTGCCATCTTTTTGTTTTTCGGCGTGTCTGAATAAGTAAATTTCACTTTGTGCCAACACTTGAAAATTGCTAAATAACAGGGTGATAAATATCAGCGAAAGGGCCAATGTTTTGCTCATTTGGGATGTCCGAATTTGCTAGGTAATCGAAAAGGCAATATATCAAATCGTGACGTTTTGAACCACTCATTAGTGATGTGAACAAAAAAAAGGCTAAACTTTTTTCGTTTGCTGTCGATAGTTAAACCAACGATAACATAGACATAAATATACGGTGGTAGGTATTATGAATGTAAGAGCTTTGATGTTGGACTCGATTTTGTCGAGTATTGAAGAAGACGAACAAAACTGTGTTGAAAGCGATATTGTTGAAGAGATCATCACCTGCATACAATCGATTAAACACAGCATTCAAATGAGCAGAGATTCACTTAAAGGTTAATGAAAACCGCGATAAAAATGCAAAATAAGTTGGCTTGAATTACCGGTGATTCAGGTTATACTTTGATTGAGTTTACGTTGAGCGCCTGAATTAGAGCTAAGTTTAACGTTGATGTACAAGGACTTGTCATTCAATCATTTTTGTCTCTATCAAGAGACTTTGCAAAGGAGCTGCTTATGTTGCCTAAGTTTATTTACGAATCCCTCCCTTATATTAATCTATCAATCGGCGTCGCCGAAATTTGTTTTTTTCACTCATTTTGGACTGCACTTTCTGGCGCGATGTTTTTCGGCGCAGGAGCTGTTATGTGGGTATTACGCTCTGACAATCGGCGCAAAGACAAACGAACAAAAGCCCGCTATCAATATAATCGTGGCCGTGAGTTATATGAAATAAAACCGTTTTTTTACATCATTTTTGGCCTGCTGGTGACCAATTGGATGGATACACCAACAATGCATTTGGCCGGTGCGGCAGTGGCGCTTTTTGGCTTGTATTTGCTGCTTAAGCGCGGCATTTATAGGCGTTTTACGGTGTCGTAGAATAGGCAGGCGTTTCGTCGTACAAATAACGACGAAACCACACACATCACGGCTGAGCCAAATAATGCCCTAATGCTGAAAACATGCCTTTTTGTTCAATAAACTGAAAATTATTACACTGTGTTTTGTCGTCAATTTGACCAAAACACAAGTAAACAACTGCCATTGCTTCGTCGATAATAACGGTTTGCGGTGAGTCGAGCAATTTGCCCGGGCCGCCAAACAGGCCAGGAATGTATATGCTGTTGGCAACTAAATCTAATTTCTTGTAGATCAGCAATTGCGGTTTAGGCACGATAATTATGGCAAGAAATATCAAGCCGAAAATGGTGTTCATTAACTTTTTGATGATACCGCTTTTCTTTTTGGCTGACGTTTTACTTTTACGAGCTCGTTCTGTCGCTTGCGCCTCGCGTTGCAACTGATGGTTTTGTTCTTGCTGTTGCTGTTGTTTTTTCTTCGGGGATGCTTTGGGCTTTTTGACCTCGGGCATTTTTCCGAGTAATTGTTGACCTTTTCTTTGCGGGGGCATGACTGTCCAATGTTGATTTTCTGCTTATATTTAAAAAATAACATAGCTTTAATGCTTTGTGTAAATGAAAACTGAGCTTTAACTGTTATAATCTGTAAAAATCCTTGCTATATTTGACAAAAGACATGGGTTAGCAGACTCAACAAAGGAAAAATATCTATGCAAAATTCCAGCGCGGAAGAAGGTCAATCAGTATTGATTGTCGATGATGTCAGCACCGTACGCAGCTTCCTGCGACAAACGTTGTCACATCTGGGTGTCCGCAACGTTAGAGAGGCCGCATCCGGTGGCGAGTGTGTCAGACTGTTTAAGCAAGAACAGGCCGACATAGTGTTTCTGGACATAGAATTGCCGGATTTTGATGGCAACGAGGTGTTAAGACAATTGCATGAAGTTAACCCAAGAGTCAATGTGGTCATGATCTCTGCGCATAGTACTGTTGATAATGTTAAAGAGTCAATTGAAAATGGCGCAAAAGGGTTTATTGTTAAACCTTTCTCACCGAAGAAAATTGCTGCCGTGTTGAAGAAATTCGAATGATTTTTTAATGGTGCGCATGGCGCACCATACCAATAGATATTTTTATGATGCCGATAAACCGTAGACATAAAAAAACCGCCTTTCGGCGGTTTTTTTATTCAATGCAAAAAAGCAGTTAAAAATGACTTAACATTATAACGCTTTGATGTGGGCATTGAGACGGCTTTTTTGACGAGCCGCTTTGTTTGCGTGAATCAGACCTTTTGTTGCATAACGGTCTAGAATTGGCACTACTGCTGTGAAAGCGGCAGTTGCTGTTTCTTTGTTACCAGTATCGATAGCTGTTTGTACTTTCTTTACCAAAGTACGCATCATTGAACGACGACTGGCATTGTGCTGACGGTTCTTCTCTGACTGAATCGCGCGTTTTTTTGCTTGTTTGCTGTTGGCCACGGTGTGGAACTCCTAAAGACGTAAACCCATAAAATCGTAAGGCGCGAAATACTGCCTGTTTTTACCACGCTTGTCAAATCATTCAGGGTTATTTTTTCATCGAAATCACTTATTAGCTCACCTTTTAGTTTGCCTTCACGCTATACTTGCTCCCCATTTTTCAAGCTGGTGCTGTGACATCGCAGCAAAGCGTACTTCGAAGGTTCTGTTTTGTCTAAGAAATTACTCAGGTCTGGGTTGATTGTCTCAATGATGACCATGATTTCCCGGGTGTTGGGTTTGGTCAGAGATGTGGTCATTGCCCACATGGCCGGAACCGGACTTGCCGCTGATGTGTATTTGCTGGCGAACCGTATTCCCAATTTTTTTCGTCGTTTGTTTGCCGAGGGCGCTTTTGCTCAGGCTTTTGTGCCAGTACTCAGTGAAGTAAAAGAAAAACATGGTGATGATGAGGTGAGAATTTTGTTCGCCAAAGTGGCTGGTACGCTTGGCGGTATTATTACTATTGTCACAATACTAGGGGTGCTAGGTTCGTCGGTAGTGGCGGGGATTTTTGGTTTTAAGTGGTTTTGGGTGTGGTTCACTGGCGATAGCGACGAGGGCAAGTTTGAGTTACTTTCGTTGATGTTAAAGTTTACCGTCCCTTATTTGTGGTTTATTACTATGGTCGCGCTGTCGGGGGCCATTCTCAATACTTATAACCGTTTTGCGGTGGCGGCTTTTACGCCTGTGTTTTTGAATATAGCGATTATTTGTAGCGCTTGGTTGCTCTCTGGCTATTTTGCAGTGCCAGAAATGTCGCTGGCAATTGGTGTGTTTATCGGCGGTTTGGTGCAGTTTTTGTTTCAACTGCCTTTTTTGGCCAAACAGGGGTTGTTGGTTAGGCCCAAATGGGGCTGGAATGACAAGTATGTTAAACGCATCAGAACGTTGATGTTACCAGCGATGTTTGGTGTGTCGGTCAGTCAAATCAATTTATTATTGGACACTGTGATTGCTTCGACCTTGATCACAGGCTCTGTCAGTTGGTTATATTATGCCGACCGTTTGATTGAGTTTCCGTTGGGGCTGTTTGGTATTGCTATCGCCACGGTGATTTTACCTGCGCTTTCGAAAGAGCATGTTAACGAAAACAAGCAACAATTCGCCGGTACTATGGATTGGGGGATTCGTTTTATCTCCTTAACTGGCGTGCCAGCATTAGCCGGTTTGATGGTGTTGGCACAGCCCATCATTGCGGTGTTGTTTTTTCACGGCGAATTTAAAGCGTCTGACGTAACTCAGGTGTCTTACAGTTTGATTGCCTATGCCAGCGGGTTACTTAGTTTTATGATGATTAAGGTACTGGCGCCGGGGTACTACTCAAGGCAAGATATTAAAACGCCAGTGCGTATTGGCATTATTGCTATGGTGAGTAATATGGCGCTTAATCTGATGTTCGTGCCATTTATGGGCTATATCGGTCTTGCGTTGGCAACCTCTGTATCAGCCACGCTAAATGCTTTTTTGTTATATCGAGGTTTGAAGCAACAGGGTATTTATCAGTTTTCTCGCGTTACCCTAATCTTTTTCGCCAAGTTACTGGTGGCGGCGGTGTGTATGTTGGCTGTATTGCTTTATGTTACGCCCAAAATTGATGTTTGGTTTGCTTGGAATAACTTTGAACGTGCGATGTGGGTGACCATTTATATTGGCTGTGGGGCGTTGGTGTACCTAGCGACTTTACTTATTCTTGGGCTGCGGCCAAGGGATTTGAAATCTTCTTGATTAGGTTGCTGATTATTATGTGCTTACAAGGTATAATTCTCCGTTTTTAATTTTTGGACTAGCATTGTTGGGCTGTTGATGGAGTTTATTCGCGGTATACATAATATCAAACCCGAGCATCGTGGCACGGTGTTGACGATTGGCAATTTTGATGGCGTTCACCGTGGACATCGGGCCGTTATCGAAGGGGCGATCACCCAAGCTAAGGCGTTGGGTACGTCAGCCACTGTGATGCTTTTTGAACCCCAGCCGATGGAGTTGTTTCTCAAAGACAAAGCGCCGGCAAGGCTCTACCGATTGCGTGATAAGTATTTGCAATTGGCGCAATTGGGGGTTGACCGTTTGTTATGCGTCAAGTTCAACCAGCGCTTTGCTTCAATGGAAGCCATGGATTTTATTGAGCAGCTGTTGGTGGGTAAATTGGCCATTAGCCATTTGATAGTCGGTGACGACTTTTGTTTTGGCAAAAATCGTAAAGGCGATTTTGCAATGTTAGTCGAGGCTGGTTTACGCTTTGGTTTTAAGGTGACCAACACCCAAAGCTACCGTCTTGAAAATTGTCGCATCAGTAGTACTGCCATTCGCCAAGCGTTGGTTGATGGGGCCTTTAGTGAGGCTAAGGCGATGTTGGGCCATCCATTTAGTATTAACGGCACTGTGACCCATGGTGACAAAAAAGGTCGAACCATTGGGTTTCCTACCGCTAATGTGGCGTTGAATCGAGTCGTAGCGCCGGTTAGAGGTGTCTATGTTGTGAGCGTTACTACAGTTGTTGGACAGTACAATGGCGTGGCTAATATTGGCAAACGACCTACTGTCAAAGGGGTGGTGCAACAGCTCGAAGTGCATTTATTTGATTTTGAACAACAGATTTATGGCCAACATATTGATGTGGTATTACACCACAAGTTAAGAGACGAACAGAAATTTGATAGTCTTCAGGCACTTAAAGCGCAGATAGCGCTGGATGTCGGGCAGGCCAAAACGTATTTTGAAGAGCAAGACTCTTTTGATATTAAGAAATAACATTTAGAGCGGAAAATCAGGACACATGAGCGATTATAAACAAACTTTGAATTTGCCGGAAACGCCGTTTCCAATGCGTGGTAATTTGGCCAATCGTGAGCCAAAAATGTTGAAACACTGGGATGAGATTGATCTTTATCAAGCGATTCGTAAAGCAAAAGCGGGCAAACCTCAGTTTATTTTGCATGACGGTCCTCCGTATGCCAATGGCAATATTCATATTGGTCACGCAGTTAACAAAATACTCAAAGACTTTATTGTTAAATCTAAAACATTGTCTGATTTTGACGCACCTTATATTCCAGGTTGGGATTGCCACGGTCTGCCTATCGAATTGATGGTAGAAAAGAAACACGGCAAACCGGGTAAGAAGATCACCGCTGCCGAGTTTAGAGTTAAATGTCGTGAGTTTGCTGCTAAGCAAATTGAAGGGCAAAAAGCTGATTTTATGCGTTTGGGTGTGTTGGGTGACTGGAAAAATCCTTATCGCACCATGGATTTTGATTTTGAAGCCAACATCATTCGCTCGCTTGGCAAAATCATCGACAACAACCATTTGCAAAAAGGCTTTAAACCGGTTCACTGGTGTACAGATTGTGCCTCGGCATTGGCCGAAGCTGAAGTTGAATATCAAGATAAAAAATCGCCTGCTATCGATGTTAAATTCCCTGTTGTAGATGAAGCTAAAGTTGCTGAGTGTTTCGCTCACCCTGAGGGGCACATCGGCGAAGGGCCTATGTCAGTCCTTATCTGGACGACAACCCCATGGACTTTACCAGCTAACCGCGCGGTATCTGTTAGCCCCAAATTAGAATACACCTTGGTACAAGCCGAAACACCAACTGGCAAGCAGCGTTTGATTGTTGGTTCTGATTTGGTTAAAGATTCGATGGACCGATATGGTATTGAGCATTTCCACGCTTTAGGTTACTGCAAAGGTAGCGCGCTGGAACTCACTGCGCTTAAACATCCATTTTATGATTTTGAAGTGCCAATGATTCTTGGCGATCATGTTACTACCGACTCTGGTACGGGTTGTGTTCATACCGCTCCGGGCCATGGTCAAGAAGATTTCGTGGTCGGTAAACAGTATGACCTTGAAGTCGCCAACCCCGTTGGCGCTAATGGTGTGTTTTTACCAGGCACTGAGTTGTTTGAAGGTGAACATGTCTTTAAAGCCAACGACCATGTGGTTGCGGTGCTTAAAGACCGTGGCATGTTAATGCATCATCATGCGTATGAGCATAGTTATCCACATTGCTGGCGTCATAAAACGCCGATTATCTTTCGCGCGACACCACAATGGTTTATCAGCATGGATCACAATGGCCTGCGTGAAAAGTCATTGGAGCAAATTAAAAAGACCCAGTGGATCCCAGAATGGGGCGAAAGCCGTATTGAGCAGATGGTTGCCGGTCGTCCTGACTGGTGCGTATCTCGTCAACGTACTTGGGGCGTTCCTATTGCTTTGTTTGCCCATAAAGACAGCGGTGAATTGCATCCAAACAGCAAAGAATTAGTTGAACAAGTTGCGCTACGTGTTGAAAAAGAAGGTATTCAAGCTTGGTTTGATTTAGACGCGGCTGAGTTGATTGGTGATGATGCTAATGACTTTGTTAAAGTTAGTGATACCTTGGATG
This sequence comes from uncultured Alteromonadaceae bacterium, assembly GCA_938085045.1. Taxonomy (GTDB): domain Bacteria; phylum Pseudomonadota; class Gammaproteobacteria; order Enterobacterales; family Alteromonadaceae; genus JABSOG01. The sequence continues at coordinate 32,278 of CALKGI010000137.1, forward strand.
TTTGGTTTGATTCTGGTTCGACCCACGCCTGTGTGGTTGGTGCGCGACCTGAATACAACAAACCAGCCGATTTGTATCTTGAAGGCTCTGACCAACATCGTGGTTGGTTTATGTCTTCGATGATGACAGGTGTTGCCATGGATAATGTTGCGCCTTATCAACAAGTGTTGACTCATGGTTTTACTGTGGACGCTCAGGGCCGCAAAATGTCTAAGTCTGTTGGGAATGTGGTTTCCCCGCAGTCTGTTGTGGGTAAGCTTGGTGCAGACATCTTACGTTTGTGGGTTGCCTCTGCCGATTATACCGCTGAGATGGCGGTATCAGATGAAATTTTAAAACGTGCGGCTGACATGTATCGTCGTATTCGTAATACTTCACGCTTTTTGTTATCGAACATGAGCGGATTTGACCCGGCCACCGATATGGTTGAAGAAGATTCAATGATTGAACTAGACCGCTGGATTGTGCGCCGCACTGTGGCATTACAGGCTGAGATTATCGAAGCATATGACACTTACCAGTTCCACGCTGTTGCGCAAAAACTAATGAACTTCTGTACTGGTGAGCTTGGTAGTTTCTACCTTGATGTTATCAAAGACAGGCAGTATACCGGCAAAGCTGACGGGATTGCTCGTCGTTCTTGTCAAACGGCTTTGTATCACATTGTTGAGGCGATGACTCGTTGGATGGCACCTGTATTGAGTTTCACCGCTCAAGAGATTTGGGATTTGTTGCCGGGCGAACGTGAAGAGTTTGTTTTAACCGGTGTTTGGTATGAAGGCTTGCCTAAGCAAACCGATGTTGGTCAATACAGCGATGAATTTTGGACTCAGGTTCTAGAGGTTCGTGACGAAGTGAACAAGGTGCTTGAAAAAGCCCGTCGTGAAGATGTGGTTGGCGCGACTTTGCAGGCCGAAGTGACTTTGTACGTGAACGATTCACTTGAAAAAGTGTTGAATCAATTAGGTGATGAGTTGCGTTTTGTTTTGCTCGCCTCTGCTACTGATGTGCAAGCGCTTGCGAATAAATCTGATGATGCAGTTGATACTGAAATTGACGGTTTGTCGGTTAAGATTGCAGCCTCTGGCGGTGAAAAGTGCGAGCGTTGCTGGCACTACAGCGATGAAGTCGGTAAAGATGCCGACAACGAAACCTTGTGTAACCGTTGTGTCACTAATGTTGATGGACAGGGCGAGACTCGTTTGTATGCTTAATGGTTCGAATGAAAACGCGCCACCAACCTCAAAAGGTGGCGATTTAAAAAGCAGTGGTTTGTGGTGGTTGTGGTTATCTGCGCTGGCCGTGGTGTTAGATCAAGCCACCAAGTGGTGGATCATCGACTCGGTGGAATATGGGGTGCATATGCCTGTGTTTTCTTGGTTTGATATAACCCATGCCCACAACCTAGGTGCCGCTTTTAGCTTTTTACATGATGCCGGGGGCTGGCAACGCTATTTTTTGACTGGCGTAGCGCTGGTGATTAGCGTGTTGTTATTGTGGTGGATGAAAAGTACGCCTAAGTCTAACAAGGTGTTGGGTATGTCATACTCGTTAATCCTTGGCGGGGCCATCGGCAATGTATATGACCGGATTATGTACGGTTATGTCGAAGATTTTATTTATGTTTATTATCAGAGTTGGGATTTTCCGGCGTTTAATATTGCCGATTCAGCAATCTCTTTAGGGGCTATCTTGTTGATTTATGATGCCCTGACGGCCAAACCTGAAAAACCCAAAGATGAGGTTACCAGTGACTGAAGTATCAAGTATTACCGCCAGCAGTGAAGTGCTGATGCATTTTTCGATTAATCTTGCCGATGGCTCTGCCGCAGAAAGTACTCGGGTGAATAACCGTCCTGCTAAATTTGTTATGGGCGATGGCAGTTTAACCGAGAATTTCGAAAAGTGTTTGCTTGGGTTGAACGTCAATCAAAAGAAAAAGTTTGAGCTGGCGCCCGAAGACGGTTTTGGTATGCCAAACCCAGACAACATTCACTATGTTGACCGCAGCAAGTTTTCTCATGATACGCCGGCAGAGATTGGCGCAATCATTGCGTTTACTCAGCCTAATGGTGCAGAGTTACCAGGCATTGTTCGAGCGGTTGACGGAGATTCAGTGACGGTTGATTTTAATCATCCTTTGGCGGGTCAGACTTTGACTTTTGATGTTGAAATATTAGAGATTAATTAAATGAATATCCATTTGGCCAATCCCCGTGGTTTTTGCGCCGGTGTCGACCGGGCCATCAGTATTGTTGAGCGTGCGCTTGAGTTGTTCGATCATCCTATATATGTACGGCACGAAGTCGTTCACAACAAATTTGTGGTTGAAGGGTTAAAACGCTCAGGGGCAATTTTTGTCGAAGAGCTTGATGAAGTTCCCGAAGATAAAATTGTTATCTTTAGTGCTCATGGCGTTTCACAAGAAGTACGTACACAAGCCAAGGCACGCAATCTTAAAGTGTTTGATGCAACCTGCCCTTTAGTGACTAAAGTGCATATGGAAGTATCGCGTGCGAGCCGTAAGGGTGTTGAGTGTGTGTTGATTGGTCATAATGGTCATCCAGAAGTTGAAGGCACTATGGGGCAGTACGATAACGCCGATGGCGGTATCTATTTGGTAGAGTCTGTGGCTGATGTGGCCAATTTGCCCGTTAAAGACCCTGACAACCTGACTTATTGCTCGCAAACCACTTTGTCGGTGGATGATACCGCCGAGATTGTTAAAACGCTTAAGCAAACTTTTGTAAATATCAAAGGCCCGCATAAAGAAGATATCTGTTACGCCACTCAAAACCGTCAGGATGCGGTTCGAGATTTGGCAAACAAAACTGACTTGGTACTGGTTGTTGGGGCTAAAAATAGCTCCAACTCTAATCGATTGACTGAGGTGGCGCAAAAGCTTGGTACTGAGTCATATCTAATCGACAACGCTGATTCAATTGATAACGATTGGTTGACCGGCAAAGGTGAAGTTGGCGTTACCGCTGGAGCATCTGCACCAGATGTGTTGGTTACTCAAGTCATTGAAAGACTTGTAGAGCTGGGTGGTAAGACGGTTAATGAATCTCCGGGCATTAAAGAAAACACTGTGTTTGCTTTACCCATCGAACTGCGCTGAATCGACTTGTTAATAACAGGATATAAAACCACTGGAGCAGGACCCGCGGTGGTTTTGCTTCATAGTTCACTCAGTTCTTCCTCTCAGTGGCTTGACTTGGTTAAGCTGCTCAAAGACCAATTTTTTTGCATTAACATCGACCTATTAGGGTATGGTAATGCACCTCAAGTAGATGACTCGAACAACTACACACTCAATACTGAAACCGAGCGAATTAGCCAAATTATTTTTGATGAAATTGGCAATGCTGATTTTACTTTAGTGGGTCATTCATTTGGCGGGGCTGTGGCGCTTTCGCTGGCCAATCAGATGGGGCACAGGGTGTCTTCAATGGTTTTGTTTGAGCCTGTGGCTTTTCATTTGCTTGATGAAGGTGGCAAGGCATATGATGAAATTATGGCTGTTACTGGCGCTTTACAGGGCAAAACGAATACCCAAGCGGCTAGAGTGTTTGTTGACTATTGGAATTACACTGGCTTTTTTGATGCTTTGCCAGGTAAGGTTCAACGCTCGTTTGCAGCTAAAATGGATAAGGTGATGTTGGACTTCAAGGGATTGATGGGTCAGAGCTATGCTCTAACTACCAATACCTTAATTAAGAGCAAGTTCGCTGATTGTGACTTAACACATTGTAAAACTTTGGTTATTGAAGGTAAAAAAAGTCGATTGTCTGCCCAAACGTTGGTGCGTCAAATTGCTAGAGAATTACCTGATGTTGAGCATCAGGTGTTTGATGGTGGACATATGGCGCCAGTCAGTCAAAGTAAAGAGGTTGCCCAAGTGATGTTTGAGTTTTTTATGGATAATTTGACTGAAGGTATCTAGCTCAAAGGGCTGCACTTTGTGATTCGACTTGCTCGTTTTTTGATTCTGGTTCAGGCATTAGAACTTTTAGCGCACTGAGTGCTTCCTCATAATCAGGCTGTTGCGATAACTGCGGAACAATCTGTTGGTAGTTGACATAACCCTTGTCGTCGATGATTAGTACTGCACGCGTTAACAGTCCCATATCTTTAATCAATAGGCCATACTTGAGGCCAAAATCACGCCAAACAGAATCAGACAGTAATTGTAATCGATCAACTTTTTCGGTGTTACTGAAGCGTTTCTGGGCAAAAGGTAGGTCGGCACTGATGGTTAAAATCATCAGGTTGGTTGGTAATTTCTCCATTGCTTCATTAAATCGTTTGGTTTGTAGTGAGTCAATGCCGGTGTCAATACTTGGTACCACGTTGATTAATACCGTTTTCCCTAAAAAATCAGAAAGTTGAATGGTTTTAAAATGCTCGTCAACAACTTTGAAGTTTGGTGCTTTGTTGCCGGGGCGAGTTTTCTGGCCTGATAACAATACGGTTTTATCACCGATTTTAACCTGTTTTGGTGAATTATCGCCGCTTTGGCTTTGGGTGGTTGAATAGGCCGGATAAATAACGCTCAAATTAACTAAAATCACCGCGAATAATACTTTATAAATCATAAATTTCTCAATCAATTCAGCTTTTTGTGTATATACTAAGGGTTAGAGGCAGCTAGGATCCAATTAATTTAGGGTATAGTAAAGACAAATTTCCAATCGCTGTGATAAAAGCGGTGTAATTGTGTCGAGTGCCAACAAACCAGCTTGCCATTTATGTGTTAAATGGTTGTAAAGAGTAGATATAATGCCAACACCAGTACTGATATGTGATGATTCCAATTTAGCGCGAAAACAAATCGCTCGGTGTTTGCCGGATGATTGGGATGTTGACATCAGTTTTGCCGAAAATGGCGCTCAGGCAATTGATGTTATTTCGATGGGTCAGGTCGATGTATTGTTTCTTGATTTGAATATGCCGGTGATGGATGGTTATGAAGTTTTAGAAGCCATTCAAAAACGTGAATTGCCGACTTTAACTATCGTGGTCTCAGGGGATATTCAACCCGCTGCCCACGACAGGGTGATGAGTCTCGGTGCTCTGGACTTTATCCGTAAACCCATCGACCGAGATAAATTGGCCGAAATTCTCGATAAGTACGGCGTTAAATCCGATCAAAAACGTGCTGCACTTAAAGCCGCCAAAATAGAAGATACTCTAGACTCCAGTTTACGCGATGTGTTCCAAGAGATCACCAATGTTGCCATGGGGCAGGCTGGTGATTTGCTGGCCAGATTACTCAATGTTTTTGTTAATCTGCCTATTCCTAACGTTAATGTAATGGAAGTCAGTGAATTGCATATGGCGTTACAATCTATCGAACATAGCACTGCCACCTCAGGCGTTTGTCAGGGATTTATCGGTAGTGGGGTTTCTGGCGAAGCGCTGTTGATTCTTAATGATTCAAGTTTTAAAGACATCGCATCATTGCTGAATTACCAAGGTGATTTGAGTGATGATATTCAACTGGAATTGTTGATGGATGTCGGTAATATTCTCATCGGTGCCATCCTCAAAGGGTTGGCAACACAATTGGATATGCATTTCAGCCAAGGTCACCCAGTGGTACTGGGCCAACACGCCAATGTGTCGGATTTGATCTCGACCAATGTCGGCAACTGGAAACGCACGCTAACCATCGAAGTCAGCTACGGGATTGAGAACTACGATATTACCTGTGATTTGTTACTGGTATTTACCGAAGATTCAATTAAAACACTTAAAAACAAAGTAAATTATTTGTTCGAAGATTAACGATATGGCCGATACCCAGACAAATATGAGTGAGATCCATTGGTTAATGGATATGTTCCAAACAGTTGACGTTGGTTTGTTGGTGCTTGACCGTAAATATAACGTGCAAGTATTTAACGGTTTTATGGAAAACCACAGCGGATACACGCCAAGTAAAGTTAAAGGCAAGTTAATTTATGACTTGTTTCCTGAACTTGATGAAGAGTGGTTTCGTCACAAGGCAGAGCCCGTGTTTTTGTTGAAAAATCGCGCGTTTACCATTTGGGAGCAACGTAACTACATCTTCAAATTCAACAATTACCGGCCAATCACCAGTTCAGCCAAGTTCATGTATCAAAACGCCACGTTTATTCCACTGTCTGATACCACGGGCAATACAGAGCATATTTGCGTAATAGTATATGATGTCACAGATGTCGCCATTAATAGGTTAGAATTACAATCTGCCAATAATGAGCTTGAACGTCTGAGCCGCACAGACCGTCTCACTGACCTCAACAACCGGGGTTATTGGGAAGAGTGCTTGCTTGGCGAGTTTAACCGATTACAAAGAACCTCAACGCACACCACTTCAATGTTAATGTTTGATATTGACCACTTTAAACGGGTCAACGATGGTTATGGTCATGCAGCCGGTGATTTGGCAATCCAGCATTGTGCTGATATTCTCAAAGCTAACTTGCGCGATACCGACATTGCTGGACGATACGGCGGCGAAGAATATGCTGTTATTTTGGTTGATACGCCAGCCAAACAGGCGTTAATCTTTGCTGAGCGTATTCGCAAGGCGCTCGAATCATCTTTTGTCAAATATGAAGATATTGTCATCAAATTTACTGTGAGTCTTGGCATTGCCGAGTTTACATTGTCATTTGATAATCATGTTAAATGGATAGCCGCGGCTGATTCAGCGCTGTATGCGTCTAAAGAAAATGGTCGTAACCGAACGTCTATTTACGATGAAACAATGCCGAACGCTCCTGACTAAATAGATTATCAAGCATTGGGTATTTAGTTTATTACTCAACTTCCTAAGTACATTCCATCGACTAATTGGCCAGTGCGGTAATTCCGCACTGGCTTCTTGCAGGTCTTCAGGTTTTACCAATGGTATCATTCGTGGGCGACTGGATGCTTTTTGTGGCGGCTTGGAATTAACCAAAGGTGGAATAAGCAATTGCCCATTGGGCAACATAATAAGTGGATAAAATGATAAGTTGTGCTGCATGAAAAGGCTGCTTGAACTTGTTCAATGCCAGCGTTGCATCAGAGATCATAAAAATAATCGCACCGACAAAAGCTGCCAACGCATAAACCGAACCTGTCGATAAATAAACTTCAAAGCTGAAAAAGGCCATCATCACTATCGCTGTCACATAGACCAGAACCGGTATTTTTAACTTGCCCAGTCCATTGTAAAGATAGGCGTAATAGGCGGCCCCTGGTAGGCTGAAGTAGAGAAGGTGAAGCCATTGTAACTGTTCATTGAGCTGTAAGTAAAAAGCATAGATGTAGAGCAGGTGAGCTAGCAAAAAACTGACCAGTCCAGCAATGAATTTTTGATTTCGCAACATTAGAAAAATATCGCCAAGTAAAGATAAACTTAATCCGGCGATGATGACTGTAGCGTAGTTGTTTAGTGGGGAATGTAGTCCCACTGCAACAATGATAAGTAGAATAGTTAAAGGTTTAAGGGTGTATATCAGTGGATAGTGTTTCTTATATTCGCAAATGATATGGCCAATACCAGATAAACCCGACAAGATGCTCAGTACTGCCAACGTCATTTAACTATTACTCTCCGAGGTCAAAGGCGATAATATCGCTTTTTACTGGTTCTTTTACCGGACAATAAGTGGTTTTGTTGACGACGTTAAACTCGTTAAGGTGCTCAAGTTTGACATCAAAACCCCACAAACGATGTAGGTGTCGCAATACTTCATCGTGATTATCAGCCAATGGCACTCGGCTTTGTGGCACATATCGTAGGGTTAGAGAACGATCTCCGGTGGTATCAACGTCATACACCTGAATATTTGGCTCAAGATTACTGAGGTTGTATTGAGCCGATAAGTGTTCCCTGACTTTTACGTAACCTTCTTTATTGTGAATAGCTGAGACTTCAAGGTGTTTATTATTGTCGTCATCAAGAATCGAGAATAAATGAAAATCTCGCATCATCTTTGGAGATAAGAATTGGGCAATAAAACTTTCGTCTTTGAAGTTGTGCATCGCAAAATGTACGGTATCGAGCCAGTCAGAACCTGCAATTTGCGGGAACCATTCTTTATCTTCGTCAGTAGGGTTTTCGCAGATTCGGCGAATATCAATAAACATATTGAAGCCAAGTGCATAAGGGTTGATCCCAGAATAGTATTTACTGTTGTAAGGTGGTTGAAAAACCACATTCGTATGGCTGTGCAAAAACTCCATAATGAATTTATCAGACACCAGCCCTTCATCGTACATGTGATTAAGAATGGTGTAATGCCAAAATGTAGCCCAGCCTTCGTTCATTACCTGTGTTTGTTTTTGTGGATAAAAATACTGAGAAATTTTACGCACGATACGAACGATTTCACGTTGCCAAGGTTTCAGTAATGGTGCATTTTTCTCAATAAAATAGAGAATATTCTCTTGTGGTTCTGCCGGGAAACGTGTTTCCTTTTTTGTTGTTTCTTGTTCGTTTTTAGGAATTGTGCGCCACAATTCATTAACTTGAGATTGCAGGTAACTTTCCCGTTCTTCCTGTCGTTTTTGCTCTTCAAATAAAGATATTTTCTGCGGTCTTTTATAGCGGTCAACTCCGTAATTCATTAGAGCATGACAGGAGTCGACTATATCTTCTACCTGATCTATACCGTGGCGTTCTTCGCACTTGGTAATATAGTTTTTGGCAAATAGCAGGTAATCAATGATTGAACTGGCATCCGTCCATGTTTGAAACAAGTAGTTGCCCTTGAAAAACGAATTGTGACCGTAACAAGCATGGGCAATAACTAGCGCTTGCATGGTGATGGTGTTTTCTTCCATCAAGTAAGCAATACAGGGATCAGAATTGATCACAATTTCGTAGGCAAGACCCATTTGTCCGCGCTTGTAGTTCTGTTCGGTTTGGATGAACTTTTTGCCATAAGACCAATGGTTGTATCCCAAGGGCATGCCAACGCTGGAATAGGCATCCATCATTTGTTCGGCAGTAATTACCTCAATTTGGTTGGGGTAGGCATCAAGACGGTAGTGGTCAGCTACTCGTTTGATTTCGGTATGATATTGCTCGAGTAAATCAAAGGTCCAGTCAGGCCCATCTGATAATCGTTTCGATTTTTTACTATCTGTCATCAACGCTTATCCTCTCAAAGTCTGTTTTCAAGCTGCCTGCTTTTTGAATAATTCTCTGAACATCGGATAAATATCGTCTGCACCGCGAATATGCTGTAACGCAAAATTGTCAAAGTAGGTAGCAATGCGTTCATATTCACGCCACAAACTCTGATGGGAACGTTTGGTGATCTCGATGTAAGAATAATAACGTACCAACGGCAGGATTTTTTCGGTCAGTACCTTGGTACATTTCGGTGAATCATCTGCCCAGTTATCGCCGTCTGATGCTTGAGCCGCATAGATGTTCCATTGTGCCGGGTTATAACGCTTTTTGATGATTTCGTCCATCAAGTTTAAAGCGCTAGACACTATGGTTCCACCAGTTTCTTGGGAGTAGAAAAACTCCTGCTCATCAACTTCTTTAGCTTGGGTATGATGGCGAATATAAACGACTTCGATATTTTTGTAGGTTCGAGTTAAAAATAAATACAATAAAATGTAAAAACGCTTGGCGACCTCTTTGGTGGCCTGGTCCATTGAGCCAGATACGTCCATCAAACAGAACATTACTGCCTTGGTGGTCGGCACCGGACGTTTTTCGTAATTGCGATAGCGTAAATCAAAGGTGTCTATGAACGGCACCTTTTTTATTTTCTGTTTTAATGCTTCTATTTGAAGACGTAAATCTTTTACCGCTTCTTGTTCATGTTCATCTTCTTGCAACAGTGCTTTTAATTCTTCTTCGAGGATAGCCAATTGACGCCGTTTGCCGCTGGACATGGCAATTCTTCTAGACAATGAGCCTTTGAGTGAACGCACGATATCAATATTACTGGGTATACCCTCGGCACAAAAGCCTGCTCGGGCATTTTTGTACTCGACGATTTTGTCGAGCACTGTTTTTTTCAAATTGGGCAGTTCCAAGTCTTCAAACAATAAGTCGAGGTACTCGTCTTTTGAGATTGAGAACACAAACTCATCTTCGCCTTCACCGTCGGCACTGGCATCACCTTCGCCACTGCCGCCACCACCTCCGCCCATCGGGCGCTTAATTTTGTCTCCAGTAGTAAACTGATCGTTTCCCGGATGGACCCGATCTCGCCTGCCTCCTTGGCCATGATGAAAAAACGGCTCAGAAATATCCCTCTGGGGTATACTAATGCTCTCACCGCTATCAATATCGGTAACACTGCGTTTACCAATGGCATCGGTAACCGAACGCTTTATCTGTGCCTTATAACGGCGGATAAAACGCTGTCGGTTAACCGTACTCTTATTCTTGCCGTTTAAGCGACGGTCTATAAAATTCGCCATACTACCTCCGCAAACTGTTGCTGAATTTCATCCTGTCAAACATCACTTACTGGGATTTACGTACACGTAAATACCATTCAGACAGTAAACGAACCTGTTTGCGAGTGTAGCCTTTTTCCATCATTCGATTGACAAAATCATCGTGCTTTTGTTGATCATCAGTGGATGTTTTGGCATTAAATGAGATAACAGGGAGCAACTCTTCGGTATTGGAGAACATTTTCTTCTCAATAACCGTACGCAGTTTCTCGTAACTGGTCCATTGTGGGTTTTTGCCTGCGTTACTGGCTCGAGCACGCAGTACAAAGTTGACTATCTCGTTCCGGAAGTCCTTAGGGTTACTGATCCCCGCAGGCTTTTCAATTTTCTCCAACTCGTTGTTTAGTGCTTCACGGTCAAATAATTGTCCTGTATCTGGATCGCGGTATTCTTGATCCTGAATCCAGAAGTCGGCGTAAATAACGTAGCGGTCGAAGATGTTCTGGCCATACTCAGAATAAGATTCGAGGTAGGCCGTTTGTATTTCTTTGCCGATAAACTCAACGTAGCGTCCGGTCAAGTAACCTTTTAGCAGCTCAAGGTATCTTTCTTGAATATCTTGTGGGAACTGTTCTTTTTCAATTTGTTGTTCAAGTACATAAAATAGGTGAACTGGGTTGGCAGCGACTTCGGTTTGATCAAAGTTGAATACTTTAGCCAAAATCTTGAAGGCAAAGCGTGTCGATAATCCATTCATACCCTCATCAACACCGGCATAATCTCGATATTCTTGATGAGACTTAGCTTTTGGATCTGTGTCTTTTAAACTCTCGCCGTCATATACCCGCATTTTCGAATAAATGCTGGAATTATCAGGATCCTTGATGCGTGACAAAATCGAGAACTGAGCCATTAACTCTAAAGTATCTGGGGCGCATGGCGCATCGCACAATTCACTGTTGGCCAGTAATTTCTTGTAAATTTTGACTTCTTCAGATACTCGTAAGCAATAAGGCACTTTTACGATGTAAACTCGGTCGAGAAACGCCTCGTTATTTTTGTTATTTCTAAACGTTTGCCATTCAGATTCATTAGAGTGGGCAAGAATTACGCCCTCAAAAGGCAATGCTGAAAGGCCTTCGGTACCGTTGTAGTTGCCTTCTTGTGTAGCAGTCAGCAATGGATGCAATACCTTAATGGGTGCTTTAAACATTTCGACAAATTCCATCAGTCCCTGATTGGCCAAACACAGTGAGCCTGAATAGCTGTATGCATCTGGGTCATTTTGGGCGAAATGTTCGAGTTGACGAATATCAACTTTACCCACCAAGGCTGAGATGTCTTGGTTGTTTTCGTCGCCAGGTTCCGTCTTAGCGATCGCTGTTTGGTTGAGAATAGAAGGATTCTTTTTGACAATTCTAAACTTGCTGATGTCTCCTCCATATTCATTGAGACGTTTGGCTGCCCAAGGAGACATGATATTTTTTAAATAGCGTTTGGGGATATTGTATTCATTTGCGAGTAAGGTGCCGTCTTCTTCAGGGTCAAATAAGCAAAATGGGTGGTCGTTCAGTGGTGACCCTTTGATGCAATATATCGGCATGTCTTGCATTAGTGCTTTGAGTTTTTCGGCTAAGGATGATTTACCGCCACCAACAGGACCTAAAAGGTATAAGATTTGTTTCTTTTCTTCTAAACCTTGTGCGGCATGTTTAAGGTAAGCAACAATTTGTTCTATTGCATCTTCCATCCCATAAAATTGTTTAAACTCAGGATAGCGAGAGATCACCCGATTAGAAAAAATACGGCTTAGACGAGCATCTTGAGAAGTATCGCACATTTCTGGCTCGCCAATGGCCATTAATAATCGTTCTGGCGCGCTAATGTAGGCATTTCTGTCCTCCTTACAGATATCTAGAAATTCCTGTAAGGAAAACTCCTCCTCTTGGGCAGATTCATACCGTTGTTTATAATGTTCAAAAATGCTCATTGCCACCTCCACGTTACCTGGAAAACTTTCAAAAATCGAATCGAAAAAAGAAAAATATCGGGTCCAGACGAAAGAAATGGGACGCTCTTGCTGGACTAAAATGACTGCTGACGTTAATAAAAGCTTAGACTAAAAATGTTTGATCGTGTTGAATTTTTTGACTTTTTTTGTGATTAAGGTAATTTGACGGGCGATTACTGAGGTGCTAATCAATGAATTGCAGGAGTAGTTGTAGTGTTCGCTTTGCGACTGGTCGCCGCAAAGCGAATAAAATATTTTAACTGCTATTAACAAGGCTGTTTATAGCAAGTCAAACATTGATTAACCGGCGAAGTTGCTGCTAGCAAATTCCCAGTTAATTAGCTGCCAGAAACCGTTAAGGTAGGCTGGGCGAGCATTACGGTGATCGATGTAATATGCGTGTTCCCATAAGTCAACAGTCATCACTGCGGTAACGCTTTCGTCTTGGATAGGCGTAGCAGCGTTTGAAGTGTTGACGATATCTAGGCTACCATCAGCGTTCTTAACCAACCAAGTCCAGCTTGAACCGAAGTTATTTACTGAGCTGGTGTTGAAAGCTTCTTGAAAAGCAGCAAAAGAACCCCAAGTGGCGTTAATGGCATTTGCCAAAGCACCAGTTGGTTCACCGCCGCCATTCGGGCTTAAACAGTTCCAGTAAAAAGTGTGATTCCAAACTTGGGCTGCGTTGTTGAATACGCCGCCTTTCTCGGTGCGGATCAGCTCTTCTAATGACTTGTTAGCCAAGTCTGTGCCTTCAACCAAACCATTCAATTTGGCTACATAGGTCGCATGATGTTTACCGTGATGGTAATCCAATGTTTCTGCTGAAATGTGCGGGGCTAATGCATCTTGTGCAAAAGGTAACGCTGGTAATTCAAATGCCATGTTCTCTCTCCAGTGGCTATGTTTGCATGAGGATAAATGATAAGATCTAAACCTGAGTAATTTAGTCGGGTTTTCTTATCATTTAAGAAAATTGAATCTAGTATAGTTCAAATCCCGACACTAAGTAAACTAAATACTTTATATATTATAGTATTAAGTCAGTTTGAAATTTAGTTCGCAATAGAGGCCAAAAATGGAAACCTTAGACAAAATCAAAACACAAATCGCCGAAAATCCGATTCTTCTTTACATGAAAGGTTCACCGAAGTTGCCTAGTTGTGGTTTTTCATCACAAGCTTCACAGGCGTTGATGAATTGCGGTCAGCCGTTTGCTTACGTTGATATTTTGCAAAACCCAGACATTCGTAGTGAATTGCCTAATTACGCCGATTGGCCGACTTTCCCGCAGTTGTGGGTAGATGGTGAGTTGGTTGGTGGTTGTGACATCATCATTGAAATGTTTCAAAAGGGTGAGTTACAGCCTTTAGTAACGCAAACCGCTGAAAAACATCAAAAAGCTGACGCCGAGTAAGCTTAATTGAATCTGGCGCGCAGTGTGCGCCAGAATAACTTATCTAGAATCTTTCTTCATTGCCCTTTCTTTTTGTCTTGCCCAGTCTTTATCTTTCATGTCGTTACGTTTGTCGTGTAACTGTTTACCTTTGCCGATATAAAACTCTAGTTTTACCCAACATTTTTTCCAGTACATTGCTGTGGCAACAAGCGAGTATCCGTCTCGTTCAACTAAACCTATTAAACGATTGATTTCGCGGCGTTTTAATAGCAGTTTTCGGCTTCTGTTAGGGTCACACACCACGTGAGATGATGCAGCGATAAGTGGCTGTATTTGTGAACCCATTAAGTAGGCTTCACCGTCTTTGACGATGACAAAACAATCGGAAATATTGGCTTTACCTTCGCGGATACTTTTGATTTCCCAGCCTTGCAGGCTCATGCCAGCTTCGAACTTGTCTTCGACGTTATATTCGCGACGAGCTTTTTTATTTAGTGCGATGGTGCCGCTAGTTGCTTTGTCTTTCTTTTTTTTGGCCATTAAGCTTAAATTTTTAAATGTGTCATTGGCCAAGATTATACGAGACAAGCCCGCATTACCAAAGCATCTGAGACAAATAAATGCCATATGCGACGCTTAATCGTTAGGAAAACCAGATTTATTTGTTAAAATGCCTGCCAGTTTGAATTAGATTGATATTTTAGGGTTAAAAATGACGCAGATCAGCCGCAATGCACTAGTGATGTACAGCGCCAAATCTATTTACGATTTGGTTAATGATATACCGCGTTATTGTGAATTTTTACCTAATTGCTCCGCTGCTAAATTACTTGAATCTGATGGTGACGTTATAGTGGCCTCAGTTGAAATTAAAAAGGGCCCTGTGTGCAAAGCATTTACCACTCGAAACACCCTAAGCGTTGACCGTCAAATAACGATGGAGTTGGTTGATGGGCCGTTTAAACGTTTAAGTGGACATTGGAAATTCACTCCCCTTGATGAAAATGCCTGTAAGGTCGAGTTAATTCTCGATTATGAGTTTTCAAGCAAAATGATTGAGGTTGCATTTGGTGGTCTGTTTAAAGAGGTTGCCAATAATATGGTACTGGCATTCACCCAGCGGGCTAAAGTCGTTTATGGAGAATCAAAATTATGACCGAAAAAATTAATATTGAGATTGTTTATGGCTTACCACACCAGCAATCGTTATTGGCCTTGATGGTTGATGATGGCTGCACTATTGAGTCGGCAATTGAAACATCTGATATTTTATCGATGCATGATGAGATTGATTTGGCGCAAAACAAAGTTGGCGTATGGAATAAGTCTAAGAAGTTGTCGCAAATATTGCGCGAAGGTGACCGAATAGAGATTTACCGACCTTTAATTGCTGACCCCAAAGCGGTTAGAAAACAAAGGGCTGAAAAAGCCAAAGCTGAGGGTAGGGCTGACAGAGTTACCGGAGGCAGACCAGACCCGCAACGGGCTAGTACAGACAAAAAAGCCGACGAATAGTCGGCTTATTATTACAGTTGATTGTGCAGTTCAGCGCTAGATTTAACTACCTAGTGGCGTGTTAAATTCTTCAGGCTTTTCAAAATCACCAGAAATATCGCTGACTTTGTCATTGTTAAAATGAATGACCAATTCTGTACGACTATTCTCGCTTTTGTTTTTATCTAATGTATAAAGATAATGCCATTTATTGTCGGCGAATGGGTTGCGCGCGACTGGGCTGCCAAGAATAAACAGAACTTGTTCTCGACTCATGTCGATACGCAATTTATTCACCAGTTTCTGCTCTAGGAAATTTCCCTGAGGAATATCAATCCGGTATACCCAGCTTGAACAACTGGCCAACATTACCGTACCGCATAATAATGCCGCTTTTACTATCTGCATATCTCTACAACCCTAAAATCATTGAAGCGGCATAATACCTAAGCCGCTGTCATTATTAAACTCATTTTTGTTAAATGGGTTAAAAACCGCATAATCGAGCCCAAAAAGTTAAGCTCTGTGCGTATGTGTTGGGTTTAGAGGGATCATCTACTAAAAAGTTCAACAGACCTTTATCTTTTCTAGTTTAGTAGCAGTTCGCTAGCATTGGCTTTTGTCGTCGCTGTAATGTTGCTGCCACCAAGTAAACGGGCAATTTCATCAATTCGGTCATCTTCGTTAAGTTGGCGAATAGACGTTTGGGTTTGTTTGTTGCTAGTCGACTTCTCAACAAACAATTGCTGATGTCCTTTACTGGCTACTTGAGGTAAGTGGGTTACACAAATAACCTGTGTAGATTCACCAAGTGAGCGCAACAATAAAGCGACAGATGCAGCTGTTGGGCCACTGATACCCACATCTACTTCATCGAAAATTAGTGTTGGCGTTGTTGTGGTGTGAGCAATAATCACTTGAATGGCTAAGCTGATACGGGCTAACTCTCCACCAGAGGCCACTTTATTTAAGGGTTGTAATGGTTGACCGGGGTTTGCCGTGACCAAAAATTCGATTTTGTCTATACCGCCAATTGACAGTAGGCCGTCTTGGTCGGATGCTATTTGTGCTTTAAACACCCCATCTGGCATATTTAAGCTTCGCATACTTTGGGTGATGAGTTTATTTAATTTCACTGCTGACTTGTCACGGCTCTTGCTGAGTTTAAGCGCGTGTTTGAGGTAGTTTTCTTTGGCTGTTTGAATATCTTCCTCAAGTGTTTCTAGGCGCGTTTCATCACTGTTCAAATCAGACAAGGTCTGCGCTAATTGAGCATGATGTTCTGCTAGAGCTGCCGGAGCAACCATATGCTTGCGTGACAGGGTTAATGTTTTGGCCATTCGTTCTTCAACCTCTACAAGGCGGGCAGGGTCAAGTTCTACACTTTGGCAATAGTCACGAATATCTCCGCTGGCCTCTTCGATTTGAATAGACGCCTCAAACAGTAAATCGGCCATGGGTTGCAATTTTTCGTCGATTTGTGCCAATTGGGCAAAGTTGTGTGCAGCATCGTTAACGATACTGTAAGCCGTGTGTTGATCACTGTCGAATAGTGCATCTAGATATTGCTGAGACTGACTTAGTAGTTCGTGACCGTGAGATAAACGTTTGTGCTCTTCTTCTATTTGTTCAAATTCGCCAGTTTGCAGTGAAAATTCATTGAGTTCACTAACTTGGTATTCGAGCAACTGCTTTTGTGAATCACGTTCAGACTGTTGTTTTAGAAGCGTTTGATATTCTTTTTCAATGCTTTTGCAATGATGATACTGTTTTTTTACCGCTACCAACAAATTGTCATGGCCGGCATATTGGTCGAGCAATTGTTGTTGGTATTCAGATTTGGCTAATAGTTGATGGGCATGTTGACCGTGAATGCTAACCAGCAATTCAGCCACTTGCTTAACTTGTTGTAGCGGCACTTGAGAGCCGTTGATATAGGCCCGTGAGCGGCCTTCTTTAGAGATGACCCGGCGCAAAATACAGTCACTTTCATCGCTTAGGTCATTGTTGGCCAACCATTTGGAAACATTTGGTAAGTTGCTGATATCAAAAGTGGCAATAACCTCAGCTTTATCGTTGCCGGGCCGGACCATGGCGGCTTCGCCTCGTTCGCCAAGGGCTAAAGATAGCGCATCGATAGCAATGGATTTACCCGCGCCGGTTTCGCCAGTAATGGCAGTCATTCCAGGTGACCACTCTATCTCAAGGGATTTTACAATGGCAAGACTTCGTATTTGCAGATGACACAACATGTTCAAAACTCGTAATTATCTTAACTACTGTTAAGATATACAGTAACCAAAAAATAATCAAGTAAATTTTAAAATATGTACACTACCAGCTACCACCAGCTACCACCAGCTGGGGTCAGTGCATAAATTAATTTCGTGGACAGCTTGTCTGTCCCTTAACTTATTTTACTTTGACCCCCTTGCAGAGCCTCCGTTCCTCCAGCCCCTAACGAAGCCACAAAACCCAAAAAAACCAGCCCTAGTACAACTGACTCCCCCACCCAAGCTTCTTACGCAACACCCTGTAATAACTATAATTTTCTGGATGAACCAGTTTGAGTCGATTGGGACTTTTATAAACAATGATTTCATCGCCAGCGAGTACGGTCAGTGAAACATGACTGTCGCAGCTCACTTGCATGTCGGCATCGTTGTCGGGTGATACTTTAAGTTTGATTTCGCTGTTGCTGTCGACAACTAGTGGGCGGCTGTTTAGGGTGTGAGGAAACATCGGTACCAAGGATATGGCGTCGAGGTTGGGGTTTAATATTGGACCACCACCAGACAATGAGTAGGCTGTTGAACCTGTCGGTGTTGAAATGATGAGTCCGTCTGAGCGTTGACGAAAGACAAATTGGTCTTTTATAAAGGCTTCAAATTCAATCATGTGGGCGATTTTGTCGGCGTGTAACACCACCTCGTTGACTGCGCAGTGAAAACTGACTTGTTGCTGTTGGCGTACCACTCGGGTTTCGAGTAAAAAGCGGTATTCGACTTGAAAATTACCATCAAGTACATCGGCAAGCGGTTCTTCAAAATCCTCTGGGTCTAAATCGGTGAGAAACCCCAAGTTACCCCGATTAACACCAATTACGGCTACGTCGAACCTGGATAGGGTTCGGGCGGCACCGAGCATATTACCGTCTCCACCAACCACAATCGCTAAGTCACAGGCTTTGCCTAAATCGGCCAGTTGGAGTGACTCTATATCATCAATGCCCATGCCCGGGGACACTCTAGAGTCGACAATGACGCGCAAGTCTCTGGCTTTTAAAAAATTATACAAAGAAGTCAGGGTATTGTTTGCTCCCTGATGATTGGGTTTTCCGATGAGACCAATACAACTAAAGGCTTGAGACATAAGCGTTTTATTCTTTTATTAGCAAGAGTGGATGTTGTTGTGAGTATAGCCTGAACAATAAAAAAATCACGTTAAACTTGAAAGTGGTTTTTCAAGCCCCATTATATTGGCAGTTTTTATTTTTGGAGAATATTTAGATGTCTGAAGAGCTTAATCAAGAGACTGCTCAAGCCGCACCTGAGGCGACTACTACTGAAGCGAATGCTGAACAAACTGAACAAGTTGTTGAAAATGCCGATGCCTTGCGTATCGCTGAACTTGAAAAAGCCCTGAAAAAGTCAGAGGCGAAAGTGGATGACCAAAAAGACTCGGTGATCCGTGCTAAGGCCGATGTCGAAAACATGCGACGTCGTTCTGCTCAAGATGTAGAAAAGGCGCACAAGTTTGCGTTAGAAAAGTTCGCGTCTGAATTATTGCCAGTACTGGACAACCTTGAAAGGGCCATTCAGTTCTCGGATAAAGAAAACGAAGCCGTTAAAACCGTGGTCGAAGGCGTTGAGTTGACTTACCAGAGCTTTATTTCAACTGTTGAAAAGTTTGGTATGGAAGTGGTTGACCCACAAAACGAAGCGTTTAACCCTGAACGTCATCAAGCAATGTCTATGCAAGAAAATGCAGAGCTTAAGCCTAATACTGTGACCGCTGTTATGCAAAAAGGTTATGTATTGAATGGTCGTTTGTTACGCCCAGCCATGGTTATGGTTTCTAAAGCGCCTTCTGAGCCTTTAGATATTACTGCGTAAAGAATTTCGTGATAATAAAAAAGCCAGCTATTTAGCTGGCTTTTTTGATTGCGCTGTTAAAAAACATTTGAAACCAACGTTGTGGCGGCGTGGCTGTGAGTGCCAATGTTGCCCGTTGCTGGCACAAATGAGGCGTCAATTATTACTGACCCGCTAAGAACTCGTCACTTAAAGTGATGTCTTCATTTTTATTGATGCCGATGCCTTGCTCAACAATCAATGCGGCCGTTACTTTGGCTTCATCTAAAGAGTGCATTGCAGCCGTACCACATTGATGCAAATTCAATTCTGGAATTTGATCTTGTGATTCAACGCCTGCAACATCTTTCATTGCAGCCATCCAAGACTCAGATACTTGCTCTTCTGATGGTGTACCGATTAAGCTCATATAAAAACCTGTACGACAGCCCATAGGTGACAGGTCGATAATTTCAACATTGTCGCTATTTAAGTGGTCACGCATGAAACCTGCAAATAAATGCTCAAGCGTATGGATTGATTTTTCAGAAATGATGTCTTGGTTAGGAATGCAAAAACGTAAGTCAAAAACGGTGATAGTATCGCCTTTTGGCGTTTCCATCGTTTTGGCAACACGTACTGCTGGTGCGTTCATTATGGTGTGGTCAACTTTAAAGCTATCTAATAATGGCATTTTCTTTTCACTCTAGTCTTTTAATAGGGTTAATTAACGGCTGACATTATAGGGGGCCTAGCCTAATTAACAAATAAATTTTAAATTGTGACAAAATTTTCTTGTTGTGGTGTTGAAAAGTCAATTTTTAACCCCACCTATTATTTCAACTAAGTAACATGAATCATATTTAATTGGAGAACGCTAGCATGGGTAGAATTATCGGTATTGACTTGGGCACAACAAACTCTTGTGTGGCTGTGTTGGATGGCGATAGCCCTCGGGTCATCGAAAACGCGGAAGGGGATCGTACCACACCCTCAATTATTGCCTATTCGGATGATAATGAGACATTGGTCGGCCAACCTGCAAAACGTCAATCAGTCACTAACCCTAAAAACACTTTGTACGCCATCAAACGTTTGATTGGTCGTCGTTGGGAAGACAAAGAAGTTCAGCGTGATCTTGATATCATGCCATTCGACATTGTTAAAGCCGACAATGGTGATGCTTGGGTAGAAAGCCGTGGCGGAAAAATGGCACCTCCACAGATTTCAGCTGAAATCTTGAAGAAAATGAAAAAGACTGCCGAAGATTTCTTGGGCGAAGCAGTGACAGAAGCCGTTATCACGGTACCTGCTTACTTCAACGACTCACAGCGTCAAGCGACTAAAGATGCTGGTCGTATCGCAGGTCTTGAAGTTAAACGTATTATTAACGAACCAACAGCTGCGGCATTGGCTTATGGTATCGACAAGAAAAAAGGCGACAATGTTGTTGCTGTATACGACTTAGGTGGTGGTACTTTTGATATCTCTATCATCGAAATCGACGCAGTAGACGGCGAGCAGACTTTTGAAGTATTGGCGACCAATGGTGATACTCACCTAGGTGGCGAAGATTTTGATAACCGCATGATCAATCATCTTGTTGACGAGTTCAAAAAAGACCAAGGCATCGACTTGCGTCAAGACCCATTGGCAATGCAGCGTGTTAAAGAAGCCGCTGAAAAAGCTAAAATTGAATTATCTACTGCACAACAGACTGATGTTAACTTGCCTTACGTGACTGCCGATTCGACTGGTCCTAAGCACATGAACGTTAAAATCACTCGTGCCAAGTTAGAATCACTGGTTGAAGATATGGTTACTGCCACATTAGAGCCTGTGAAAAAAGCATTGAAAGACGCTGACTTGTCAGTTGGTGACATTCATGATGTTATTTTGGTTGGTGGTCAAACACGTATGCCAGCCGTTCAAAAAGCGGTTACTGACTTCTTTGGCCAAGCACCACGTAAAGACGTTAACCCTGATGAAGCCGTTGCAGTAGGCGCAGCGGTTCAAGGTGGCGTACTTTCAGGCGATGTTACTGACGTATTGTTACTTGACGTATCTCCTTTGTCTTTGGGTATCGAAACAATGGGCGCCGTGATGACTAAGGTCATCGAAAGAAACACGACTATCCCAACCAAACAGTCGCAAACTTTCTCAACGGCTGATGATAATCAGGCAGCAGTAACCATTCACGTATTACAAGGTGAGCGTAAGCGTACTGTTGATAACAAATCTCTAGGTCAGTTCAACCTTGAAGGTATCCGTCCTGCACAACGCGGTATTCCACAGATTGAAGTGACTTTTGATGTGGATGCCGATGGTATCTTGCATGTATCTGCTAAAGATAAAGATACAGGTAAAGAGCAGAAAATCACTATTCAAGCCTCTTCAGGTTTGTCTGATGACGAAATCGAATCTATGGTTCGTGATGCCGAAGCCAATGCTGAGGAAGACAAGAAGTTTGAAGAGGTAGTTCAAGCGCGCAACCAAGCTGACGGATTGGTTCATGCCACTCGCAAGCAGGTTGAAGAAGCGGGTGATGACTTACCTGAAGAAGATAAAACGGCGATCAACGCAGCGCTAACTGATTTGGAAGAAGCCATTAAAGGCGATGACAAAGAAGAAATAGATGCTAAGTCTCAAGCGTTGATGGCTTCTGCACAAAAGTTGGGTGAAATCGCCCAAGCCAAAGCTCAAGCAGCTGGCGGTGCAGGTCCGGATGCAGGCGGCGAAGATGGTGCAGGTCCACAAGCATCAAAAGCTCAGGACGATGACGTCATGGATGCTGAGTTTGAAGAAGTGAAAGACGATAAATAAACCTTTTGGTTGATTATTGTTTGAGCGGGTGTCGGGATTTATGTCCTTGCACCCGTGTTTGTTTTCAGATCATAAAGAGTTAGTTGTCAGATATGTCAAAACGTGATTATTACGAAGTACTAGGTGTTGCTAAAGATGCCGGCGAACGTGAAATAAAGAAAGCTTATAAGCGCTTTGCGATGAAGTACCACCCTGACAGAACTCAGGGTGATAAAGGAAAAGAAGAACAGTTTAAGGAAATCAAAGAAGCTTACGAGATTTTAACCAACGCGCAAAAGCGTGCAGCTTATGACCAATATGGCCATGCTGGTGTTGATCCTAATCGCGGCGGCGGTGGTGGTAATGCTGATTTTGGTGATATTTTCGGTGACGTATTTGGCGATATCTTTGGTGGTGGCCAAGGCGGCGGTGGTCGTAGGCAGTCTCGTGCACAACGTGGTGCAGACTTGCGTTACAACTACGAGATGAACCTTGAAGATGCAGTTAAAGGCAAAAATGTTGAAATCAACGTACCCACTTGGGTAAGTTGTGATCCATGTAAAGGTTCGGGCGCTAAAAAAGGCAGCCAACCTAAGGTTTGTCCTGGCTGTCAAGGCTCAGGTCAGGTTCATCTGAGACAAGGCTTTTTTGCTGTTCAGCAAACTTGTCCTACGTGTCAGGGCCGTGGTCAAATTATTGCCGACCCATGTAAGAAATGTCACGGACAAGGGCGTGTTGAAAAAACCAAAACCTTATCAGTTAAAATACCCGCTGGTGTTGATAGTGGCGATCGTATTCGGTTGTCTGGTGAAGGTGAAGCAGGGCAATTTGGTGCCGGCTCTGGTGATTTGTATGTACAAATTCATGTCAGAGACCACAATATCTTTACTCGTGATGGTAATAACCTTTATTGCGAAGTGCCAATTGGTTTCACCCAAGCCGCACTTGGTGGCGATATTGAAGTACCAACGCTTGACGGCAAAGCCCGTTTGAAGGTGCCTAGCGAAACGCAATCGGGCAAGATGTTCAGAATGCGTGGCAAAGGCGTTAAGTCAGTTCGAAGTGGTAGCGTTGGTGATTTGATTTGTAAAGTTATCATCGAAACCCCGGTTAATCTGACTGAATCGCAAAAGAGCATTTTGCGTCAACTCGAAGAGGCCATGGGCACAGGCGATGAAGTCGCTCGTTACCGGCCAAAAGAAAAAGGATTCTTTGACGGCGTTAAAAAATTCTTTGATGATTTGACCAACTAATGATTTATTAAAAAACCGGGCTTGCCCGGTTTTTTTATGTCCGGAGGAAAACATGAAAACAGCAACCGCCATTTACGGCGTAAACGGCCGAATGGGCAGAGCCCTTGTCGAAGCCGCAATTGAAGACGAACAAATCACCCTTTCAGCCGCACTTGTTAGAGAAGGCTCAGAGCTCGTCGGCATCGACGCTGGCACACTAACAGGTTGCGCAGCCTCAGGGGCGTTGATATCTGATAACGACGAAGACAGCGTAGCCGAAGTCTACATCGACTTTACTTTGCCCGAAGCGCTCGAACAGCATATTAAAACGTGCCGCGAGCAGCGCAAGAAAATGGTGATTGGCACAACCGGTTTAAACCAGCAACAACTGGCATTAATAGATGAAGCATCCCAAGACATTGCCATAGTTTTTGCACCCAATTTCAGTGTTGGGGTTAATGTGATGATAAACCTATTGCAAACAACAGCTGCTGTAATGGGAGATTATTGCGATATTGAGATCATCGAAGCACATCACAGGTTTAAACAAGATGCCCCCTCAGGTACCGCTTTAAAGTTTGGTGAAGTGATTGCGGATAAACTAAATAGGAACTTGACCAAATGTGCAGTTTTTGGACGTCAGGGGGTAGAAGCGCAGCGTAGCCGTGAAACCATCGGTTTTTCTACCATCAGAGCATCAGATATTGTTGGAGAACACACAGTGATGTTTGCCGACATGGGTGAGAGGCTTGAAATCACCCACAAAGCGACGAGTCGGTTAACTTTTGCCAAAGGTGCTTTACGTGCAGCTAAGTGGTTGAAAAATCAACCCCCAGGACTTTATGACATGCAAACAGTGCTGCAATTACGCTAGATAACTGTCACTTTTGACTAGTTTATTGCAAAAAGGTTAATAAAGCGCTGTTTTCAAACAAAAGAAGAATTTTATAGCTATGATAGGCGTTTTCTACTACACTATGTCAAATTTTGAGCTGGTCACAGAAAATCACTTAATGATAATGACAAAAACGGGATCTTAAACGCTTGAGTTTAAACCCGTTTTTTGCTGTTTGGAGGTTAACTTGAGTACATCATCCGCCCTTTTGGTATTAGAAGACGGCACCACATTTCACGGTCGGGCATTCGGCGCCGAGGGACTCTCGGTAGGCGAAGTTGTTTTTAATACTTCGATGACAGGCTATCAGGAAATTCTTACTGATCCCTCTTATGCGCAGCAGATAGTCACACTTACTTACCCTCATATTGGCAATACTGGCACCAACAGTGAAGACGAAGAGTCTGACAGCATTTGGGCCAAAGGTCTTATCATTCGCGACTTGCCATTACTACAAAGTAACTTCCGCGATGAAGCCAGCTTAGGCGACTACTTGAAAAAACGTAATATTCTGGGCATTTGCGAAATCGATACTCGTAAATTGACACGGATATTACGAGAAAAAGGTGCGCAAAACGGTTGCATCATTGCCGTTGGTGATGGTCAGTCATTCTCAGCACAAGAAATTGAAGAACAAGCAGCAAAAGCACTTGCCGCTGCCAAAGACTTCCCCGGTATAAAAGGTATGGATTTGGCCAAAGTGGTTTCGACAAAAGAAAACTACAGTTTTGACCAAGGAACTTGGACGCTTGGCGAAGGTCACTCCACTCTTAAAGCAGCAGACAAAAAGTTTAAAGTTGTCGCATATGACTATGGTGTTAAGCGCAATATTTTAAGAATGATGGTTGACCGTGGTTGTGACCTGACTGTTGTACCGGCACAAACCTCAGCCGAAGATGTTTTGGCAATGAAGCCTGACGGCATTTTCCTATCAAATGGCCCGGGCGACCCAGAGCCTTGTGATTATGCTATCAAAGCCATTAAAACATTCTTAGAAACCGACACGCCAATTTTTGGTATTTGTCTTGGCCATCAATTACTAGGCCTTGCCAGCGGTGCCACTACTGCAAAAATGAAATTCGGTCACCACGGTGCCAACCACCCGGTGCAATCACTTGAGTCGGGTAAGGTGATGATCACCAGTCAAAACCATGGTTTTGCGGTTGATGCTGATACTTTGCCTGCAAACCTAACTGTGACCCACAAGTCACTGTTTGATGGGACTTTGCAAGGTATTCACCGCACCGACAAACCAGCGTTTAGTTTTCAAGGGCATCCGGAAGCGAGTCCGGGGCCACATGAAGCGTCAGAACTGTTCGACCATTTTGTTGAATTGATGAGTGCCAATAAATAATTAGCTGATTATCGTCCTGAAACTCACATCCGTGTGAGATTTCAGGAAACGGCTACGTTCAAGCAAGTGGAACTTCGCTTACTTTTCAATGGATTGAAAAGGCGGCACATCCCTGTACCGCGTAACTAGTGCTCAAAACCAAAGATTTTAAAAAGAGAATTTTAACGATGCCAAAACGTAATGATTTAAAAACGATCTTAATTCTGGGTGCAGGCCCTATCGTGATAGGACAGGCTTGCGAATTCGATTACTCTGGCGCTCAGGCTTGTAAAGCTCTGCGTGAAGAAGGTTTCCGCGTGGTATTGGTTAACTCCAACCCTGCCACCATAATGACCGACCCAGAAATGGCCGATGCCACTTATATAGAGCCTATTCATTGGGAAGTGGTCGAAAAAATCATCGCCAAAGAAAAGCCTGACGCTGTATTGCCGACCATGGGTGGTCAAACAGCACTAAACTGTGCGCTTGAACTTGAAGAAAAAGGCGTACTTGAAAAATACGGCGTTGAAATGATTGGCGCGACAGCTGAGGCTATCTTTAAAGCTGAAGACAGACGCCAGTTTGACGAAGCGATGAAGAGAATCGGTTTGGCAACGCCAAGAGCTAGCATAGTCAACAGCCTTGAAGAAGCACTGGTAGAGATTGAGGATATTGGTTTCCCTTGTATTATCCGTCCTTCATTCACCATGGGTGGTACCGGTGGTGGTATCGCATACAACATGGAAGAGTACAAAGAAATCTGTCGTAACGGTATAGACTTATCACCAACCAGCGAGTTGTTGATTGACGAATCGTTGATCGGCTGGAAAGAATACGAAATGGAAGTGGTGCGTGACAAAAATGACAACTGCATCATTATTTGTGCGATTGAAAATATCGATCCAATGGGCGTTCACACAGGCGACTCTATTACAGTAGCGCCAGCTCAGACGCTGACCGACAAAGAATATCAAATCATGCGTAATGCCTCATTGGCAGTATTGCGTGAAATCGGCGTAGAAACCGGTGGTTCAAACGTACAGTTTGGCATTTGCCCAGACACTGGCCGCATGGTCATCATCGAAATGAATCCGCGGGTGTCACGTTCATCTGCGCTTGCGTCGAAGGCGACCGGTTTTCCCATCGCTAAGGTGGCAGCGAAACTGGCTGTGGGTTACACCCTGGATGAGCTGCAGAATGAAATTACCGGTGGTGCAACACCTGCTT
>CALKGI010000138.1 GCA_938085045.1 uncultured Alteromonadaceae bacterium
GCCTTCAAGCAAAAACTGCTCTACTCGCTCAACCTGCCTAGGTTTACCACGAACAATCAAAATATCTTGAGACTTCAATACGGTATCAGGCTCAGGCTCGCTCAGTTCAACTCCGTCTCGGCGTAAACCTGTCAATATCACTCTACGGTCATCTAAACGCAGTTCAGCGAGGGTTTTGCCAATGGCACTGGCTACGTCTGACAATAAAATGGCGTGCAAGAATTCGACTCGGTTAATTTTGTCTGGCCCCATGTCTGTGTCTTCGCCACGATAAAAACCGTGCATTTTTCCGTAACGGTTTTTACGTTCTAATTGAATGCGCTTGAATATTCTTTTTACCGGCACGCCTGTCATGTATAACACATGTGAAACCAACATTAGGCTGCCTTCTAGAGATTCTGGCACCACGTCAGATACGCCCATTACTTGCAGTTTTTCAAGATGTTCGTCTGAGCGAGTTCGCACCAGTATTTTAACGTCTGGGTCTATCTTTAATACCTTTTGCACTACCGCTTCGGTTTTGTTGTAATCGCCAAAGGTGATGATCACAAGTTTGGCCCGCCTGACACCTGCGGCTTCAAGTATTTCACCGTAGCGGGCATTACCAAAGTGGATGTTTTCACCTGCGGCTTTAGCTTCACTGACCCTGACAGGGTCTACATCAAGGGCAATAAACGGCACAGCTTCAAGCTTTAAAAAGCGGCTAATTGTCTGCCCTACCCGGCCGAATCCACAGATAATGACATGCTCAGTCATTTGACTTTCTTGCTCAAACACTTCTTTATCTGAATGCTTGTCGTCACCGGCAATTTTTCGTGCAAAATGTTGGCTGTTGTGCACAAGCGAAGGTGTCAACGCCATGCTGATCACCCCTACCGCTATGAGTAAAGTGGCGGTTTGCTGGTCGAGTACTTTGTTTTCTATCGCTAGGGCTATCAACACAAAACCAAACTCGCCAACTTGACAGAGCATAAACGCCACGGCCCAACCATCTGAAGGTTTACTGCTAACAAACCATGCGCTTAAACGACCAATCAGAATTTTGACAAACATCACCGCGACTAACAAAACCAGCAATACCAACAGATTGTCATATATGGCGACCAAATCTAATTGCATGCCGATGGTGATGAAAAACAATCCCATCAAAATATCTCTGAAGGGCCTTATATCTGCCTCTAATTGATGACGATACTGACTTTCGCCCAACATCATGCCAGCCAAAAATGCGCCAAGGGCCATCGACAATCCAAACATATAGGTCAGTAAGGAGGCGATTACGGTGACTAAAATGGTGGTCAATACAAACAGTTCTTCGGTTCTGGCTTTGGCTATTTCGTTAAAAACAATCGGCAATATCCACTTTCCTATCGCCAATAAGATGGCAAAAACCAATGCCCCTTTGAAAATCGCCATCAAAAGTGCAAAACCAACACCATCACCCGACGAGCCGGCCAAAATAGGAATGGCAATCAATAACGGCACCACGGCAATATCTTGAAATAACAAGATACTAACAGCCAATTGCCCTCGATTATTGTGTAGTGTACCTGATTCGTTGAGTTGCTTGATGACAATTGCCGTAGAAGACAGCGCTAATATGCCGCCTATAGCCAAGGCCGTGATCCAGTTATAACCCAATAAAACGGCTGCACTCATAATAACGCTAATTGAAATGATGACTTGGGCGCTACCAGCTCCAAACACCAAGTTGCGCATAGCCATTAATTTAGGGATTGAAAATTCGAGGCCTAATGTAAACAACAAAAACACAATGCCCATTTCAGCCACGATGTGAAACTGCTCAGGGTCGTGTACAAGGCCTGTGATGCTTGAACCGGCAACCAGACCGGTGGCCAGATAAGCCAATATTGGGGGTAGATTAAAGCGTTTGAACAGCCAGACGAAAAATACCGCCAAGGCCAACATACCAATCAACTCTTTGAATATCGATTGATCCATTTAATCTCCAATTTGAAAAATTTCAGTGATAACAATTTAAACGCTTTTGCTGTGAATTTACTGCGCGTTTTTTGCCTTTTTTCTATCTTTATTGACCTGTGTCATAAAATTTCCGTCAAGTGGACAAAAGTTGCCGACAATTTTTTGTCACTGACACTTGGTAATTTCACAGACTACCTATTTTTAGTTCTACTTTCAACAAGTTAGCGACATTTAGGTAACATTGGCATAAAAATAGCTTAATTTGTTCTAAACGCATCACAGCGATAACCGACCAAAGGGGTTTGCACAGTGGAAAATATACCAACCAGCGACTTTATGACAACACTAAATAACGACTTCAGGCCTTTGTTTGGCTTGAATCTGGCCGATCACTATAGTGAACGACATACCGTTAGTTTAGTTGAACAACTGCAAACTACCTTGGAGATTGATCAGTTATTAGAGATTTTTTCAATGGAAGCGGCAAAAACTGTGCGCTTTTGTGGTTTAACGCTTAATTTCTCTAATGAAACCGTTGCAGTACGGGGTTCTATGCCCGGAAGGCACCGAATTTGTTTTAATATCACCGCAGGTGGTAAAACTTTGGCTCAACTGTCTTACGGTTTAACTGAAGGTTTAACCAAGAATGCCATTCGTCATTTAGAAAAACTGCACCAACAGTTTGGCTATCCGCTGCGCAATGCCTTGTCTTTTCACAAGGTAAAAAGGCTGGCGCTTAAAGATGCGCTAACGGGTTTGAATAACCGTGGACATTTTGATGATTCTTTAATTCAAGCAATCACTCATGCTAAGCGAAAACGTTCTACCTTTGCCATGATCATGCTCGATTTAGATAATTTCAAGCAAGCCAACGACACATATGGCCATCAGGCTGGTGATGAAGTTATTAAAGAATTTGCATCGATTTTAAACCGTTCTATTCGTGGCGACGACAGTGCTTTTCGCCTCGGTGGCGACGAGTTTACGATTATCGCCAGTGGCAATGAAGACAGCGAAGCGAACATGATTTGCGCCAGAATTCAGCACAACGTAGCCACTAACCCAATCATGACTAAATACGGTGTATCAACGAGTATTGGTTACACCTTTTTCCAACAGAACGATTCTGTCGCCAGTTTATATACCCGCACAGACAACGCTTTATATGCCGCCAAAGATTTTGGCCGTAACTGCACCAAGACAGCATAAAGAGCGCCTAAAAAATTTGTAACATGAAACAGCTCTGCCTTTGGGAGTCCTTCGGGGCTCCCTCTTTTATTTGATGGGCAGGATGCCCGAATGTCGCGGTCACATGGACGTGAATGAGCGACTGACGACCATGGATGGTCTAATGTCGAGGGCTCATGGATGAGCAAGAGCGACTGATGGGCAGGATGCCCGAATGTCGCGGTCACATGGACGTGAATGAGCGACTGATGGGCAGGATGCCCGAATGTCGCCATCACATGGATAAACAGGAGCGACTACGTCATTTCCCCCTATTTTATATCCAGCATTTAACCCATACTAATTTTTCGAAAGCCCACCAGCAAAGATTTTTAATTGACGTTTTATTAACAGGGATATATTGAGAAATAAATAGGGAAGCCAAGAAAAAAAAAGATCCTTGACTATAATTAAACCATATCAGTAATTTATCGAGTGATAACTGTGAATAAAGCCTTAAGAACCGTATTATCCCTGCCAAGTCTCTTTTTATTGTCCGTTTGTCTGACTTTACCCGCCAAAGCCCATGCTAAAGATAAAATTACGTGGTATGTCACCGATTGGGCCCCTTTTAATATCACCCGTGGCAAACTCAAACGTAAAGGCACCAACGATAAGCTCATTAAATACATCCACAGCTTTTTACCCGATTATGATTTGGCCTGGAAAAACATGAATCCAGCATTACTAGAAAAAGCCTTTGCCAAGGGCGAAAATGTCTGCCAACTGGATTTGTTCAAAACACAAAAGCGTGAAAAAATTGCTTATTTCACCAAATACCCCAGCATTATCGATGCGCCATTGCGTTTGTTCGTTAAAGAAAAAGACCAAAAAAAGCTCAACCTCAAAATCCCGGTAAAACTAGATGAATTGCTCAACAATGGCAATTTTAAAGCCGCATTTGTGGTTAGCCGTTCGTACAACACTATGATAGACAGCGTGCTGCTTAACAACACCAATACAAAAATCACCACCAACGAATCAACCAAACGTTTGATCAAGGACTTTTTCAAAGGGAAGAGTGATTATGTGGTTGAATATTCGGCGGTAATGAGTTATTTCAAATCAACACTTAAGTACAAAAAAGACCTGTTTAGTATGCCAATCAAAAATACCGACCCATTTGTATTGGGTTATGCCGCCTGCTCTAAAACCCTGTGGGGAAAAACCACCATCGATGCCATTGATGCGGTATTAAAAGCGCATCGCAACGACAAGCGTTATCACAATATTCTAGAACAATGGCATGACGAACAATCTAAACAGGTGATTATCAGAAATTATGGCAGTTTTTAACTAGTCTACAACTTACCGATAGCGCCCCATCGGCGGGCGCCCACCCCTCACACACAAACATCCCAACTACGGCAACCAACTGCTCGTTATAATAAATTAGCGGTGTTCTTGAGCGCTGCCATGGTGGTATACCGTGTTGTTTATACAAGTCTTTTAGTTTTCGAGTATGGGGCGAGCCAGACGGTTTGCATGAAATGCCAGAGACATTAAATCGCACCGAGACGGTTTCGTCTCCCCCGGGTGATTGCAGCAATAATCCCTGCTCGCAACCTTCATCAGTCAGGCACACAATTCCTATATTATCATTTAAGTTTACAGGCTGATTTAGGGTTATGTCACAGTTTATGCCTGCGTGTTCAATACAATTATTGAACACGTAAATACCGCTCCTGAAACGCCGCAATTGCTGTTCACCCCATTGCACTTTGGGCGATGCATCTGTTTTTGCATCAATAACTTGTATAAGCATATTGTTTAGTACTGTCATCGACGGCATCAACAAATTCATGGTATTAAACCAGTAACGTAATACATTGCGTTGACGAGGTTTTGACAACCGCTTCAATCCATCCGAATCTAGACAATTTTCACTTAACCGTAGAGGTTCAAAGTCTTGTGCGGCCATTTCATCAACCAGCTGCTGTTGCTCTGCAATCAAAGCAATCGAGCGGCTAGCAGCCTTACCAAATCCAGGCCATCGGGCTTGAATTGTCGGCAAAATATCGCGGCGAATGAAGTTTCGCTCAAAACGGGTGTCTTGATTGCTTTCGTCTTCTATCCAATCCAAATTATTATCGTTGGCATATTGCTCAAGTTCTTGACGGGTCAAATCTAGCAAGGGACGATGTAAAGTTGCATCTTTTGCGAACGCAATACTGCGAGGCATACACGACAACCCTTTAGGACCCGCACCGCGTTTTAATTGCAGCAAAAAAGTCTCTAATTGATCTTGCTGATGTTGCCCGGTCAATACCACGGAATTTTGAGCGATACATTCACCAATTGCCTCATACCGGAGTTTTCTAGCCTCGGCCTCAAGGCCTTTTTCATTTGAGGTGATATGAACCGACTTGGCGATAAAAGGGATTTTCCATGCTTTGCAGGTGTTTTCGCAATGAGCTTGCCATTTTACGGCATTTGGACTGAGGTTGTGGTTTACGTGAATGGCTAAAAGGGGAATTTCGGGAGTTGATTGTTTTACCATATGAAGCAAAACGGTGGAATCTAATCCACCGCTATAAGCGACGACGATTTGACTCGCCGTGCTTGTTTGATTAATGAGTTGTTTAGCAATATCCAAACGACATCAATCGCTTGTAACGCTCATCCATCAACGCTTCTTCGCTGAGGCTCTGCAAGTCTTTTAAATCATTTTTGAGGTGTGCTTTGAGGCTTGATGCAACAGCTTTATGGTTGCGATGGGCACCACCAAGCGGTTCATCAATAATGGTGTTAATCAAGTCAAGGTCTTTGAGCTTGTCGGCAGTAATACCCATAGCTTCAGCAGCTAAAGAGCGTTTTTCTGCACTTTTCCACAAAATCGAAGCACAACCTTCTGGAGAAATAACCGAGTAAGTACTGTATTGCAGCATGTTTACACGGTCGCCTACGCCAATTGCTAATGCGCCACCTGAGCCGCCTTCACCGATAACAGTACAAATGATTGGCACCTTAAGGCCTGACATGACTTTGAGGTTTTTGGCGATGGCTTCAGATTGGCCACGCTCTTCGGCGCCGACTCCGGGATAAGCGCCGGGGGTGTCGATAAAGGTTATGATTGGCAATTTAAATCGTTCAGCCATTTCCATTAAGCGCAAGGCTTTACGGTAACCTTCAGGTTTAGGCATACCAAAGTTTCGTTTGATTTTTTCACCGGTATCACGGCCTTTTTGATGACCAATAACCATTACAGCTTCACCGTCAAGACGCGCTGTGCCACCGATGATTGCCGGATCGTTGGCATAGGTTCTATCGCCGCACAATTCGTCAAACTCAGTAAAAATTTCGTCGATGTAATCTTGCGTATATGGACGCAATGGGTGACGAGCCACTTGTGCGGTTTCCCAAGCACTCAGGTTAGAAAAGATTTTTTGGGTCAATTCTAAGCTTTTGGCTTCGAGCTGGTTGATTTGCTCTTCTAAATCCAAATCCAAGTCACCGCCACGGTTGACGCTTTTAAGTTCGTCGGTTTTGGCTATCAACTCGGCAATCGGCTTTTCAAATTCTAAATAGTTCATGCTCATGGCGCTAGGCTACCCATTTTTCAGTTAAATATTAATTTTGTTCGTTTAGTTTAGACGGTTCAATGTTAAAAAGCCTCGTCAACCAAATTGTAATTCGACTTTGTCTACCAACGGTTTTAGTTGGTGCAACAAATCATCGCTTGGTGTCACACGCCACTCTATTCCCAGAGTCAATTTGGCCTGTGCGTCCGGTGTTTGGTAATATATGTTTAACGGACAAGTCCCTTCTTTGAAGGGCGTCAACACGGTAT
>CALKGI010000139.1 GCA_938085045.1 uncultured Alteromonadaceae bacterium
AGGCAGCTAAGAAATGACGCGGACTATACCAGAGTAAAACAGCCCTGTTCACTGCCGGATAGGCAGCTAAGAAAGGGGAAACTGGTGATTATTTGGCGATAGACTGGTTCACTGCCGGATAGGCAGCTAAGAAAAAAAGGAAAACTAAATACGCCTGATTTTTCTTGTTCACTGCCGGATAGGCAGCTAAGAAAGAACATGAAATAGGTACCGGCTCTGGTGGTCCGTTCACTGCCGGATAGGCAGCTAAGAAATAGAATCCGGCATCGCCACGCCCAGTGTTTCAAGTTCACTGCCGGATAGGCAGCTAAGAAAATCAATATGACCAACAAAATGTTGCCAGAATCGTTCACTGCCGGATAGGCAGCTAAGAAAGAGTAAATCAATTGCAGCCAACGCAGACCAACGTTCACTGCCGGATAGGTAGTTAAATAAATTTACAAAGGAGTGGCTCAATATCGGTCAATTGCATTTCAAGTTGGTTTATATCGATTCGTTCAAGGTGCGCGAAGCTCCTCGTAACCTCGGACCGTGCTGCGCACGGGCACCCTACAAAAGGTGTGATTCAATATCGTTTAATAGCATTTTAAGTTGATTTACAATGATTTGTTCATGGAGGAAGTCCGCACATTGTTTGAAATGACTTCGTCATTTATCGCAGCGGGACGCTGCTCCTACAGGTTTATCGTAGCGGGGACGCAACTCCTTCAGGTTTATCGTAACGGGGATGTAACTCCTACAAAGTAGCGTGTATCATACCCGTGTTCATTACTTACATATGACCTTATCAAAATGCCCCTAAAAATATTATTACGCAGTGTTAGCCTACTCATTGTTGTTTTCACTTTGGTAAATTGCACTACTGTTTCGCCAACTAGGCAGCAGGCTATACATAGTGATGATTTGAGTTTGGACGAGATGACCTATTTGGCTCAATCAGGACATGATGAAGCTCAGCATACGTTGTGTTACCGTTACAAATATGGCGAAGAAGGCGCACCAAAAGATTTAGCGAAGGCTTTTAAGTGGTGTCAAATGCAAGCCGAAAAAGGCAATGACCGTGCGCAAACT
This sequence comes from uncultured Alteromonadaceae bacterium, assembly GCA_938085045.1. Lineage (GTDB taxonomy): Bacteria > Pseudomonadota > Gammaproteobacteria > Enterobacterales > Alteromonadaceae > JABSOG01. The sequence continues at coordinate 1,072 of CALKGI010000139.1, forward strand.
TTACTTGGCGAAATGTATTATTACGGTGAATACGTAGAAGAAAGCAATACAGATGCTTTGCACTGGTATACTCTTGCGGCAATGAATGAACATGATCACGCAATGTTCATGCTCTACTACATGTATCGCTATGAATATGACACCGTGTATGACTTAGAATAGGCTACATTTTGGTTACAAAAGGCACAGGAGTATGGGCAGCCTGACTCGCTGAATTATAAAGCTGGCAACCTAGTCGATTGCGCTTCATTTGATATTAACGGCGAAGCTTATGGAACTTATCTTGTCGATGAGAATGATCTGCCGACTCTTGTTGAGCCTACAACGCGCATTAAAATTAAACAGGGCATCACATTCGGTCTTATGTTAGATGTGAAGAGCAAAGAGAGTCTTAACCTAGGTTTGCAAAACTTTATGCCAATAAAAGAACGTTGGACCCACCCGCAATTAACCAACCCCCAAACAAACATTACATCCAGCTCATTTAAAGATTGGGATGAGATTGATTTTCAAAATACCAACTCATCTTATTATACAAGCTACGAATTAACTCACCAGTGGGAAATGCAGCCAGGGCAGTGGACAGTTGAATTGTTTTGTGACGATAACCTTATATTCACACAAAGCTTTGAATTGGTGAATTAGGGCTATCTAGTGTTGAAAATATTTCCATCAAGTGGTGTTTGGTTTGCAAGCAAGCTTACCAAGAGCCAAACACCACATAATGTATGCTATGGCACTGTTTTTTTTACCATTGCATAAAGTAGGTGTGGTGACCACTTTCACTATAGCGCTTGGTGCTGATACTGTTGTTCGTGGTTGTTGTGCCAGAGCTGTTGGTGCCCCATACAACAAATTCGTCATAGGGAATAGTTTTAGTTTTGCTTTTTGATTCTCCGGCCCTTATCCATATTTTGACTCTTAGTTGCACTTCGTCATCATTTTGGCCAAGCGCTGCTCTTACTTTGGCTCCAGCGACACCGGGGTCAAGTGCAACAATATGGTATTCGTTTGATCTTAAATCGCTGGTTTTTGTGGTTGTCCACATGTTGTCGCCATCAACGCGAATGTAAAATTTAACTTTATCGACTATGTAGCCGCCGCAGTTTTGGTAACCAAACACAATGTTTCCGCCTTGTCCGCTGGCGTTCAATTCGTCATAGAATTCATCTTTATTACCGCTACCACAGGCACCAGCAAGCACTGGACTGCTCAACACTAATGAAAATAGAGGCACTAACAAAAGTTTTGCGGTATTTTTTTTATTCAATTTGAAATCTATCATGATTCACCTTTTTAGTTTATATCCGTTCTTGGATGTTATTCGCCACGTATATTAATGTACTCGTTAGTAGGGGTGTATCGAGCGATCACTTGATTTTAAGCTGAAAAACCAAGGTTTTAGCCACGCGCTTAACCGTATCAATAAGGCACTTTTTGGCAAAATACTGGGTCAAATCTACGAAAATACGTATTTTATGTTTTATCTTATATAAATCAATTGGTTGAATTTGTTTTATTGCTTTTTAAAGATAACAAAAGGCGTAATAAGATACATATTTTGTTTTATAAATAGCCATGTTGAGTGTTTTTCTTTTATTGACTCTACAGTTAACATATTGTATAAAAATACCTCACTTGTTTAACATCGGCCCCAAACATGCCTGAAATGCAAAATTCATTTAGTCAGGAATTGCTCGAAAAACTGATCCCCGGGGCGCGCAAACCCTTGAGTGACATAACCCTGACCATGATGGCACCGGGTATCGAGGCGGTCGATAAAGCTCGGCTTAAAATGGCTTTGCAAAAGTGTTGGGCGCAGTGCCATTCGCGAATCGACCACCGCCCGTTTTGTGACGAAACCAATATAGTTGAATTTTCTAAGCTCACCCATTACATTGCCAAACCCGCCATTGGCGAATTCGAAAGACAAAAAGTACTTTATAATCAATATTTTACAGTAGGCCTTAAAGAACGGGTCGATGAGTTTGCCCAGTCGTGCAGTGCCGAAGAGGCTTTGTGTAAATATGACGTCAGCCCGTGGCGATTGGGTTCGTCAAACGTGTGTGATTTTCGGCGTAAAAATGGTGAGCGTTTATTGTTGATATCGCAAGTGAAGTTGGTCAGCAGTGACGGCGAAACTAAAGTTGTAGGCAAAACATCCGACATGTCTAAAGGTGGTACTTTATTATTGGTTGACCCTGAGCAAGGCGAGCAATTGGTGCTTCTCGACACAGTTGTGGTTGAATTTGTCGAGTTAGCCAAAAAATACGCCTTAGAGAAGCGTTTTATCGAGTATCAAATTGTTGACCTGTCACCCTCAATCGATGCCTACCGAGTTGCGTTAAGGCGCACCAACAGCGGCGATTCAATAGAGTTTGAGCAACTGTTGCAACATTTAATGCATGAACATAAACGGCGCAATCGGTTAGATGTTGGCAATACCATTAAGGCGTTGTCGGCTCGCAGTCATAATATGGCGTCTATTGCTCAGTTAAATTCGTTAATGGTGATGAGCAACCGTAAAAATCGCTATCATTTATTGGTTTCGCAAGGGCATACGTTGAGTTTGCAAGGCGAATTGTTGCTAAGTGAGCACCTTATTCCGCAAATGGTCGAGCAAACCGACAAGGGCGATTGTAAGCAGTTTTTTGTTTGGGCTTATAGTCAAAATGAGGTGTTTTTGGCCGATTTAGACTCAATGGCACAAAAGGGCGCTTTTGAATCGAATCTTAAGGTTTGGGGTAATGCGCCGTGGCATAAGTCTTTTATGGTTAAGGCCGAGAAAATGGACGGCCAACTGGCCGATTTAGGCACCAGTATTCCGGCCAATGTGTCGCCAGTGGCCGACAAACTCAATGCGCCATTGCCTGCTAAGGTCGCGAAGTTTGTTCAAGAGTTGTCAAAAATATCGTTGATTGAAGATGTCAGTTATATCATGGACGGCATCACACCACCGCCTGCCAAAGGCATTGAAGGTCGGCGGCGTTTAAGTCAATTTGCTATTACTAATAGTGTTGGCCGTTTACGTCAAATTCCATTTAATATCAAAGAACTACCTGACTTTCATGGTACTTACCGTTTCAGCCATGATTGTGAATTAAGCCACGAGAAAAAATCGTTTAAAATTGTTAATGGCCACGCCGACTGCCGTGATGCAGTGGTGTCTTTGCCATTAAAAAACCATAAGTTGCCAAAGGGCGCTAAGGTGAGTATTACTTGGAATATCGGCGAAACTCGTATTTCGATTGATGCAACGGTTACAGGTTACGACCAATTGCATAAAAGGGTGGCGTTAAATTTCGAAGACAACCCACAAATGGTAAAGCAGTTATTTAAAGAACTCGAAAATCTTAAAGCGTTTTATCCGGCGTTTATTGAAGACGTTCAGGCCAACAAGCTAGATGTGGCGGTGCGTAACCTTGTTTTGGTTAACCTGCCAAAGGTGTCTATTTTCACTCAGGCCAAAAAGCAGGCTATGGTGCTTACGGCCTTAACTGGGCATCAACATTTGCCCAAGCGGTTTATCGACGCCAGCACCGAAGTTAAGCTCGATGAGCTGTTTTCACAGCAAATTTTGCTTAAGCTCGCCAGTAGTAGTAAGCACAATAAAGAGATTTTGTTTGTGTCGGTCGATGGTCATAAGGTGGCCGAACGCAGGCTATTAAGCGAATTTACTTCTCCCAAATTAATGCTCAAAGTTTTACAACACCTCAGTAAAACCTCTCAATTGTATGTTTTTTCGCTCGACATAAATCAAACCCGCCTGACGGCCCAAGACGATATTATTCGTATAGAAAACAAATATTTGAAACACTACAGCCCGGGCAAGGCGAAAAAGCTTGAAGACAGTTTGACGTTTAATTTGTCTATTCAGCTGGTGGATATCAGCAAAACCTTCAATTCGTTTATCAATAAATATTGAATCAAAGGGTCAGAGACGTTGAAAGCGAATAATCTCTTTTAAAATCAACAGATTAAAATCAAGGGGGCCAGAGTCGGTTGCTTTGAAACCTTTTGATTACCTATTTACCTTCTCTGGCCCCTTGATTTTAACTCTTTGTTTTATAATAAAATAATGTTGTTTCAACGTCTCTGACCCTGACGAATCCCCACGTATAGATATTAAAAATCAATGGGATAGGTAGAAAAAAGCATTTATTTGTCCTGAATTGAACTTTCACGGTGTTCGGTGATCTGATCTATCGCCAAACAAAACAAACCGGAGAGCACCGTGAAAG
>CALKGI010000140.1 GCA_938085045.1 uncultured Alteromonadaceae bacterium
ATGGTTTGAAACATAATCGGGTGATTTTATTGGTCTTTATAAAAGCGAAAAAAATCACAGTCCAAATAAAACTAATTGTTTAGTTGATATTTGAAGGTGATGCCCTTATAGTTTAAAAACTAATTAATTCGTAGTAAGCCAAGCATAGGAAATGAGTATGTTTAACTTGGGAGAAGAGCATGATATTTAATACCCCGATATTCTTTTGGTTTTTTGCCGTATTTTTGTTGTGTTACGGTTTTGTCTTTTTAAGGCAAACCCCAAGAGTCTATCTTATTGTTGCCGCCAGTTTGGTGTTTTATGGTGCGTGGAATTTCAAGTTTATTCCGTTGTTGGTTGGCAGTGGTATTGCCGATTACTTTATTGCTTTAGCAATTGCTAAAACGGCGAATCAAAGCCATAAAAAGCGCTGGCTGTGGTTGTCGGTGGCCATCAATCTGGGCATTCTTGGAATGTTCAAATATGCCGATTTTGTGTTGGTGTCGGTGGCTGAGTTTTTGTCGATGTTTGGTTATCAGGCCTCTTTGCCAACCTTGTCGTGGGTGCTGCCAGTGGGTATTTCGTTTTATACCTTTCAAAGCTTAAGTTACACCATTGATGTTTATCGTGGCGACATGAAACCGCGCAAAGGCTTGGTTGAGTTTGTCGCGGCGCTGTCGTTTTTTCCGCAGCTGGTGGCGGGGCCAATATTGCGGGCCAAACACATATTGCCGCAAATGCACGCTATTGCTCTACCTACATGGCACAGCGCCAAATATGGCTTTTTACTTATCACTATTGGGTTGATGAAAAAAACCGGCGCCGACTTGCTGGCCATTCCAGCCGAAGACGCTTTTTATGCTCATGATACCTTAAGTACTTTAGAGCTTTGGACTGGTGTACTGGCCTTTACTGGGCAAATTTACGGTGACTTTTCGGGTTACAGTGATATGGCTATTGGCATTGCTATGTTGCTGGGTTTTAATATTCCGCTCAATTTTCGAGTGCCATATTTTGCTTTGTCGCCAGTCGACTTTTGGCGGCGTTGGCACATCTCTTTATCTAGTTGGTTAAAAGACTATCTGTATATTTCGCTTGGTGGCAATCGCAATAATAATCGTACGCGTAACGTGTTTATTACTATGCTGCTTGGCGGGTTATGGCACGGTGCCGCTTGGACGTTTGTTGCGTGGGGGGCATTTCATGGCCTTATCATTACGGCGACCCATTATTTGGCTAGGCTTGAACGTTTTAAAGGGTTTAATGCGTCAAATTCGCTTTGGATAAAACTGTTTAAATGGGCGATAACGTTTTACTTAATCATGATGGGCTGGGTGTTGTTCAGGGCAGAGAATATGACTGTAGCTATGGGCATGTTGACCAATTTGCATTTGCTTGACTCGGCGATAGAGTGGAGCCACAACGCTTTAACTATTTTTACGTTTGTGTCGGTGTGGGTATTACTGGTGCATTTGATAGATTATTACGTGATAAAGCACGGCGACAAGCTGGTCGACAAACCTTGGTTATTTTGGTTTTTGATGGTTGTGGTACAGAGTATTTGTTTGATGATAGGAGAGCCGAGCGATGAATTCATCTACTTCCAGTTCTAGAAAAATTTACGGCAAAATCTGCCTTGGTGTGGGTTTAACCATGCTTGGGGCATGGTTGGTGTTAATGGTGGTTGCTGATGTTGTCGGTGCTAACGCCGAGGGTTTAATGGGCCGAGTGGTGCAAGCTCGACAAGCGCTACCGCACATTGTTAGTGAAGACAAAACGCAGGTGATGGTGTTTGGGTCTTCTATGGTAGATGCCGGTTTTTCGCCCCGCCAATTCGATGCACAAGTTAAGGCGCAGGGTAAAGATATTAAGTCGTACAACTTTGGTTTTGGTGGATTAAATCCGTACTTTCAAGATTATTTGTCGCGTCGTATTCGTGAGGCCTATGAGGGTGAAGACAAACGACTGAAATTGGCGATTATTGAATTTAATCCGTTTCAAACGACCAAAACTCGCTGGAACAGAGCAAATTCTATGGTCGATTCGTTTTTGACCATGTTGGCCTCTAACATGGAGTTATTGGAAGTCACCAATGGTGACCTTAATAGGGCAATGTTGTTGTTTAACATCAAATATGTGCGCAACGATATTTCGTCGCAAATGGTAACCACTTTTATGGGGCGAGGCATTTTTCCGGCCGAGCGGGCAAAGCGCGAGCGTGACGATGAAGCCATGGTGAAAAGGCGCCGAGAACTGGGCAAACAAGCCAATGATTTGTATAACCAAGATTTTCCAGACATGCCATACAACCAATGGTCTTTACCTTGGCAAGGAGGGCGGACCATTCCGCAAGACCGCTCTGCCAAATCTCTAGAGGTTTATGCCGAGTATATTAAAACCCAGCAAACCGTTGCTCAGATGACTAACTTTCGTAACCGCAGAATTCGCACCGCCGATGTATTGGGGTTGCATTTTGAACCGCTATTGGTCGAGAGTTTTATTCGTGTTGTCGAAAACTTCAAGCAATTTTCAGACAAGGTTGAAGTGGTGATGTTGCCGCGCAATACCGACTGGATTAACTACTCACCACAAACGCAAGTAAGGTTAGACAGCGCAATTGCGCAAATAGAAAAGGCCACAGGTTTGAGTATTCGAAATCATCAGAACTTAGAGCAAATAACACCGCAGATGTTTCGTGATGCCACGCACTTAGCGCGATATCAAGGGGATATTGTGTATACCCAGTTTTTAGTTGAGCAGTATATTGAGGGGTTATAAAGTATGTTTTTGGCGTGAGAATAGATAGAGGAGGGGGAGCACAAGGCTGAGGTTTTAATTTGACAACTTTGCCATGTCCACCCCCTTTAGACCGTATGAAGGTAAACCACTTGGTAAATCATAGCCAACAAGCGAATAATACAATGACCAATAATTAAAATATCCCTCTTAAAGCTTCATAAGTGTTTTTTTATTAATGTGCGGTAGACCGAAACGAACGAATACTGTACACTTCGCGCTTATATTTTTTGATGAGAGCCATTCTCATCGTTGTAAAAATATCTTAATAGAATCAATGGAAGAATAAATAGTATTACGGAACGTCGTTAATCTGGCAGTTCATTCAATTTAAGCAAACAGGTTTATCATCGCTGATAAATTTCTGCACATGTGCGATTTCCGTTTGCTCGGCTTTTGTCGTTGCGCAGAGCTGGAGGTAAAAAAAATGAAATCACTTAAAACACCCAAAGCATTGTTGTTGGCGTTAGTCACTTCAGTGGGTACCTTTGGTGCAAGTACAGCTCACGCAGAAAATTGGATACCCATTGGTATGGGTGACTCGCTGATTTTTATACCTGGCATACGGTTTGAAGCGACTAAAATTTCTTACAGCAACTACCAATTGAGTTGGATTGAACAAAGCAACGCCACCAGTTATAAAATTGAACGACTGAGTGTTGACGAAGACCTAGAACAAACTACAGCGCTACCGCCGACAAAATGGGTAACCGTCAACGAAGTGACGACCACATCTGTAGTGCAATACCACAATATCACCTCATTTGATCTCGGTGGTCACCAGACTTATCGACTATCGAGTTGTGTACAAACAACCTGTACTGAGCTTGATACCGTTAGTTTTTTAATAAACTCTGCGGATATGCCCAACACTTTGGTGCAAAATCTTCAAGAAGATTTGACCATTCCTACCTCTGCACATTTAACCCTAAAAGGCGGATTAACTAGTGCCAACAACGGCAATGGAAACGGAAATGGCAATGGCAATGGCAATGGCAATGGCAACGGGAATGGAAACGGAAAAGGCAATGGCAACCCAACAAATAACCCTTTTGCTAATGGTTATGGTTACAGCATGGAAACCGGCCATGAGAACCCTTGGGACAACCGCAATGAAAACGCTGGTGACAACGGCCATAATGGTCCGAATGCGTTAGGTGCTCTGGGTAATTCCGACAACGGCATTTTGACTAGTGCAGCCACAGATTCTTATGGATTTTACAATACATTCCTAACTTGGGATGAAGTAGAAGATGCAACCAATTATTACGTTGCGATCACCACAAAAAATGATGATGGTGGCATTAAAAAAACGGGTTTGAAAAACTACATCCTAAAAGAATTAGCTTTAACAAGGGAGTATAAACTTAGAATGAGTTTCGGTGCGTATGATTTTAAAGTATACGCCTGCGTTAGTAAGAGAAATGCCAGCGAACTCCAACGCTATGAAGATTCAGGGCGCACCCTTGATTGGTCAACCCTTAATTTTGAAAAAGGTGTTTGCGGCGCCGCCCTAGAAGAAGTGACGATAGAACACAACCGAGTTTTTGATAGCGAAAAGCAAGTCAACGATATCGCCTTGATGCTACAAGACGACGTGCCAGTAGGCGGACCTGGCCCAATTTATAGCACGGCGGTTAATTCCAATGGCATTATCGAACAAAACAAATCATTTAGATTGCAATGGAAATTGCCCAATGAACTCGACCTATTAAATAGAGTTGATGTATATGGCGAACTCAGAGGGTTGTTAGGCACATTTTCTTACACGAGTAGTTCAACGTCAACACAGTTATTTACTGTCGACCTCAGTACAGACTTGAGCCTTGCACCACACATGATACCCGGCAGAGAGTTTTGTTATAAAGTCGTCACCAAATACCATGTGCGTGATAGCCAAGGTCGCATCGTGACGTATCCAAATGGTGACGAGTATGTGGTTAACGGCGAGATTGCTCGCGTAGAGCCTTATCAATGTATAAAAGTCGGTGATACGCCAGTGCTTAGCGCCCCTCAAAACCTTACTATTATGACGAAAGTCAGTACTACAGATAATAAAGCATACCATTTCACTTGGGAGGGCGTAGCAGGCGCAGATTACTACAAGCTAGACCGAGAGTTAGCTCTTGGTTCAGGTAATTGGTCGCCCGTTTATACAGGCAAAGCCACCCAAAACATTCTGTATTTGCCCTTAACAGGCAATCAAGGGTTCAGAATCAGTGCTTGTGACGCCAACAATGTGTGCGGTAACTACACCAGATTATATTTTTATGCTTACAATGCTTTACTGACAAATTATAGGGAAGCTTACAACACGCCTAATTGCCTGATGACCCCTGAAACAGCAGTCCCAGGGCAGACGATAGATGTGTTGTGGTGTGCGCCACACGATACTACCGTTACGCAATACCGATTGACCAACTCAGTAGGTAATGTCGCTACGGTAATGGATGTGGCAAATGTCAATCAGACTAATCAAGACCTGAACTTCATTACTACCGCAGCGCTGACGCAAGGTCATAACTATTGCTTCACTATTGAAGCGAAGGTGAACAACATATGGTACAAGCGCGAAGAAGATGCTTGTACACAAGTGAGTATGAACACGCCGGGTAAACCGACCATCACCATTAATGACGCCAGTAAAGGCAACTTTACCTTGGCTTGGGCAGCGCAAGATAATACCAGTTGGTACCAAGTACAAGAGGCCTTTTGTGGCAGCAGTTGTACCAACCTGACTGAAGCCGATTGGACAACCCTAACGCCAAACACAGTTGCCACCGCTAACCCGACCATGAGCTGGGTGGGTAAACGAAACGGCACTTGGGGCTACCGACTATTGGCTTGTACATCAGCCAACTTTTGTAGTGGCTACAGTGATATGGAAACAACCGAAATTAAACTAAGAAGTGTGATATTTATCCACTCAGACCTACTGGGCACCCCTGTGGCCGAAACAGATAAAGATGGAGATGTACTGTAATGAGCGGATTAATGACTAAAACAATGAAAAACAAAATGAAACCCCTAAACCTCATTGGCGCAATGACACTGGCTTTTACTGCGGTGAGCAGCAACAATGCACTGGCAACGACAAAAGACGAGGCTAGCCCGTTAGCATACGAAGAAATACTGTCGCGTAACGAATCGAACGATTCTATCACCCCAGAAACCACCGAACTACTGGGTGAGCGTATTGACTTAAATTCAGGCACTGTCAGTTTCAGTCAAACAGATGTGTCACTTGCGGGCAATAATGCCTTGTCAGTTGCCTTAACACGAGTGCATAAATCTAGAGCTTACACCAACTATAATCGTTCTGATTTTTATGACTGGGCATTGGACATTCCCTACATTCAAAGTACCGCCCTGCAAGGTTCTTACATGACAGGCCCTTGGGGTTGGCGTAACACCAGTGATGGCCAGCGCCTCACACCAAAAGAATGCTCAGGTGAGCTTGAACAAGAGACCACCTTTTTAGATGGCTACCCCTACCCTGGTGTTGACTATTACAATGGCGACACAATTAACATTCCGGGTCAATTAAACGAAAAGCTGTTGACCAAGGATACCGCAGGCGGCTTTAGCAAGCGCACCAAATCCAACTGGGTGATAAAGTGCCATGACAATAAAGATGAAAATGGTGATGTTGATAACACTGGCGAATATTTTGAAGTGTATTCACCCCAAGGTGTTGTCTACACTTTTGCGCACCGAGTAAATACGTTCGATGGTGTTGTCATTAGCCGTAGTGACATAGGCATACCGCAACAGCAATCAGACATCGCTGGCCCAGATTTGCCAGATTCGCCACCAAGCGAGAAGAAAATAATAAAGAAAAACAAGACTTTAACAAACGAAGATTCTGATGGTACGGTTTTAAACGCCATACAATATATCTCTGCCAGCAAAATGCAATTGTTTATGTTTGTCACTCAGGTCAAAGACCGTTTTGGCAATACAGTAACCTATAACTATGATGACACCACAGGCTTACTGACATCTATCAGTGCCAGTGATGGTCGACTTATTACCATTGAGCGACTTAATGGCAAAAAGCGCATTGATAAAGTCATTGCGAATGGCCGAACTTGGACTTATGGCTACGATGCCACAACCGCAAACCTAAAAACCGTCACTTTGCCCGACAACCGTTTTTGGTCTTATGACCTTGATGCTTTGGCCGACACGGCACATCACCAATTACAGCAATCATGCTTAGCCAGCTCTTCATATGGCACCATTGAAGGCTCTATTACCCACCCTAATGGTGTCACCGGTACTTTTGTTGCAAGAAAAACAGTACACGGTAATAGTAATGTAAAAGGCAGAGTATTGGAGCCAGGGGGCGGAATACCGATTATCTACTTTACCCAGCGCTGTAACCAAATGATGTCATTGATTAAAAAGACGCTCAGCGGTAAAGATATCGATAACATGGTATGGAACTACGAATATTCTCAGAATCTTGGGTATTACAGTACGTATGAAGACACCACGCCAGCTGATGAAGTTGGCACCCCAGAAGCTAGCGTTTCTGAAGATACGCACGGCTTAGCAACAACAGGCAGTACTGGTCTCAATCGTTTGGACCATAAAAGCACCACAGTAACAACGCCTGATGGAGCTAAAACAACTTACTATCACAACCGCGATTTTCGTTCAGCGCTCGATGGCTCTTTGGTTGCCACCGAATACTTTGATACTGACGCCACTTTGCTCAAAACCACCATTAACCAGTACACACCGCAAAGTGGCAGCTACGGTTCAAGCAGTTTGTCGTATAGCAATGTCAAACCGATGGAAATACGATTAGAGCTGACTAAAAGCACCACTAAATTACACTACGCCGGTGGCGCTGTTGATGAATATTACACCCAGAACAGCGACTTTAATATCTATGGCGCTGCCAGAAAAGTGCATGAATACAACAACTTCAATAGCTCGAATCGCTACACTCAATATAGCTTTGATCATGATATTACCCAGTGGATTCTTAACCAGCCAACGACAACGGCAATCAGTAACACCGATAGCAATTACACCACAGTTAGCGAAAACACTTATTATGCCAAAGACCACGCAACCTACCCATTTTTGCCGCTTGAAGAAAAGTCTTTTGGCCAATGGCACAAACGTTATGTTGCCTATCATACACAAGGGGCGGCTTGCCTGAGTGATATTGGCACGCCAAGTGCTCAAGAATGTCACGGTAATATCAGTAAAATTGAATTTAATGCACCATTGGTTGATGCCAGCGGCAACGCCAGCACAACCAATCGATACGTCAGCTACAACAGCTACAAACGAGGTCGGCCACAAAGTGTGACCGTACCAACACGTTACAGCACCACTGGCACCATGTCGGTAAACACCGAGGTCGACAACAATGGTTGGGTAAACTGGGCCACCGATTTTGACGGTAACAAAGTTTCGTTTGGTTATGATGGCCTTGGTAGACGCACTAGTGTAAACCCTACCAATGCTGAGGTTGCCGATACTGTCATTGAATATACAGATAGTGGTGTAGCGCCGAACAACCAACTGAAACAAACTATTCGTCGGTGCACGCTCGACTCGGCAACAAAAAAATGTCAGGCAGGCACCGAATTATTGACATCTACCAGTACCTTAGATGCTTTGTTACGTCCGGTCTTAACTCAAACAACAGATGTAAAAAACGCCATAAACGTTTACCAAAACAGCACTTTTAATGCTTATAACAAACCTGTTTTTCAATCGTATTCATCAAGTACTGCTAGCGAAAACAGCGGAAACATCAGCCACTATGATGGTTTGCAACGCGCCAAGCGTCAGACTTACCAGCAAAACGGTGTTGAAACCACGGCGCATGGCACGTTAGATACCTATTATCTGTCTGGCAACCGCATGGAAGTCAGCGATTTTAATAGCCACACCACCACCACAACTTATCAAGCCTATGGTGCCCCAAGTTACGAGCAAGCCACTAGCATAGTTTCACCAGAAGGGGTGACAACCGCCATTTTGTATAACAAGTTTGGCAACCAAACAACCATCACCCAATCAGGTGCTAACAGCGTCAGCCATACCCAATACATGGCTTATGACAGCAAGCAAAGACTGTGTAAAGTTAAACGCGGCGATGTTGGGCAGACAGTATATGACTACAAAACTAGCGGCGAGCTAAATTGGATGGCACAGGGCACAACTGGTGGCAGCGCAACCAATTGCATTAACACAACGACAGCTGCCGAAAAAGTCAGCTTCACCTACGACAATGGTGGTGCTAAGCGCACCATCAGTTATGGGGATGGCACGTCTACAGTTAATTACACCCTAAACAATAATGGCGACCTGACTAGCCTTGTCGCAGGCGCAGTCACCCAAAGCTACGACTATACTACAGCGCGCCAGTTAGATATTGAAACCCTGCAAGTTGACGGCAAATCGTTGGTACTCAATTACGACTACAACAGCCTTGGTCATCTATCAAACTTGACCTATCCGGATAGCGTTGTTGGTAAAGTTGCTTTTTCACCCAATGCTTTTGGACAAGCTAGGCAAGCCATTGGTACCAGTGGCATGGTTTACGCACAAGCGGGTTTGTATCATCCAACAGGTGCGTTAACCAGCCTCAACTACGGCAACGGTGTCACTCACACCACCACACTCAATACACTCAACCAGCCCATAAACATCGTCGACGCCAAAGGCGCAATCACGCCGATGAACTTGAGTTATGAGTATGATAATCAAAGTAATATCACCAAACTAACAGATAACATCAACAGTGCATACAGCCTAACAGCACTGACCTATGATGGACTCGACCGTTTAACAAGCACCACAGGTGGCAGCGGTATTGGTAGTAGTGAGCTCAAATACGATGCACTCGGCAATATCACTGAATACAGCAGTAAAGGCTCAAAATTAACGTACGCCTATGACCGAACGTTAAACCGCTTAACAGGTGTAAGCGATAGCATTGGCAGCAAGAATTACAACTTTATTGGTGGTTACGATGCACGAGGTAACGTAACGTATAACGGCAATCGCAGCTTTGACTACAATCTAGCCAACCAAATGTTCGAGTCAGAGGGTAACACTTACCTGTATGACGGCTTTAATCGCAGGGTGAAAACAACAGACAGTAAAGGCACCAAATACAGCATGTACAGCCAAGCGGGTAAACTGCTGTATAGAGAAACCCAAGACGGCCCAATCAGCTATATCTTTATGGGCAGTAAACTGGTCGCCAAAGACGGTTACAATCCGCCAGCCAAAAGCGGCGACATGCATTATAAATCGTTCGGCGAGAGCATAGAGACGCCAGTAGATGCAGTGGGTTATACCGGTCATAAATTTGATACCGATTTGGGTTTGAGTTATATGCAGGCTAGGTATTATGACCCGGTGATTGGGCGGTTTATGAGTAATGATCCGGTTGGTTTTTCCAATATTCATAATTTTAATCGCTACACATACGCCAATAACAACCCGTATAAATACATCGACCCTAATGGGCAAGCAGCATTCTTAGCATGGTTTTTGACTCCGCCTGGTATAGCGGCATTAAAAACGGCCGCTGAAATTGTAGTCGTCGGATACGTGGCAACAGTAGCTGTGGTTGTTGGCACTGAAACTGTTAATGCATATAAAGAGTCTGAAGGAACAAGAACCCTCGAAGAACTTGAAACTATTCATGATCCAGATCATCCCCAAAATGACCCTGAGATTGGAGAACTAAGCGATGAAGAATTGACAAACGCTATTAATAATCCGAAGGAAGGTGATAAAGTTAGGGTTAAAGGTAATGTAGTTTTGGATGGAAATACTCGAATCAATGAAGCCAAGAGCCGCGGGTTTGATGGCAGTACAGAAATTCCTGTTTTTGAGGAGCCAGTCCCAGTTTATGATGATGATGACCCATTGGGTCCATATGGAGAGTATAATTAATGTCAATAAAAGAGAACGTAGACAGAAGTCCATCAAAAGAAGTGCTAATCGCCATGCTTGGCTCTGCACTTGTACAAATTCGAGCGAGTGATGATTTAAAGTTAATTCGAGGTTTGGCAGATATATTTCATAATTTACCACCACACTTGGCTTATAAGTGGGGTGAGACATCGAATATTCAGGCATATGAGACAATACTTAAAAAAGCCTCACAGCGTGGATTAAAAAATTACATTTTGAAATTGCGAGACAGCACAGAAAAGACATTTGACGTTTAGTTGACCGAAAACAACTGATGCTCGGTTAGCGAGTGTATTTGCGATATTAGTCGATTAAATTTCGTTCTTTTTTGACTGAAAATAATTAATATCACCAGCAACCCGATCAGACCATCGCAGTAGAAGAGATCAATATTCGCCAGCAGGGCGTGCAGTTTAATGCAGTGCCACTAATTGGTGGTACTGCACAAAATGATAGCTTCAGCTGGTGATGGCTGATCGGTTCTCTAAGGGGTCAAGTCCTGACGGATCCCCACAGGCTTTGGGGTCAGGCTTTGGGGTCAAGGCTTTGGGGTCAAGTTGCGTTGTCAACAAACAGCCGTTTTAATGCGTCTACGGGGTCACCCATTAGAATTTTCCTGTCAAGTAGATACATGTGACCCCTTGTGCTTTTTTGTTAAAAAGCCAAGTACCAGTAAATCTATGCGTACCTGGTTTCGTTGTATATCAATATGCACCTAAACATCACTACGGTGGTGTGAATATGCACCAGTCACCCATCTGAATTAAGGCGGTGAAACCGGCCTG
>CALKGI010000141.1 GCA_938085045.1 uncultured Alteromonadaceae bacterium
TTTTGCATAAGCCGCGCATCATATAGTTAGTGAGCGATGGTGTCAAAGAAAAATCCGCTAAATCTGTTGTTTTTTAACACTAATCCCTTTTAAATAGCGTAAATGCCCATAAACACCCAGCCAAGGCCACAATAACAGTGAGTAAATCAGCCATTATCTTAGCCTCTACATCACCCTTTAGACGCACTATTTTGCAAAAGTTAGCGATAGATTTCAACACACAAGCACCCAATGTTGATGAAACCGCCCTACCCGATGAATCACCCACCGAACTCGTTAAGCGTTTGGCCGAGGCAAAAGCACAAGCCATTGCGGTTAATCATGAAAACGCATTAGTGATAGGTTCAGATCAAGTGGCAGTGTTTAATCATGAAATACTCGGCAAACCCCACACGCATGAAAATGCCGTTAAACAATTAACAGCCTTTAGCGGCCAGCACGTCACTTTTTTAACTGGACTCTCATTAGTCAACAGTAAAACAGGTAATGTCCAAACCATAGTTGATGAGTTTTCGGTGTACTTTCGAAAACTCTCGTTTAACCAGATAAACAAATACCTTTTGAGCGAAACCCCATACAACTGTGCAGGCAGTTTTAAAAGTGAAGGCATGGGGATTTGTTTATTCGAAAAACTTGAAGGTGATGATCCCAACACCCTAATTGGTTTACCGCTTATTCAACTGGTTAAGATGCTCGGCAACGAAGGTGTAGATGTGTTGGGTTAGCAGTAGGCAGGGGATTTATTCCCCTACCTAGAATCAAACCCACTCTTTGAGCTCCCCAAGCGAATCAATCACGGTCAAAGGCGCTTGTAACATCAACCGCTCTCGCTCGTGCACACCAAAGCTCACGCCAATGCTGTCCATGCCAATTGCTTTGGCCATACCAAGGTCATATTCGGTGTCGCCAATCATCAGCGCATCTTTTGCTTCAAGTTTCATTTCAACCAAAATCTGCTGCAACATATCAGGCGAGGGTTTTGACTCGGCTTCATCACCTGTACGAGAACACACAAAAAAGTGCTCTGTGCCAGATTTGTCCAACACATTTTGCAAACCCGGCCTACCCTTGCCTGTGGCAACGGCCAATTGATAGCCTTCACTTTTAAGCGTTGTGAGCAAATCTACTGCCCCGGCAAACATTGGCGTTGGTGTTTTGTCATGGTTCACGTATTGATCTTTATAATGATACACAATCGATTCTTGCGTATTAGCGTCCGCTTGCTTAAATAAAGTTGCTACCGATACATCCAGACTCAATCCAATAATATTTTTAACGGCTTCAGCACTAGGCACCGGTTGTGAACACAAAACGGCAGTACTTTGCATAGCCGACACAATACGAGCAGAAGAATCCATCAAGGTACCGTCCCAATCAAATATGACCAATTTATATTTCATCTCGCTGGTATTCATCAGGCTATTCCTTTCTTAATTTTTTTAGTGCCTCAAGCGCATTATTGAGTGGTTTATCAAGAGGTGCTTCAATGTACATCGTTTCTTTAGTACCGGGATGCTCAAATTTGAGACTAAAGGCATGTAAAAACATCCGCTTTAAACCCAAACTATTCATGTAACCACCAAAATCGTTGTTTCCGTACTTATCGTCACACGCAATTGGGTGACCCTTACAGGCAGTATGTACTCTAATTTGATGGGTTCGACCTGTTACCGGGGAAGCTTGCACTAAAGTAGAGCTGGCAAATCGTTCAAGTACTCTAAATAATGTTTGCGAAGGTTTACCCTCCGCTTTATCAACTCGTACAACCCGTTCACCTGACTGCAAAGTATTTTTCTTAAGCGGCTCGTCCACTTTTCGCAGTTTGGCATCCCATTGACCATCAACCAACGCCCAATAATTCTTTTGCATGGTTTTTTCTCGTAATTGCTCATGCAAAAGTCTTAGCATTGAACGTTTCTTGGCGATGAGTAAACAACCTGAGGTGTCACGGTCTAATCGATGTACCAGTTCAAGATTTCTATCATCAGGGCGAAGACTGCGAAGTGCCTCAATCAAACCAAAATGTAATCCACTGCCACCATGAACCGCCATGCCAGCAGGTTTATTAATGAGAATAATGTCCTTGTCTTCAAACAAAATGCAATCTTCTAACTGATTAACTATTTTTAACCCTTTAGAAATTGTCGCGGTTTCTTTTTCTTCATATTTAACTGGTGGCACTCTAACAACATCATCAATCTGCAATTTATATACAGGTTTAATGCGTTTTTTGTTCACCCGAACTTCACCTTTACGAATGATTCGATAAATAACACTTTTGGGCACGCTTTTGAAACGATTGCGCAAAAAATTGTCGATTCGTTGATCTTTGTAACCCTCATCAATCGTTACCAGTTCCACACTGCTTTTTTTTTGCTCTGTCATTGCCATTAATACCAATTCAATCAATAATTAAGTTGCGAAGGGCGCGTGATTAATGGGATAATCCGCCCGCTTTATGCCCTGATTTTCAGGATACCTGATTTCAGGTTAACGGTGTTCTAACCGAAATGTAAGAGAAAGAACGACGCAAAATCGGATGCGTGATCATACAGTAACAAATAAATTTTCCAAGGTTTTTGACATCCGAAAATAAACAAGCATCTTGTTTGCGGCGATGAACGTAATAGATTGCCAATACTAACAAGGCGTACTTTCCCCTGAAAGTTAGAACAAAACACAAAATACCAAGTCACTGCACCATTGCGCTGACTGACTAAATGATAGTTCATAGATAGTACAGATAATACCCACTATTGACCTGAAGCAACGAATCCTCCCCTGAAGTCAAGGGTTTAGCGATTCAGTTAAGTAAGGTCAATAGACAAAAAAGCGAGCATTACCCTAAGCACCGTAAAGTCGAGAGACTGTAGTTTACCGTGCGTTAGGCTGTGCAAGAACTTTGGCAGATTTCTGGGCTTCAAACACATCAGGCAGTTTTCAGACAATACGTTGTAGTGGCTTTAAAATAGAGTCACAAAAATATGAAACGAATGTTAATCAATGCCACTCAGGCCGAAGAGCTTAGAGTCGCACTGGTTGATGGACAGCGGTTATACGATTTAGACATCGAAAGCCCTGGACATGAGCAAAAAAAAGCCAACATCTACAAAGGCAAAATCACACGGGTAGAACCCTCTTTAGAAGCAGCTTTTGTTGAATACGGTGGCAATCGCCACGGATTCTTGCCGCTTAAAGAGATTGCCCGCAACTATTTCCCCAAAAACTATGTCCTCAATGGTCGTCCTAGCATCAAGGAAGTGATCAGCGAAGGTCAAGAAGTCATCATTCAAATCGATAAAGAAGAGCGCGGCCAAAAAGGCGCAGCACTAACCACCTTTATCAGTGTCGCCGGCAGCTACTTAGTATTGATGCCTAACAACCCTCGTGCCGGTGGTATTTCACGCCGTATCGAAGGTGAAGAGCGTCAAGAACTTAAAGAATCATTGGCTCGTTTGGACTTACCTAAAGGCATGGGCGTTATTGTTCGTACCGCTGGTGTTGGTAAATCTTACGAAGAGTTGGCTTACGACTTAGACTCTTTGCTTAAGCACTGGGAGCGCATTCAAGATGCCGCTAACGCCGAAAAAGCCCCGTTTTTAATTCACCAAGAAAGTAACGTGATTTTCCGTGCTATTCGTGATTATTTACGCCGTGATATCGGTGAAATTTTAATCGACAAGGCCAGCATGTTCGAAGAGGCCAAAACCTACATCGAAAGTTTGCGTCCTGATTTTGTTAATAAAATTAAACTGTATCAGAATGACATTCCGTTGTTCACTCATTACCAAATAGAAAGCCAGATAGAATCGGCCTTCCAGCGTGAAGTTCGCTTACCCTCAGGTGGTTCAATTGTTATCGACCCTACTGAAGCGTTAACCTCAATCGATATCAACTCCTCTAAGGCAACTAAAGGCAGTGATATTGAAGAAACAGCGCTTAATACCAACCTTGAATCTGCAGATGAAATCGCTCGCCAACTCAAATTGCGTGACCTTGGTGGTTTGGTGGTTATCGACTTTATCGATATGTCGCCAATTAAAAACCAACGCGCCGTAGAAAACCGCCTTAAAGAAGCGCTGCGCTCAGACAGAGCCCGCATCCAAATTGGCAAAATTTCTCGATTTGGCTTGTTAGAAATGTCTCGCCAACGCCTGCGCCCTTCGCTTGGCGACGCTAGCACCCATACTTGTCCTCGCTGTAACGGCATGGGCACTGTACGTGGCACTGAATCATTAGCACTATCAATTTTGCGTTTAATTGAAGAAGATTCAATTAAAGACAACACTGGCGTTATCCAAATTCAGGTGCCCATTGCTGTGGCCACTTATTTGCTTAATGAAAAACGCAAAGCGATTCGCCGCATTGAAAAACGTCATGGCGTGCACGTTGTGGTTATCCCTAATGAGCATATGCAAACCCCGGAATACACAGTAACTCGTGTTAAGTCTGGCGAAGAAAGCTCACAAGTGAGCTACAAGCGTGTTGACGAACCGACTGAAGAGCCTAAGCACATTCAAAACTACCAAACGCCAGTTGAGAAAGAGCAACCGGTATTGAGTGGCTTTACACCTTCGGCACCACCTGCTGCCACACCACCGCCTCAACAGCAACCACAACAGGCCGCTGGACCTTCACTGATTGGCGGATTGGTTGCAAAATTCAAATCGTTGTTTGCAGCGCCACCAGTAGTTGAAGCGCCAAAACCTGAGCCTAAGCCTAAATCACAAGAGCCTAAGCGCAATCAACAAAACCGCAACAGACGTCCGGCCAATCGCGATAGACAAGATGGCGAAGGCAGAGACAACAGAAGGCCTCAAGACGGTGATAACCGACGTGGTCGCTCTCGTGGACGTGGTGGTCGTAATAATGACCGTAATGCCGATCGCAGTAACGACAGAAATGCAGATCAGCGCACTGAACAAGGTAATGAGCAAGGCAACAACAGAAACGAGCGCAATGATACTCGTACTGATAACCGCCGTGGTCGTGACCAAAAGCAGCCACAAAACAAAGACCAGAACCGAGACCAAACAGCAGAACAAGGCAATGAACAAAGTCGCGAGCAAAAGCCGACTCAACGCCGTGCACGCCGCGATGGTCGCAATAAGGTAAGAGTAGAAAAAACACCTGCAGCGCAAGAGCAACAAGTTGAAACGCCAGTTCAAGCACCGCAAACGGCGCAAGAACCAGTTCAACAAGACCCACAGACCGACTCTCAAGAGCAATCAAATCAAGGCAATAAATCGCCAAAATCTGAAGGCAACCGTGAGTCAAGAGGTAGAAACCGCCGTTCACCAAGACATTTGCGTGGCGCAGGTCAACGTCGTGGCAATCAAGAGCAAGATGAAAACAAAACAGCCCAAGTGACTGAAGACCCGGTTGAAACGCGTTATCCAAATCCTGCTGAGCAAGATGCCCCAGTGGTAGTTGAAGAAGCCGCAGTGGTAGAAGCCCCAGTTGATGCTAAGCCAGAAGAAAAAGCTAAGCCTAAAGTAACTCAAGCCGCACAAGCTGCACCTGAGGTTGTTGAAGCAGTAGAATCTGAAGCTGTTGTTGAAGTTGCTCAAGCTGAAGAACCAGCGCCAGCGCCTGAAGTTGTTGAAGCTGCTCAAGCTGAAGAATCAGCGCCAACACCTGAAGTTGTTGAAGCTGCTCAAGCTGAAGAACCAGCGCCAACACCTGAAGTTGTTGAAGCCGAAGAGCCGGAATCAACACCAGTGCCAGCGCCTGAAGCTGTTCAAGCCCAAGAACCGGAATCAACACCAGCACCAGCACCTGAAGCTGTTCAAGCTGAAGAGCCGGAATCAACACCAGTGCCAGCGCCTGAAGTTGCTCAAGCTGAAGAAGCAGCACCAGAACCTGAAGCTGAAAAGCCTTACGTGCGCAGTGCATTTAAGTCGAAGTCTTCGTCTGGTATGACTAAACCTGAGCAAGTAGAAGCGCCTGTTGATGTTGAAACACCACAAGCTCATAACAATGACAACCGCAGTACAGTTGAATCAGGCAAACATGCCGGTGCGACGAGTGCGCGTTCGAAGAGTTCATCAGGTATGACCAAACCTGAAATGAGTTAAAACGCCCAGCGTTTAAACTAAAAAAGGCTACCGTTTGGTAGCCTTTTTTTATCCACTAAGTTGTTATCCTTCAAACTACTTCAAATCCCTTCGCAACACAGCCAAAATATAATCATAACTTGACCCCTCCAGCAAAGTCTCATGCATCCCTTGAACTTCTACCACGCGGCTATCACTGGTAATAGACTGTTGCCAACTACTGCGCACCACATCTTGTATCCGCTCGTCTGACGATAACACCAGTACCGACTGTCCACTTATAGATGTAGGCGTTAATGGCCTGTCAGCTTTTGCCAAATCAACAAAGAACCTTAAGGCAACAAGCACAGCAGCTTTATCATCAAGCCCATCCATTGGGGTTTGCATCAATAAATCGGCAACCAAATCTAATTGGGCGGAATAATCTTTGTCTTTAAAGTCATCGCCTAATCTGGCCTTAGCATTTGAACTTTGTGCTGCATCTTCAAAGCGCCCCTCTAACGCAAGTTCAAGGCATTGATGGTTTTGTCTAGGTTTATGATTGGCCGGATACAATAAAGCACCATCGATGTTAATCAGGTATTCAACGTTTTCGCCTTGCTCACTGAGCAACCTAGCTGCTTGTTGGGCTATTAGTCCACCTATCGAGTAGCCACCCAGTTTATATGGCCCTTGCGGCTGATTGAGTTTAATCGCACTGACATAAAATTTCGCCAAGTCAGCTATTGATTTGAACTGCCTGTCATGGCCAAAGTTAAACGGGGCTTGCACGCCAATCACAGGGCAAATTCCCGCTAAATCGCTTGCCAAACGGTCATAACAATTAACCCGTCCTCCAACTGGATGGAACAAATAAAGAGGCGAACCTTGACTTGATTGATTCAAATAAATGAGGCATTCACTTGATGAGTTTACTGTAGACAACCCTGCATTGACCAAACCCCGAATAGTCGGCTGTTCATACACTTGTTTAATGGTTCTTTTTATACCCACTTTTGCCAGCGAACTTATCAGTCGCAGCAACAAAATAGAATTGCCGCCAAGTTCGAAGAAGTTGGCTGTAACACTAACTTTATCAACAGGCAAACCCAGCAACGCTGCCCATACCTGAACATG
>CALKGI010000142.1 GCA_938085045.1 uncultured Alteromonadaceae bacterium
GCCATCAACGCTAATGCGCACCTCACCCCGCACCCCCTTGGGGGCATTGCCTTTGTAGAAATTAACGAAGATTTGCAGCGCCCGTAAATCAATGGGTGTGGTGTAGGCGATGGTTTCATACCCATTTTTGGCATCTGGGGATTTCTGATAGTCTTTGAAGTAAATCCCTAAAGGTGATTTTGTATGTCCGAACCACAGCACTTGCGCATCTGGTCTCGCTTTTGCATACAAGTCCAAATCACAACCCTGACACTGCCAAGCGATACCCACCTGTACATTTTTAGCCTTTCGTAATTGCTTAGCTTTTAGCGCTGACGTACTGACAGGGCGGTTATAAATGGATTGCGATTGCAACTTTTGCGGTGCAAGCCTAATCATTTGTAGTTTGTCGCTGTTACCCTGTTTGTAATTGTTTTGTGGTGGCTCAACGTTGTTTTTGACGCGATTAAACAACGTTGGCAAATCCTTGGTAAAGCTCATTAATTGTGCGCCCTGAGCCTGCGCATAAAGCGCCCAGAAGCGTTCAACAAAGTGAAGTTTGCGGTCGGATAACCCCGTATCATTAAAGCCCAGATGAATGCGCAGGCCAGACAGTTGCGTCGGATGCACTACACCAAACGGCGTTATATCTCGGCCATGTTTCAAATGCCCATCACTGGGGAAAACCCCGCCTTTCATCGTAAATGCGGGTGTAGCAGGGGCATCATAAAGCGCTGACCCCAACACAACCACGTCAATTTCAGGGGCGGTTCTGTTCGCCGCAATATGGCGTAACAGTTGCGGCAATCGCACCGCGCCAGCAATGCGGGTGCTTGAGGCTTTGGCCGCTTTGGCAAGCTTCGCCATATTGCCTACAGTTGACTTATTGTAGTTTACCCGAGCTTTGACACTGGCGTAAATTGGGCCTTTAGGAATGGTAAACCACCCTAATGTGGCGAGGCTATCGCCATTAATCACCAAAGCGCTATCACCCTCTTGCATGGTGATTAAGAACCCAACCGCTTTGCTGTAGTGTACTTTCGCTTGTGCAGCGCTCACGTTTGGGCTGATGGCAATGGCGTATTCTTTCGCCGCTGCTGCACTGGCATTCAAACCAAAGCCTAACAGCGCTAATTGTAATAATGTTTTTGTGTTCATAATCGTTCTCCAGTTTTTCAGATTATTAAGAAAATTGAGCCGCACGGCGGGATTTCATCGCCACAAACTCAGCTACTTTTTCGTTGGTGTATTTTTGGTTTTCAGCGTATAGGCTCACTAATCGCCCGTGCTTCCCTGTATATTCTTCTTCGAGTTTTTTATGTGCTGCCAGCGCCGCCTTGTAAGCTTTTTCCGCTTTGAAATACGCCATGTTCGGCAGGAAAGATTCAGGCGCATATTTGTTGGCGATTTCCTCAATCGTCAGGAATAATGCAGACCCCATTAACAGCTCAAGCATCAGCTGTGACCACACCAATGCACTGCCGCTATCATCGCTGCTGCTTTCTTCTAAAAGCGCATTTATATCGAAGCCACCAGATACACCGCTAAAGCTTTGTGCAAATAGTGCCCCCCACACCACCAGTAAAACTAAGGTAACCCCATAGATACCCAACCCGTACCACCTACGGTACAGCGGGTTGTGAATATAGTGGGACAAATTTTTAACCGCTATTGCTGATATCGGTAATATCAGCGAAATCGCCACCGCCAGATAAGGTTTAGTAATGAAAACCGATACCCCCGAGGCGATCAAGTTCGAGTAAATATTAGCGGCACCCATGCACAAGGCTGCAATAAGTGCGGTTGTTGTCACGAACATCATGACTTTGTCCTTAAACGCCCAATCCCAAAATACAACACTATGCTCTTCTCCACCCTCATCAGCAGGGGATGGCACGAATGATTCAGTATTATCCATCGTCTTTTTAAACGCCTTAACAGCCTTATCGGATGTTTTGTAATCATCATCTAAACTGGGTAAAGTTCGGTTTAAAGTCTCTATTTCAAAGCCATTCTTGATATCATTTTCATGCTCGGATTGTTCCGAAATAATCAGAGTCGCTTCCTTGATGTCAGGATGTGCCAGCATGTTGATCATAAAGGCCTCAATACCTGTCGGTGCTTTCACCGCTGTTTTTTTCTTGGCTTCCTGCGGCGCTATCCGCGCCGCCAGTGTGTTTGCTTTCTTACTCATCGTTTTTACCTCTTATCATTTAGCTTTAAGCATGTTCACACGGTCTTTACCGCAAATCACATTTGTTGTCGGCTTGCCCCAAACAGAGGCGTTACATACTGGACATTGAAATTTTTCTTTATCTCGGTCGCCTGCATCAGCACAGCCTTCATTTTTGCCGCCTTTGCTGGCGTATAGCTTTTGAATATGCGCCCACGTCAACGCAAAACTATTCATCGTCATTGCCTCACTTTGCACTTTTGATTCTGTTTGAGATTAACGGGCCGCTGGCTTCTTCTCGAAGTCAGCCGCAAACCGTTACCCCCTAATCTGTCGATTCTTATCGTTGACTTCTGCGATGCTTAGAACACTATTATTCAAAAACAACACAAAGCTGAGCGCAAATAATAGGTCCAAGTTTAAAATTGAGAAAGTTAGACCGACTGTTGCTATTACTGTGTTTATCATGTGAGTGTGTTTTGCAATTTTGACCATTTTCATCACCACTTATTGAATTGTTAATTGATAGGTTTCCCTCCGGCGATTATCAATTTACCAACTTCCTGAATTAGTAAAATCCCGACTTTTTCGTAAAACTCAAAGTTTTCCGCATTACTTTCGTAAAACTTTTAAAGTCGAGCTACAGGCCTCATTTTTATTGACATGAACAAAAAACCACTTTATGAAAATCAAGTGTAATTTTTAATGCGAAAGGGTATTTGCGATGGCAAAACAAAAAGATTCACGAGTAACGTTTACTTCGGAGGACGTAAGAGGTGATGCTATATATGCATTTCGGCAGATGCTTAAGTCAGAAAATCTTGATGAAGGGGAGTATTTGTCTAAGCTTTTTGAAGATGCCGTTTTAAAGGAGCATGGAGGTGCTGGGCAAGGAATGCTGAATGTATATAAAGGTCAATATCGGCGATCCTTAGAATAATTCAAATAAAACAGCAACTTTGGTATTTTTACCCGTGACAGTCTATTATTAGTCCCCAGTTAGAGATATTTCTTGGGACTGCAATGCCGAGTACAGCGATCACAAAAAAAGATTGGCAAAAAGCAGACGAATATGTTGCTGATTTTATTGAAAGCGAAAGCGACGATACAAAGCTACTATTCTGGTTGATATGCTTTTTTAGTTCATCAGCCTACAATGTAGATAAAAGGGTGCCCGAGCTTATCCAGCCAGCAAATACAACTCTTAAGAGGTTTAAATTTACCAAAGAGGAAGGGCGACTAACACACAGAAGAAATCTAAAGGATTTTATTGTTAAAATATCAAGGTATAGCGAGGAGATATTCAGAGATAAGCTGAATAAAAATGCGTTACATAAAAATTTAAACCCGTTTAAAAAACTTGGCGCTAATGGGGTTGGCTATGATTCGTTAAAACTAGGTTTTTGCATTTCTGCTGGTCTAAATAAGCACTCACTTAAAGATCATGTCGTTCAATTTATTATAGAGTTTCCTAAACACGAATTATGGTCTCAAAACAATCCAAATTTAACGACCGCAATCAAAAAACTTCTGGCCAAAGAAGTTGATGAAGATACAAAAGAAGTAATAGAAAAACATGAACAGATTCGCCTAAAAAGTGCACATTGCGAAACTCTAAGAGCGCTGATTTCAACACCAGAATATGAGAATACCGAAGGTGATGAAGTATCACTCAGTCCTTTAAATCACAACTCCATCAAGTTGCATGGTCGTCAGCAGGAACTTACGAAGCTTGATGATTTTCTAAATGATCCCCAGCCTTTTCAAATTATGTTTGTAATTGCACCATCCGGTGCAGGAAAAACGCGATTGGTAACCCAGTGGCTACATGAGCATGTCAATAAGCAAAAATGGCAAGCTGGGCTTGTTCAGGAAGAATGTACTGATATTGAATGGCGGCAATGGGCTGCAAAGCCTATACAATGTGATACTTTGATTATTATTGATTATATTTATCGCTTTAAAGATATTGTCCGGCGGATTATCAAAACAGGCGCAGCTCAATCTGAAAATAGACCTGAGGACAATAACCCTCCAAAACTACGGCTTATCATTCTTGATCATGTGTTGCCAGATTTGCAGGATTTTGACAGATCAGATCCAAACCAGCAAACGACATCTGAACATGGTGAGCGACGATTACTTTACAGCCACCACTCACCTATATATCTAAGTCAGCAAAATGCTGATATTCACAAAGAAATGCTTAAAGCTATCATTGCCGATGCCTACGGTGACCAGAGCGATACAGACAATATTGACTTAGCTTTTGAGTCATTGCGACGCATTGATGAGCAAGATAATGACGACCACGATACTAAAAAAGTGCGATTTGCCAGCTTCCCTCTCTTTGCCATCTTAATAGGCCATGCACTGAAAAAATCAAAAGCGAGAAATGAAGTAATTAACCTAAAGTCATGGCAACGCAAGGACTTGATGAGCTTCTATTTTAGTTCTGAAAATCGTATTCCTTGGGATACTAATAGCAACAGTAATCTTGAGGATGAAATAAATCAAAATGGCACATGGGTTGGTGTTGCAGTCGCCGCTGCAACAGTTGTACAGGGCTTGCCTTTTAGATTGCTAGCAAAGGAAATACGCGTAACTGGCAGCAGGGAAAATATGATCAGGGACGCTTGCAACTATATTGTGTCATCCCAAGATAGAATTACGTTGAAAAAGTACGAACCAGATATCATCGGTGAGACATTTGTTTTGAAATTTTTTGAGCAATTTCGCTGGCAGTCCCAGGTTACAACACGTTTTTATAAGTTACTTAGTGCTGCTGGAGAACAGCCCAATGAAAAAGATGTTTCTAACAATCGATTTATTGAGTTTGTGCAGCGCACAGCACGCAACTTATCCAATGACAATCAAAACAATATTGCTACGCAAGAAGCTTGGGAAGTTCTGGCTGCATTTCTTGATTCAACTAAGTTTCCTGAAAGTACCTCCCTTCACTATGCAGCTAATATAGCCATTATTCGAGTTTCTGATATTTTAATAGAGAAACAATTATTCCACCTTAATTCACTGTTTTTAGAGAATATCAGTGAAAATGTTTTTTTTACAGATTGCGACCAAACGCCGAGTATTGATGCCGCCCATGCCTTTATCAAATATTATGATCGCTGTGGCGAATGGAAAAGAAATGAACAGGTATTCCGTGACAAGTTAATTGAATTAGATACCCATACAGAGCAACAAAACCCGACTGAATGTAGCGTAATGGAATGGGCTATTCGTTTGGAATGTGTCAATGTTTCTAAATCAATACTTGGAACGACGTATTTCAAAAAGACCATTAACAGCTCTTTAAATTTGTTTCGTGGTTATTTCATTGATGATACCAAATATAGTTCTTTAGATATTTTAATCAGAGAATTTGGGGAGCACGCGGAGAATAATAAAACGAAGCTGCCTTTTGACAACAAATTTACGGCGCTCATGCTGGCCTGCTGTATTGGCAATACAGAAATTGTCTCTTTACTAATAGCTAATGGGGCGGCAATAGACTTGGGCGATAGAGGCGAATGGACGCCTCTCATGTTTGCAAGCTATAGAAACCATACGCAAGTGGCAGCTGTATTAATCAATAACAAAGCTAATTTAGATGTGGCTAATGAAGGAGGTTATACGGCACTGATGATAGCTTGCCAAGAAGGCAATTTGGAAATGCTTAATCTGCTGGCTGATGAAGAAGCGCAATTAGACCTGCGCAATAAGCAACTCCGCACGGCACTAATGTTAGCAGTGAGGTACGGTCACGCGAAAATTGTAAGCGTATTAATTGATAAAAAGGCAAAGCTTGACCTGATAAGTTACGCTGGTCAATCCTCGCTTATACAGGCTGTTATATCTGACAATACAAATATCGCAAGATTATTAATAGAGGGAGGGGCAAATCTTGATATTCAGAATGAATGGGGATTTTCTGCACTGATGTTCGCAATTAAGGAAAACAATACTGAAATAGCTGTTTTATTAGTAGATTGGGGGGCTGATATTGATTTGGCCGATGAAGATAAACAAACAGCACTGATGTTAGCAAGTTATGAAGGTAATACCGCCGTTGTAACGAAATTGGTTGCAATAAATTCTAATTTAAATTCGGCAAATAGCAATCACCAAACTGCTTTAATGATTGCCAGCAGCTATGGTTACGCAGCACTGCCTACCGATTTAACGAACTGCCGCTTAGATGACAAGTGGACAGGAAACGTACTCTATGGCAACCATGGTCATAGTGAGATAGCAAGGCTATTAATAGAGAAAAATGTTGAGCTTAATGCTACAGATGATAATAAAATGACCGCGCTAATGTTAGCCTGCGAGTGTGGGCACGCTGCGGTAGTATCACTGTTGATTGAAAAGGCAGATCTTAATGTGAAAGATAACCGTGGTAGAACAGCTTTGACGATCGCAAGCAATGGAGGTTATTCGCCTGTAGTGTCATTGTTGATAGAAGAGGGGCTTAACCTCGATCTCGATAATTCCGATTATTGGGTTATACAGCGCTCATGCTCGCTAGTTTTAATGGTAATGCAGCCGTAGTCAAACTGCTAATCGAGAAAGGTGCTAGGTGCGATATAGTTAATAATGATGGTAATACCGCACTTACGTTTGCTAATTATAACGGCTATCCAATAGTTGCAAGTTTGTTGATGGCCAAGAGTAATAAACGAATTTTGGACGAAACAGCGACAACTGCGAAGATATTGACGCCGCTCAAAAAACCACATCTTAGTCATTCTGTATATCAAAAACACTATGGTACAGGGGTTTCTACATTTCCCGACTTTTTTTATCCTATATTTTTGGGAAAATGGAAGTATTTAGATGGAATTGAAGCTGAATATACTCTGCAACAGCTGTTGGGTATATGCAATAAACTTAGCTTTATAAAAACAAGGCTGATCGGCATACGTACTTTGGCACCTGTATTTTACCCAGCCGGTAAATTTGTTGAATTTTTATATTACTCAAGTGACGGCACCAGATACAATAGCGTTAATTGTAAACGGGAAAAAATAAAAATAGATAAAGAAGCAGAAAAGTATAAATCTACATTGCTAATGTTAACTAAGAATGAAGTTTACTTCTTTGATGGCTCAATTGGTGATATTTACACCTGCAATAGAGCTGGTTATTTGAAACTGAACTATAAAACGGTATTTGATTACCTGCAATTTTTTAATACATATGTCGTATGGGGTAACAGTAATTTCAGAATCTTTTCAACAATTGATGATGTTCAGTTGTGTGCCTCTCTAGATGATTTTAGCCGTAGTGTTGTGATCGACTCGCTAAAAAACTTAAAAATCCTCCAAGATAAAGATGGGGGCTTTTCTATTAAGAATTGTGTAACCCTGCATAACCAGAGTTTTTCTTGCTCGGATTACTCAGTTTCACACGATGGCATCGTTAC
The DNA here is from genome assembly GCA_938085045.1 of uncultured Alteromonadaceae bacterium. Classification (GTDB taxonomy): domain Bacteria; phylum Pseudomonadota; class Gammaproteobacteria; order Enterobacterales; family Alteromonadaceae; genus JABSOG01. The sequence continues at coordinate 7,581 of CALKGI010000142.1, forward strand.
TTCGATTTGTGGCACTCAATTGGTAAGTGGTTTGCCGGTGAAGGTAGAAACATTAGACGACCAATATCGATGCTTCAGAGATAATTGGTTACCAGAGTAAGTGTGGCCGACCACATACCCAGATACTAGCTCCTGATAATGATCCAACAGTATGACCAATATGTTGCAGCTTAAAAAGCCAATAGCATAAGAAGCAGGCCTTATTAGCGTTCGCTAATGTGCACAATGAAATACAGGAATATATCACCTTTACTGAACGTGCCGTTTTACGCAAGATGTGCGTTGTATTACATTTCGTTGTTTATATGATCGTTCCTCACATTAAAACACTTTATTCCATACAACGCCTATCTTGCCAAGGGCGTGCCGCCCGTTGGATCCCTGCTTAATTTCCTAACCTCACTCACGCAACTAGTCGCTGGTTTAGTAATGAAATTGTGGTGTCTGTTTTTTTCATTTTCAATGAGCATAACACCAAAAACGTATGCCCGTTTTATCAGCAGTTAAGGGGCGCAATCGCCGCCCCTTAACAATCCCTCGATTCAGGGAAATTTCATTATCCCCGAAACCCCATAGACCAACCGTACGCCGATTGGATGCCATGATCGTTTTGTTGCTTAACCCACTACAAGTGATTAACAGGCATGGTTAACTTTGGATGTTATAAACTTGTAAATCATCCAATTAAATCACGAATCTCCTTGATGCAGATTTGAGGCATTCCAGTTGTTTCAAGTTTCATCCTCGACAGTATTTCCAAGTATGCTTCTGCTTCGACATCATCAGATAAATCAAATTTTCCTTTGAGGCGTAAAGCGGTAAACCTAGAAATACCAAGTGCCATCAAGTTCAAAGCGTGACGGTCACATGAACCAAACTCTAAGTAGATATGATAGGGCTCTATTCGCTCAAACTCTTCAATAAAGCCTCGTTCCGATGCTACAAATCTAAGGATTTCAATGTATGCCGAAAAGTATTTAACCAACCTAAATCTGACCGCATCCTCAAGAACTTTTAGGCACCCTCGAATTATTGACGAGACACTTTCGGTACTTCCTTTTTCTTTTTGATTGTTGACCCTTTTGGATAAAATTTTATTTATAGGTTCACTCCTAACCCACATATAAGCTAAATAGCTAATCCATGACATATAACGGTCACTTACATCCCACTCAAAGCAATTGATTATTATTTTGAATATTTCCTCCATCCTAAGTTTAGCGCCTTCAACATAAGGTGACATAGGTAAAGCAGCTAATATGTCATGTTCATTTTGAAGACGTTCATAGAGTCGCTGTAAATGATCTGGCCTCAATGACTGGTTGTTTTCGAGAATCTCAAGTGGCAGTGATATTTGGATATTTTCAATAGCTGCCAATGTCTTATCTAGATTTTTAGAATTATCGTCATTCCTGTATTTCTCTATGAAGTCACCTTCGGGGTCTATTCGATAATCATGGTACAGTTTACCAAATGCCGCCTCTGCTGCGTCATCTTTGTTGTTTTTAGCCTCGTCAGTGTTATTTAAAAGCTCTTGGACGACTAAGCCGCCATCTTCCATGATATTGCTTATAGCAGATGTGATTTTCTGTAACGGATCTCCTTTATAACAGTCTCCACTCCAGTCATTTGGTCTGATGCACCAAATATTACCGTGAAACTCATGCAACAATCGTCCAGCTCTTCCTGCTAGATTTAAAAAATCAGCCCGCGACATCGGTGTGTCACCAGATTTCGGATTTTCAATTATTATATGCTTGGCTGGAAGGTTTACACCTTGCAATAGAGTACTTGTACAGCAAATAATTTTTACTTGCCCTGTTTTAAATAGGTTTTCAACTCCAGATCTAACCAAAGAGGGCATCCTGCCGTAATGAAATGCTACGCCTTTTTTAATGCAATCCGCCAATGGGTACTCAGGGTGGATTTCTTTTTTTAAGAAATCGGCAAATGCCAAAATTTCATCCGTTGGCTCAAAACTTGTGACCATATCGGCAATCTCGCAGGCAATACTTTCGGCACTCGCAGATGTGTTGGAGAATGATATGACAGAGTCTTTTTCCGCGCTAATTGAAAGAGCTAGGTTTGCTCTTTGTTTTGGTTTTTTATCCCTAAACTTGAATTTAGTTTGTACAACGCATATAGGAATTGTTTGCTCTCTACTTAACAACGATATCGCCAAGTCCTGTGTTTTTCGTGGAACTTCTGAAACAAGAAGTATGTTTTGAGACACTGGTGATGTCGTTTCAACAAAGAATCTCCCGCTTTCTGTTCTGCCAAATAAAGATAAAAAATATGAGGGGTTTTTAATTAGCGGACTGGCAAACAGAACTTTTACGGAATCAAACCTCGATAAAGATATGTCTATCGCGTTTTGTAATATAATACCTCTATTTCCATTTTGAATTTCATGTGCCTCATCTACAATTAGCGATGTAATATTCGGCTTACCTTCTTGTGAATTTATAAGGCTCATCAATCTTTCTTGGGTTAACACATAAACGACAGCTTGTTCTATTTTTTCTGCCGCAACTGGAAATGGAGCAGTTCGAACAATGACGTTTCCTAACCCTTCATTCCGCAGAGTTGTGCGAATTCGATTTGAGACTTCTGATATCAAAGCTCTTGTTGGGACAACGTACACAATGCTTTGACCTGCTTTAGCTTTGATTTTTCGGACAAGATCAAGATTCAGCACAAAAGATTTACCTGCTGACGTTGGTGCTGAGATACTCAAGGAATCTTCATCATTAAGAGAACTGTAAAACTTGTATTGAAAGTCAGTAAGCAAGACGTCATTATTTTCATTAATTGATATCGAGTTTTCAACTTCTCTGACGACTCGCTCTAACTTGAGGGCTGGTGATATGGATAACTCATGCGCATCAATATATCTGTCTCTAAGCAACGTTCGACTGGGGAAGTTACCTATTCTTGACAGTATTATGTCTGCTGCGGAGATTACATGTTGGGATTCACCTTTTGTGCACTCAAGGAGGCGAGCCATTATTTCGTAAGATAGCGAAATTTCTGCGGCTACATCAGATAGTGACAATATTGAGGTATATCCTATCAGTGCCCGAATGTCCTGTTCACTGAATTCTGCATTGTTTTTTGTTGTAAAGCCCTTGGGCAACTGAATTATTATACTTGCAATTTCGAGCTTTTTTATAAGCTCGCCCATGTTTCTTTCTAAATTGGTTTTCACTACAACTCCTTTCACTACATTTCCCTAATCGAGGGCTTTGTTGAGAGCATTCCGAAACTCAGAAACAGATGGGAATGGGATAAAAAACACCTCAAATTTGAGATATTTCTTATCAAATTTATCGAACCGTTTTTGCAGCAATTTTGTAAGCCTAGCCCCATCTTTGTGGAATTTCCCCATAAAGTCATTCATTAACTCTTTAGGATTATTGCCTGTTAAATCTTTAAACTCTTTAAAATCATAGCCAATTAAACAAGCATGATTAACACAAACCCCCGCACCGGCTTCTCCGTGTACAATTAACGAAGATATAGCTGCTTTCGTCTCATCATCTGCATATTTGAAATGTTTTGTTACCATTGTGAACTCATGCTGGTACATTTCTATTTCATGGAATTGTTCAACGCTATCAATCGCATCTGAAATTGCAGCTGAGGATTTTGTGTATAGTTTTGATTCTCCGAAATAAAAGTCGACTAAATCCGTATCTTTATTATATCTGGCATGTATCCCATCAGATCCCTTTACTTCATCTTTGTGATTAGTTTTCAATTCCATCTTTGCTACCATTTGTGGTGCTTCTAGAATAGCTTCCATCAAAAAATAAAGTAATAGTTCACCTGCTTCTCCCGTTTTATCAGGCGATTTGTCTGTAACAGCAGGATGCCTAAAAAGCTCTCTTGCTTGCTTTGTAAGGATAGTGGCTTGCCTAGGCGTTAACGGCTCAATTCGATTTCTAACTGATAAACAGTAATCAATGATGTAGGTATAAAGCATATTGGCTAGAGCTTTGATCATAGGTCTGCCATTGCCATCAAGTTTTATGTAGTGCAATCTAATTTGCGTTTGAACGCCATCAATAGTGTATGCGTGATCTATTTCTCCCAAATAGCTCTCATAATCCGAAGTAACTACAGAGATATACTCGTTTATTGTTTTCACTTGTTATTTGTTTCCCTTTATCGTCATTCACTTAATCAGAAGCATAAGTACACTGGCGTAGGCCCTATTATCGATTGTATCTTTTTATGAGAGACAACGTAAGGGGTTAAACTTAAAAGGTATGTTTCTTTTATTTTTGAGTTTTGCCGATTACATGGAAATCACAGGTTGTCCGTATGCTACTGCGAGCCAACTACGCTATCTTCATCGGTTTCGCTTATTGATATATTTGGATGGACGTCTTTCGCCGCCACTCCTGAAAAAACAAAAACGTTCGCCACAAGTAGTGAGAGCTAGATGAGTCAAAAGGGAACCCTTTTGCAACTGCATTACGGAAATATATTTCCTGCCCATTTCGCAGATCATACCCGCATAATCACCACTTTTAGCTTGCGCTTCCCCTCCTGAGCAGGTACGTCAAAAGGGTTCCCTTTTGATTAAGCTAGGCACATGGAAAGTTGATCCCAAAACAGCATGAAAAAACTGGGCTATATCCGCACTTCGACCGACAAGCAGCTGGCCGACCGTCAGATTGACCAGTTACACAAAGTTTGTGATCAAGTTTTCATTGAGGACGGGGTGTCCGCAGTCGGCAAAAAACGGCCTGTGTATGAAACGGTCATGACGGCATTAAGCGAGGGTGATGTATTTGTAGTGGTGGCGCTCGATAGGGCTTACCGCTCGGTAATAGATGCATTAACCGAGTTGGACAAAATCCATCAGCGCGGTATCGCTTTTTGCTCGCTCAGCCAAAATTTCGACACACGCACACCCGAAGGCAAGCTGTTATATACGGTGAGCGCTGCTTTGGCAGAGTGGGAACGCGCAATTTTAGGCCAGCGCACCCGCGAAGGCATGGCAGCGGCAAAGCTTAGGGGCAGCAAAATAGGTCGCCCCAAAAAGCTCTTATCCAAAGATATTGCTTGGGCACAAGCCAGCCTCAACCATGCGCCATATCCAACAATTACGGATTTATCGGCGCAACTCAAAGTCAGCCCCTCCACATTAAGGCGAGCTTTGAAAACAGGCGCTGGCCAATAATAGTGGGCTAGCTTTTATCGGATCAATCAAGAGTGAGTACATGCCCATGGATACTAATATTCCAGTCGCAAAAGATACCGTAAAGGAATGCCTTTCGGTGATGGTTAATTCCCTACAATTTGTCATTATGTCGTTGAGCAATTTTGACACCGATGATGATGAGATAAAATTCTTCAATGCCTCCGAGTGGTCGGGACTGAGGCAGTCTTTACACTGTACGCGGGTTGTCGCAGAGGAATGCTTTAGTTTGCATCTGCGCGATATACAGCAACGGCAAGAGCAGGTTCAAGAACAAAGTGATTTACAGCCTTGCGATGTGCCGGAGTCAATGCCTGTTAGCCAAAATCCAGTTATAGACAGCGGAGTGCAAGGCACGTTGGGTGGCATCATTAATACGTTGCAGTTTCTATCAACCGTGTTTGAGCATGTCACATTGGCCGATGATGAAAAGCTGTTATCGCCCGTTGAGGTATTGGGATTCATCAATATGCTCAACTGCATTAAAGTCGCTGCCGTTGATTGTTTAGAACAATTCGACCTTGCACCACCTTTGCTGTGAAAATCATAACGGCAGCAAACTACTATCAAACGCTTGGGGCTAGGGATTTGTGCCACGGTTTAAAGGAAGGGGATAGCGCGGCAATTGCCATTGTCGCCACAAGAATGGCGCAGTATTTAGCAATGTTACCGCCCGACAGTGTCTTAATCCCCATCCCATCACATACAGGCCATGCAACTGCTACCTTGTCATTAGCCGAACAATTGGCAAAGCTATCAGGTTTGCCAGTCGCAAATATTATCAAAGGCAGAAACCGCGAACCGCTTTACGCCATAAAACAAAACGGCCAATCCATCCCGTCGAAATTCTTTGGTTTTTTCACGACCGCGACATTAAACGACAAGCCATATGTACTCATAGATTCCGTCTATGACACAGGCCAAACCGTGCACAGCGCAGCAAAACTATTCAAGGATACATCGCCTTTAATATTTACGTTTGCGCGTGTAAAGCAAATAACTTAAGACAAGACGCTTTAGCAGGCCTCGCTTTGCCGCCCAAGTCCCATAATTGCCATGCTTGCAGTCGTGTACGAGGTTGCGAGCGCAAAATTATGCAAGCCCAGCAAGGGAAGAAATGACAACGTTTGACACCATAAACATTACAAAAGGCAACCATTTTGGATACCCCACAAATACTCAATATCATTAAATCACTGGCCAATGGCATTGACCCTACTAGTGGGGAGCTTTATGCCTTGGGCTCGCCCTACAATCATCCGACCATTACTAGCGCATTGTTTGGTTGCCTGTCTTTGGTGAATAACCCGCCGAAAAAGACCAAGTGGACACTGGAAAAAAGACAGGACGATAACCTCCAAAAGGGGTATCCCCGCAACAGCAATACGCCTTGGACAGAAGCGCTTAAAATAGACCTTGCTGAACAATTTAATGCGGCAATTAGTACCAACGAATTGGCGGTTAGATTTGAACGCACTCATGGAGCGATTTTGGCGCAATTGAAACAGCAGGGGCTAATCGGCAAAGAATAAGCCGCCGCTTTTAAGCCATACCAATCAACATCAAAAACCGATGGGGGAAGGTTTTCCCCTGTCTCCAACCGCTTTGCGTTTTCCGCCACCCTTTCAAGCGGGGGCACCCGCAACGCCCCAACTCTTTTTAAATTCAAAATCAGCGGTCTTGGCCGCTCAAAATCAAGAATAATGACGGTTTCTACCCCTTAAAAACGCGCAAGCGCGGGGCAGACACTCCGCAATTCTTCTGGATTTTTTCACCACCGCCTAGTCGCCCTAGTCGGCAAGGGAAATGCGCAGCGCAAAAACGCGCTCGATTACCCAAGCCGTCAATTAAAGAAAGGTGCCTGACTATGTGTACAAACGAAACCGAAATTCAAGAAGACGATATTCAAATCTATGTGGCTGATTTAGCCGCTTACAATGCCGGATACTTACACGGTGTTTGGATTGATGCGACCCAAGAATTAGACGACATGCAAAGTCAAATCAATGCTATGTTGCAAGTATCACCTGTTTTTGATGCCGAAGAATGTGCCATTCATGATAGTGACGGATTTGAAGGCTGTTCTATTGATGAATATGAAGACCTTGATGCCGTCCATAACAAAGCGATGTTTATTGAAAAGCATGGCGCTTTGGGTGCTCACGTTTTGGCGAACTTTGGCGGCGATTTAGAGGAGGCGAGCAAATGCTTGGAGGAATGCTATCAGGGTGTGTTCAAGTCCGTTGCCGACTATGCGCAAGAGCTGACAGAGGATACAACAGAAATCCCCAACCATTTAGCCCCATATATTGATTATGAAGGCATTGCGCGAGATATGGACTTAAATGGTGATATTTTTACGATTGAAACGGCATGGAATGAAATTCATGTCTTTTGGAATTGCTAAGAGTAGGGCTTTGACTTTGGGGCTTACGCCCCAAGGCTTTGTTTAAACTGCCGCCATTAGCCTGACCGCCGCCCCTCACCACTGCAAGCAGTGGGCGCTAAAGCGCACAATTAAAAAGCCTTGTCATGCGCGGGGAAATGACAAAAGGCAGGGCTATCGCCCACTATTTAACCGCGCTTTGTGTGGGGAGACCCCACGCCCCCTTTAAAAGCTATAATAGCCCTGATTCACTAACGAGTGTTCTCATTTGATCTAGGCTCGGAATATCATCTGTATCTTTACAAATAACTATCTGGTCAAGAATAAAAGCCCAAACATCTGCGGCGCGGCGTTTCTCAAAGTCGTATGAGTATTGGACGTAAACCTCGCCTGTTACGTCTCTATCACCATCGGTATGGTTCAACATCAAGCGAGCGTATAACTTAGGCAGGCCAGCCGCCGTGATCCAAGTAGCGCCTGTGCGTCTTAAATCATGGGGGCAAAAGTCGTCAACACCAAGCGCCTTTCTATTTCGGCGGATGGCTTGTGCCATTGCAGTCTTGCCTAAAGGCTCAAGCGCTGTTTTTGGCATCTGGGGCGGGTGTAGTGCTCTCGTAGCACCAAAGACGTAAGGGCTAGCCATTGTGTATGGTTCGACTTCATTTAAAATCTGTTGAGCATATGGATTAATGGGCACTCTATGCATCGTTCGATTTTTTGTTTCGTGGGTTTCCATCTGCCAAATATTTTCATCCCGTTTAAGTGATTGGTAACGCATGTGGCGTACCTCTGTGCTGCGTTGCATTGATACCAGTAGAAATTTCAATGCTTTGCTCGTTACGGGTGAAGCGTAATTTTCAATGCCATGCCAAAATAACCATATTTCTTTAAAGCTCAAAACTCTGTCTCTGGTGCCAGTGCTTCCTAGTAAGATGGTTTTGTCTATTGGGTTTTCAGTAATATGCCCTTGGTGTTTTGCCAGATTAAACAATTGGCGTGTATAGGCTAGAGTATGTCTGACAGCAACCTTTCCGCCCCGTGTGGCGCACTTTCTACCTTGAGCTTGTTTGAGGATACGAGTTTGTATTTCGTCTATATCTTGGGGAGTTACTTCCTCCAGCAATTTATTGCCAATTGCTGGTATCACATGCCTTCTAAGGGTGCTTTCTTCCTCCGCTATTGTTTGTTTACCCTTTAAGCGCATGATATTTAGGTAGGTGTCTAAAAATAAGACGACTGTTAATTTATTTTGTTCTAGCTGTTTCTCTTCTTTGGCTTCTAAAGCGGGGTCGCGGCCATAATCATTTACTTGCTCATAATAGGCATCATATTGTTGCCGTGCTTTACGAACTGACCATTCGGGGTATTTACCGATGGTAAGCCATCGACTTTGCCTACCATTCATATATTTGTAAACGAAAGAGCGAGAACCAGAAGGGGTTAAGCGAAGGCCAAAGCCTGGGCAACCATCACACCAATATATTTGGCGTTTATCGGTTGGTGCCAAGTTACGAATGATGCTGTCTAAAAACTTGATTGTTGTGCTCATCCTTGAGCCTTTCTGGTTTTCATTTCATTGCTGTATGTTGTTCTGGGCTACTCACTGGGCTACTCAGAATGTACTTACAGTATGCGCACAGTTTTTAACTATGGGCAAGATAAGATAATATAAGCCTTTGTTAGTAATGATATTTTTTTGAAACAATGGCTGTTTCTTTGGCGGCTGGTTTGCGCTGGCTTTCCAATGGCTTAAATGCATTGCTGAGAAAGGGTTTTAGCGATTATTACAATAATATAGCGCCTGACTACGAATCAGGAGGTCAGGGGTTCGACTCCCTTCGGGCGCACCATTTTTTCTCAATATTAACAGGTGGTTATGGGGCAGCAGCAAAGTTGCCAAATAGGCCCAAAAAGCTCGGGCTACTCACTGGGCTACTCAGTTTAGGGTGTGTTTATCGGTGTTTTCGTCCTGATTATAGCCTTGTGGGTCTGCAATCCAAGTGTGGATATCTTGCAGATAGAAAGCTTTACGAATAGATTTTGATTCGCTTGATAGCTTTTCAGGCTTCGGGAAAGTGCCGTTATAAATCCGGCGGTCGATTTCTTGACGTGACAAACTACACATCTTTGTCACTGTTTTGATAGAAATAAGCGCATTGCTTTGTATCATCAATGCAGCGGTTAACTGAGCATCAAAGCTGGGCGTTGCGTGTGGGGTTACATTATCCATGATTATCCTCTGTAATTCCTTTACAAAGTTATAGCGTATCAGAAAAAGAATAATTTTCTGTAAATTCTGATTGAAGTTAATAATAAGCAATGAATTGACGGACTAAGACGAGGATGTTGCGGTTACTTTGTTGTACTTGCCGATAGCTCAAATGACACTTGAGCCGCATTAAAAGGGCAAGTAATCGTTCGTTTAATCTGCCCGTAAATGAATGCAGAAAGAACTATAGGCAATCTCACTCTAAATTCTTGTGCGGTGCTTTTGAGCGCCAAACTCAGTAATTGAGGATAAGACGCTACTAACTTTATATTTTATTTTTTATAGTACCAGTATTCACTGGATTTTTAAGGATAACGTCTAAGGCAAACAGACGTTCAATAAACAAATTAGACTTGCTTGTCTGCTTTGTTCGATAATTGGTAAGTTTTTATTACTTGTTTTACCAACACTACAGTTGCTGTAGTGATTTTTATTGCCATATAAAGCTCGGCTAAACCCATAAGATTTCCCTGTGATTGTATGGCTTTTGCCAACACAATTACCAGATTGTGTATTTCAGTAAGTTGGCGTCTAATCCCCTTGTTGGACTGGTGAATGTTTATAGAATGGTTAAATTCTAGTATGCGTTATGAAAAAAATAGATTAACTTAAGTAGATCATAAATGGTAACCAGCTGAGAACAAAAAAGCAGCGCGAATCTGTACTGTTTTATTCACTTTGGCTGGTCTTTTAATATCGATTACCCCTTTGACTCGTTGATTTGCTCTGAGCCACTTTTAGTTTTTTGTATTTCGCAATCTTGAATCATTACTACCTTCGGCGGCGTGGCATTGAAGTCTGGCTCTGGTGGCACTTGAGTTCGCTGTTGTATAGGTTGATTTTTATCTTTATCTGACATTTTTGAATCCCCATTGTTTATGTAAGCTGTAATAGTTAACAATAAAAGTGATAGTGACATCTCGCCATAAGCCTTTTCTAGTAGCTTTATTTTTTCTTTATTAGAGTCTCTTGCTAATGCTAAGGCGGTTGAACATGTCATAGCTAACAGAAAATGATTAGTTGCAAATTCTTTACCTTTAAAACTTTCAATGTATTCGGAATCTAGGGGAAGTCGCGGCATGTCAACAAACTTTAATGATCGAAACAAAAAACTCCATGAAGAGGCAAGTGTAAAGAACGCAAATGCAATAGATATGGCAGTTGCCCATTCAAATGCGTTTTTTGGAGGGAAGAAAACACCACCAGAAAATTTAATAATTGCGGTATAGCTAGCAATAATTATCGAAACAAGGCCTATGAATTTACTCGCCTTGTCTTCTATATTTCTAAATCTAACAAGCTCGTCATCAAAAGATGATCTTGCATATTGATAAAGAAACTCATATTTTTCATTTTTCTGATTATTCATCGTTTATTCGTATGAGTTACTCTATCACTAAAAAGTGTATTGACAGAAAGTCAAGCTAACTCCACAAACTTACCTTTATTCATCATATTAATATATTTACCAATAATATCAGGTTATTAACACAGAATTCAATCAAATATTACCGAATAAGATTATCAGTAAAACATGTGCTAAAAATACACCGAAATTGAAGTTCGCCGGTTACTTGGTTGATGGTCATTAGGATTTGTTGTCTTTCGTGTGCGGTCAGATAAGGGGCGCACAGTTTGTTGAATAGTCTGCAATATAGGCCTTTGAGTTCTGCGGTGCTTTTAGTGGCGATGTTAAAATGGGTTGTGATGGTTGTCATGGGCTGGCTCCTTGTCTCTCGAAGACTCCAACGGCGAAGCCTTTTTCACCCGAAGCCCGAAAGGCGCTCGAAGGTAGGAGACTGAAAACAAGGGCAAAGCCCAACCATCACGGCAAAGCACAAGGCTTGCCGCTGTAAAGGCACGATTCATTTATTCAAAAGGGAAGTAATGGCGTTTATAATGCGCCCGCAATATGTTAATTTTGATTTGAAACTAGATGTGGTAGCCCCTGAAATAATATATTACTTATATAACAAGGGCTTACGGTAGCGCTTAAGGATCATTCCTAAAACCAATAAAAAAGCAGGAATAGGGCAACGTGCGCACGCGTTACTTACCAGCGTCCTACCAGCCTAATTTAACCATTGATATCGTATCAAATTGAAATTCATGATGTTTCTAGTCGTCTAGTTTTGAGTTGAAGCATAGGTTACTGAAAATCAAAAGGTGGGTATCAAACTCACCTTTTGTTCTGAACTGTCCCTTATTTATAAGAAAATGCCCTCATAAATTGCATTTGCCACCATCAAAGACCAAAATTAATAAAATGATCAATTTGGGGATCGCATGTTTTTACGCTGCCAAGCTGCTGTGAAGCTTTCGTGGATTAAGCTGGTTAATGTGATTTTACCGGTTTTTTTGCTGTTATTTACTTCACTGACTTTGGCGTCAAAAGTACACTTTAAGTTCAATAACATCGGTGCCGAACAGGGGCTGATCAATCCTTATGTACTCAACATTGTGCAAGACAAACAAGGCTTTATCTGGGTTGGCACCCAAAATGGTCTATACCGATACGACGGTTATCAATTCAAACCTTTCAAGCACAATCCGCAAGACCCCACGTCTTTATCTGACAATTACATTGAAAAGCTTTACCTAGACAGTAAAGGGCAGTTATGGCTAAGTACCCGTAATGGCTTGAATTTGCTCAATCGTCAATTATTGACGTTCAAACGTTTCATGCACCAACCGAACAATCCTACCAGTTTGTCGCATCACCGAGTGATGGAAATTGCTGAAGACCAAAACGGACTGTTTTGGGTTGCCACGCTTGGCGGCGGCATAAACCATTTTAATCCTCAAACTGGTCAATCTATCCATTATAGGTTTGATGCAAACGACTCAGACAGTTTGGCTGACGACAGGGTTTATTCGGTGTTGATAGACCACACAAATACCTTGTGGGCTGGTACTCGTGCAGGCGGTTTGAATCGGTTTGACCAAAAAACAGGGCAATTCAAGCGCTATCAACATGAACCAAATAAGCCTCAAAGTATTAGTCACAACCGGGTGTATACCCTACTTGAAGATTCAGACCACGTATTGTGGGTGGGCACCCGAGGTGGCGGTTTAAATCGATTCGACCGTGACAAAGAGACTTTTCAACACTTTAAATTTGACGTTAAAGACCCCAATAGTCTGGGTAGTAACCATGTTTTTGAATTGTTTGAAGACGCTGACAAACAATTGTGGATAGGTACTCGTGGTGGTGGTTTGAATCTTTTTGACCCTAAAAATAACCATTTTAGTCGTTATAAAAATCAGTCTAACAACAAACACTCTTTAGCCAACGATTATGTGTTGTCTATCACTCAAGACAACAACGGTTTAATGTGGCTGGCGACATTTGGTGTTGGTATTAGTCAGTTCGACCCGGCGAGTGTCCGATTTGGTTTGGTGCAACATGACCCGGCACAGCCGGGATCTTTAGTTGGCGGACAAGTGTGGGCTATATTCAAAGATAAGGCCGAGGTTTTATGGGTTGCCAGCGAAACTGGGCTGAGCAAATATGACGAAAACACTGAACAATTCAGCCACTACAGTCACGACCCAGCAGACGCTACAACATTGTCGGGTCATGAGGCATGGACAATCTTTGAAGACTCTCAAGGCATGCTTTGGGTTGGCACTCGCACCGGTGGACTGAACCTGTATAACCCGCAAGACAACACTTTCACCCACTTTAAACACGACAGCAATGACGCCAACAGTTTAAGCGACGACTTTATATTTTCGCTGACACAAGACAGTTTGGGTAACCTGTGGGTAGGTACTCAAAATGGCCTTAACCGGCTCAATAGGACAGCCAAAAACTTCACCCGATTTGTTCATAACCCCAATCAGGCAGGCAGTATTAGTGGTAATACCATTAATACTGTTGTGCCGGGTTCTAACGGTGAGCTTTGGATAGGGACCAATGCAGCCGGATTGAATTACTTCGACCCAGTGAGTGAAACTTTCAAGAACTTTATTAACGACCCAAACAATCAAAACAGCCTCAGTCATAACACGGTTAGTGCGATTGCTCGCGACGCCAAAGGCGTTTTGTGGGTGGGCACCGATGGCGGACTTAACAGATTTGACCCTCGCCAGAAAACGTTTACTCGGTTTCGCCAAAAAGAAGGGCTGGCGGGCGATTTGGTAACCGCGATATTAATCGACAAACAGGGTAAATTGTGGCTCGGGTTAGAAGAAGCCAGCATTGCTTATTTTGATCCGCAAAGTCTTAGTGTCATTAACCATATTGGTGCACAGGCAAACTGCCGGGTAAATCAGGGCGCACATTATCAGGCGTCAGATGGACAGCTGTTTTTTGGCAGCGAGGGCTACTGCACCTTCTATCCTGAGAATGTACTCAGAGCAAGCAAGCCACCTACTGTGGTATTCACCGATTTTCGTTTGGTCAACCAAAGCGTTGTTATAGGCCAGCATTCGCCCTTGGCAAAAAATATCAATCAAACACAATCGCTGAGCTTGACCCACCTCGACAATATTTTGTCTTTTGAGTTTGCCGCGCTGCATTTTGCTGAGCCTTCGCGTAACCGCTATCAATACAAACTCGAAGGGTTTAATCAACACTGGATTGAAACCGCTGCTGATAATCGACGGGCCACTTTTACCAATCTTTCTGCGGGCCAATATACCTTCAGGGTAAAGGCCAGTAACAATCAAGGGGTTTGGAACGAACAGCCCCGAATCATCAACCTTATCGTTAAACCTGCGCCGTGGCGAACTTGGTGGGCTTACCTGATTTATGCCTCATTACTACTGGGCGTGATTGGTGCTTTTGTACGTGTACAACGTAATAAAGTTTTGTATGAGCGCACTGTGGTTGCCCAACTCAAGCAGGTTGATACCCTCAAAGATGAGTTTTTGGCCAATACTTCTCACGAACTACGCACTCCTTTAAACGGCATTATTGGTTTGGCCGAATCGCTGATGGAAGGGGCTACCGGGCCATTACCCGACAAAACCAAAGCGAATTTGGCCATGGTTGTGGCCAGTGGCAAACGGTTGTCGAACTTGGTTAACGATATTCTTGATTTTTCGAAACTGAAAAATCACGCGCTCGAATTGAACACCACACCAGTAGACCTTTACACCATGGTTGATGTGGTGTTAACCCTTTCTCGCACTTTATTGGGCGATAAAGCTTTGACGCTGATTAACGATGTACCCAGTGATATACCTTGCGCGCACGCAGATGAAGATCGGGTGCAGCAGATATTGCATAATTTGGTGGGCAACGCGATAAAATTCACCAAAAAAGGCGAGATTAAAGTGACTGCACGCTTACTGGATAATCAGTTGACCCAAGGGGACGGTCAATGGCTTGAAATCGCCATTATCGACAGTGGCATTGGCATCGACAAGGCCAATTTCGACGCTATTTTTGAATCATTTGAACAGCTTGAAGGTACCACCACCCGCAAATATGGCGGTACAGGTTTGGGATTGGCCGTGTGTAAACAACTGGTGGGTTTACATGGCGGTAGCATTACTGTTGATTCGACTTTGGGACTCGGCAGTACTTTTACTTTCACCTTGCCAGTATCCAAGCAAGATGCATCAACCAATGTAACACACCTCCAAAGCGGGCTTAACCAGACTGTCGCACATCTGCATATTCTACCAAGCCAAATCAACAGTGACCCAGACCAGTATCAACCGTTGCCAGAGGCTGGTAATCAGTTGTTTCGTATATTGCTGGTCGATGATGAACCGGTCAATCGGCAGGTGTTACATAATCATTTGTCGATGCAAAACTATCAGTTAGTTGAGACGACTGACGGTGAGCAGGCCTTGGCTATTATTAACCGAAGTGCTGAGCAAAAAGAGCCGTTTGATTTGGTCTTGCTCGACATTATGATCCCCAATATGTCGGGTTACGAGGTATGTGCCAAAATACGAGAGCAGTTCAGCGTGAACGATTTACCGGTGATATTCCTCACCGCCAAAAATCAACTGACAGATTTGATGCAAAGTTTTAAGGTTGGTGCTAACGATTATTTAACCAAACCGGTCGCTAAACATGAATTGCTGACCCGGGTGAACACCCACCTTAAGCTGCTGGATATCAATCGAAACCTTGAAGATAAGGTTGACTTACGAACAGCTGAACTTGAAAGAGCCACCGAAGCTAAATCGGATTTCTTGGCCAAAATGAGTCATGAAATTCGTACTCCCATGAATGTAGTGATTGGTTTGAGCCGATTGACATTAAAAACCAAGTTGGATGAACAGCAGCGCGATTATGTCGACAAAGTCGTTGATGCAGGTGACGTTTTGCTTGGACTGGTTAACGACATCATTGATTTTTCTAAAATAGAAGTCGGTATGTTGAGCGTCGAAAGTAGTCCGTTTGAAACCGACAAACTGATACAAAGAGTGGTCACCTTATGTGCGATGAACGCACATGTTAAAGGGTTAGAACTGTTAATGGACATCGACCATCAAATACCCCAAATATTGGTTGGTGATGCCCTTAGAATTCAACAGGTGATAGTCAACTTAGTGAACAATGCCATCAAGTTCACCGAAAAAGGCGTGGTGTGTCTTAAGTTGACACTCGAGCAATCACCAGCTCAATCAATTCAAAAATGCATGCTTCATGGTTGCGTGATAGATACCGGTATTGGCATTGATGGCGAACAGCAAAACAAATTGTTTGAATCTTTTGTTCAAGGAGATGCCAACATCACCCACAAATACGGTGGTACCGGACTGGGGCTGGCCATCTCAAAAGAGTTATGCTTGTTGATGGATGGCGACATTCAACTAAAAAGCCAACAAGGGGTGGGTTCAGAGTTTCATTTTAGCGTTGCAGTCAACATCGCGCCTGATGCTTTGCCAATTACAACGATTGACTGCCCAGATTGCGTTGGTTTTAAAGTATTGATTGTTGATGACATACCGCTGGCCAGTCACGTGGTGGCCAAAATTCTGACCAACTTGGGCATAACGTGCCAACAAACCGACAGCGGACTGGCTGCGCTGGCACTGGCTACCTCTGCACAACAAAGTGGTGAGCCGTTTGATTTAGTCTTGCTCGACTGGCGAATGCAGGGCGGACATGGCATAGATACAGCCAGAAGGTTGGCTAAGGCCCGGCTGCATAATACCCAAACTATATTAATGGTATCGGCCTATGAGAAAGACGAAGTCGGTAGCGCACTTGAAGGCACTGGAATAACCCAATTTCTCGAAAAGCCGGTTAGTCGACTTTCAGTCTGCGCTGCTGTTAAGCAAGTACGTACTGGGGAGGTGGCCCGTCAACATCAAGCGCAAGAGATTATCGACATACCAGACTTGCGGGGATACCACATTTTGTTGGTTGACAACAATGCCATCAATCGTCAGGTTGTCACAGGTTTTTTGGCTGAAACTGGGGTGAGTATAGATACCGCCGAGAATGGTTTAATCGCGCTGGCCAAAATTCATCAATATTCGTATCACTTAGTGTTGATGGACATTAAAATGCCGCACATGGATGGATTAACCGCGACTCGGGAAATTCGCGAAACCTTGGACATGCAAGAACTACCGGTGATAGCCATGACCGCTCAAGCGTTATTGTCTGATAGAGAAAAAAGTCGGGCGGCGGGCATGAATTACCATATTTGCAAACCCATAGAACAAGATTCGCTCCTTCAGTGTTTGGTGAAATACCTTGGTGTAGGAGAAGACTTGCCAGAACAGGAGAAAATTCAACGTCAATTGGCCTTTAACTCAACCAAGCAGACGGTGGCAATCAGTGTAGAGCATGAGCATAATATTCAACTTGAGAAAATCTCTGAACTTAAGGGCATTGATTGCCACCGTGCGCTGACTAATCTCAATGGACGCGTGGCATTGTATTTGGATTTGGTTAAAGAATTCAGCCGTCAATCAACTGATTGGCATCAGCAATTGATGGCACTGTATGAGCAAAGCGCTTGGTCGGAGTTGCATCGTTTGGTGCATTCGCTCAAGTCTAATGCGGCCTTTATCGGGGCTTTTGAATTCTCGAAGCTGTGCGCATCGCTTGAAGATGCCATTCGAAAGGGAAAGTGTGACCGCTCACAACTGCAACAATTATATGATGTTGTTTTGCCGATAAGCGAGCAGTTGACGGCCATTTGCCAGTCACATTTAATGGATGACAATGTTGATGACTTTAGTGGTGACAAGTTAAGCGAAGCCTTGAACAGAATTTTGCCGTTACTAAAAGCATCTGACTTTGGTGTCGAAGACCATTTACCCGCCATAAAAGCCTTATGCCATGGTTGCGAATACGCCGCC
This sequence comes from uncultured Alteromonadaceae bacterium, assembly GCA_938085045.1. Taxonomy (GTDB): domain Bacteria; phylum Pseudomonadota; class Gammaproteobacteria; order Enterobacterales; family Alteromonadaceae; genus JABSOG01. The sequence continues at coordinate 25,728 of CALKGI010000142.1, forward strand.
AAAGTGAATGAATTGATTGAAAGTGTTGATGATATCGAATTTGAAAGGGCGGCAGATATTGCCTTAGATCTATTGCAACAGCTGGCTTTGTAAAGGATCGTCAATTACACCTATTTTGTTAAGAAGTTGCCTATACTTAACGTGTTAACTAATTGATTGGAAACAAAATTGAATTCACCGACTGCATTTTATGATGTTTTGTTACGTAACGATTCGCGAATTGATGACAAACCTAACGATCACGAGCGCAATATATTGCGTAACATTGATGTCATCATTAACGACAGCTACAACCTCAATACGCACATTCCTATTCTGCCCGGTGTTTTCAGTGAATTGTGGCATGAGCTCAATTGCGAACATACCGACTTTACCATTATTGCTGGTATCCTTAAGAAAGATCCGATACTCAAAGCTAAGATTTTGACGCTAGTCAACAGCGCATATTACAAGCGCACCAAAAAAGAGATCACCGAAATTGAGCGCGCTATATCCTTAGTTGGACTCGAAACCATCAGTGCTATTTTTGTCACCTTTGTGATAAAAAATGCCGTCAATATCAACCCTACACATTATCAAATATTCGGCAAACTGGCCTGGCAACACATGTTAGAGACCGCGACTTTGGGCCAGCATTTTGCTAGTCAATTTGGTGCAAGTAATCGGTTTATGTGTTACCTGATGGGGCTAGTTCACGACTTGGGCAAAGTGATTATCTTTAGAAGCATAAGCGACCAATGGCATCAACAAATTGAAATGCACCATCTTGGTAGCAGCGCGTTTAAAAAAGCCCTGACCAAAAGAGCCAACGCCTTGTCGCAATATGCCATTGAAGATTGGCCTTTGCCCGAAGAGTTAGTGGTTGCTGTCACAAATTACTACAAGGGCGAATTTAATGACCCTTACACTCGGGTGTTAAAGGTTGCCAATACCGTCAGCGAATTGCACCTGCAAATTGAAGCCAATATGATTAACCTCAAAACCGCCCACGAACATTTAATCGAATGTGGATTAACTTGGGAGCAAAGTTGCGCTTGTTTGGAAGTTGTAAATAACCTTCCGCCGATGTGATTATGATTGTGTTCGTTGGCTTTTTATTGGCAATATCATTTGAATTTGAGCATAATTAACAAGAGCAATGTAAACCAAAAAGGGTGGCATTTTGTCTGTAGCAGAAGATAAAAAAGATATCAGCGAAGCGCAATATCTCGAAGAAGAACGTATAAGAGAAATAAAACATGAGTTGATTGACGGCCAAACTTTTGCCATGTCTGGCGCGAGCATGAATCATATAAGAATCAGCGGTAATTTGTTTGCCGAGTTAAGAAATCATCTCAAAGGATCGCCTTGTCAACCTGCCATTGCCGACATGAAGGTTAAAGTCGGTTCAAGCTATTTTTATCCAGATGTGGTGGTCGATTGCGGTTTTGACGAGGCACAACCTTATTTTACTCAAAAGCCGGTGATTATTGTCGAAGTTCTATCAAAATCAACCCGTCGAAAAGACCTAACCACCAAGCGCCTGCGTTATATTAATTTACCCAGCCTGATTGAATACGTTCTGATAGAGCAGGATTTAGTTGAAATAGAAGTGATGCGAAAAAGCGATGACTGGCGCTCTAGCCGTTATTTTTTAGGTGATAAAATCACTTTTGAATCAATAGATTTAACCCTGAGCGTCGAAGATATCTACGACCGCGTTCACAACGACGATATGCTTGAACACCTCAAGAACAAGTAAGACTCGCCACGAAATTCTCCTGCAACACATCCAGCGGCCGCAAATCACGAGGCCGCCTAGAACAACGCGAATAAATTGATGATTCAATAAACAATTCAAACCATGCATCTAGCGTAACAGCATTGTTATCTTCACCGGCTGCGTGCAACACCAAAGAGCCAACTTCGGCAGTGCCAAGCTGAAAGTCACGACTATTTTTTCTTAAACCATACTTGGCAAGCGTAGTGGGGGTAAAACACAATAGCGGTAATTTATGTAGGTATGGGCTCTTACGAAAAATCTTTTTTGCTTCGCGCCAACTGCCATCAAGCACAATAAACAAGGGTGTTTTGCCGGGCGTTAAGGTACCCGCTGGCAAGTCATTCAGCACCGTTTGTTGCTCATGGGCATATTCGGCAGGAAACACCACAAACGGTTGATAATCTGGGTTATCTATCAAGGCCAACATGTGCGGGTTGGGGTCAAGACGAGACCATAAGTAAGCGTGTGTTTGTGGAATAAGGTCGGCAATCAAACGACCACTGTTACTCGGTTTAAGCACTTCATCGTCATACATAATCAGCAAAAAGGCGGTGTTCGAATCGAGTAATTGACGAAACTCACAAGTGCAATGCTTTTTTGGCAGCAGGCACAATTCGCAGCGAATTTGATTTTTACCCCGAGAGGCATAGGGTTTGGTCGAAATCGATTTGCGATACTGATAAAGCTTGTGCACGGCGTGCTCAGCGTTGTTGGTCACTGTATGTACTTGCCTTTGTTTATTTAAGAGGGCCTTTGAGGCTGATTGCGGCGTCAGTTTAGCAGCCATTGAGGATGATGTGTAGAGAAGCTTTTAACCATTTCTTAGCCAAAAGTCGTTGAAATCTACGACCTGCAACGATACACTCCCTGTCGATTTGGGCGCAAACGGATTTAGTGCATCTGTACCCGCTAATTTTGTTATAGTTGATACTAAAAAAGAGAGAGCTGAAACGATGTTTGCGACCGAACCCATGGGGACTATTAATGTGATGTTAGGGGCTTGTGCCAACGAGTCCGAGAATACTCCATCATCGGCCCGAATTGCCGATGTGTTTACGCCTCAGTTGTTTCGCGACAACGTCGAACTAGTTACCGACTCGCTTGAACAATACTTATCTGATGCCTCAATTCGTGGATTGGCCCTGACTGACCCGCAAGTGCTCCGCGCTCAAGCGAAGCAATTGATGAGCAACGAACAAAATGGCGTGCCGTGCACTGACCAAGAAAAACTCAAATCTATTATCGACTTATACATTAAAACCGGCATTCAAGTACATTCACCCGGTTATATGGGCCGTCAGTTTTCAGGGGTGATCCCACTGGCTGGTATTTTCGATTTGGTCAACTCCGTTGTTAACCAACCCTCATCATTTTATGAAGCCGGACAACTGCCCAATGTGGCCGAATCGTTAATGGCTGAAGAATTCAACCGCTTTATTGGTTACCAGCCAGACGAGTTTGCGATGGTGACGACCTCTGGCGCGTCTTTGGCTAATTTGACCGCCATATTGGCCGCCCGAAATGACAAATATCCTGACTGCTGGTCTCGCGGAGTAGCTGCGGCAACAGTGGGCACTCGTCCAGCTATCGCCGTAAGCGAAGACTCGCATTACAGCGTGACACGCGCTGCGGGCATTTTGGGTATTGGCGACCAACAAATCATTCGTTTGCCTACCAATGACAAAAAGCAAATATGCATTAACCAAGTGGGCCCTGCTCTAGAAGAAGCAAAAGCCAAAGGGTTAGATGTTTTTTGTATGGTCGCAGCGGTTGGCACCACATGTGTCGGCGCTTTTGATCCGGTTGGTGAATTGGCAAAAATTTGCCAAGCGCAGAATATTTGGTTGCATGTAGATGGTGCGCATGGTGGTAGTTTGTTGGTTAGTGATAAATTACGTCATAAATTAAGTGGTATTGAACAGGCCGACTCGTTTGTACTTGATGCCCATAAAATGCTGTTTATGCCAGCGATGTGTACTTTATTATTTTACAAAGACAAGCGAAAAAGCGAAGGGGCTTTTAGCCAAATAGCCAGTTATGTGTTTGAAAAAGAACCTGATATTTATAGCGAAATGGATAGTGCCTCAAGAAATTTTGAATGCACCAAACGCCCACTCATTATGAATTTGTGGGTATGCTGGATGATTTATG
>CALKGI010000143.1 GCA_938085045.1 uncultured Alteromonadaceae bacterium
TCTGCACAGTATTTAACTGGGCGAGTGGTGGATTGTGGCTGTGGTTCAGCTAAATTGGCACCGCTTTTAAGTATTCAAGATTCTGTGACAAGTTACACAGGCATCGATTGTTCTGCGAAGATGGTCGAGATTGCTACTTCATTGATGGCCCAATTAAATAACCCCTCATTTACCATACAACACTGCACAATAGAAAATGCAAAGGGTCTGTATGATAGTGCAGTATCTATTCATAGCTTTTACAGCTGGCCTAACCCTGAGCAAACCTTGGCACATATTCATGCAATGTTGGTTTGTGGTGGTACCTTTATATTGGCAACGCCTAATCCCAACCTTGATATGCCTAGATTATTACAGGTGTCTCGCCTCGAATTGCTTGGTCATCCCGATTTTCATGAGTTCGAATCACTAAATTTGCGATTTTCGCAAAATACTGCTTGGAAATTCATCAGCATGAGTGCCATAATCGCGCAAGTTCTTAAAATGGGATTCTCCGTAATGAGCTGTCATCAAGTGCATTACCTAGGTGGAGTCAATTTTCTGGTACTACAAAAACAATAATTTCTACGCGTCAATACAGAGAAAAAAATGAATAACCAGCAGTTTTTGGGCGACTTTGTCCAACAATTATATGCCGTTGATACCCTCGGCGAACGTTTTCAGGTTTATGAGAATTCCATTCAACAACTCGGGTTTAATGGGGCTGTTTATACCTTTATACCTAATATTAACTTGATAGCCAAATTACCCTCAGATCCGATTTTTCAGGTGTCTGAGACATACCCCCAAACGTTTATTGATCACTATGTTGGTGCTCGATTCGATAAACAAGATTTCACGATAAAGCAGATAGAGGATGGCAACTTAACACCCATGGATTGGTGGGATTGCCAACAAAAAGGACAGATCACCTCAGCTGAAAAACAAGTCATTCAAGTGGCTAGGGAAGACTATGGCATTGAAAATGGCTTATCTATTCCGACTATGAGTCAGCCAGAAGGGATTGCGGGTGTAAGTATTATCAGTGAAGAAACTGATCAGGCATTTAGACAGTTACAGACTGAAAACGGCGTGCAGTTGAATATTTGCACCAAATTGTTTCATGATTGTGTTTTTAACATACCAGAATATAAAAGCCAGTTTCTAATACCTGCTATCGCTAATTTGACTGAAACTGAAAAAAAGGTATTACGGTACTTGGTCAGTGGTTTGCCAATGAAAGCAGTGCAGGATGGCACCGGTGTGCCTTATAAATATGCGACTAAAGTCCTCGGAGAGGTCCGTGAAAAGTTCGGTAAAATTACTAAAGATAAGTTGGTCTATGCACTGGGCTTGTTAAATATATTGGAGGCACTGTAACCAATAGAAAACCGATTTACTGCTCATAGGGTGGAAATTTCCACCTTGCGGGCATTCCCCATCACTGTAATTCTTGTCGCCCCAAAATTATCCAATTAAAACAATAAAGGAACTGGAACAGTGAAACTTCCTCCGTTCAAACTCACCCTGACAGCTTTGGCAGTGGCTTCTATTCATCTATCGGCAAGCGAAATTGACAGTAAAATTACCACTGGTAGTTTATTGAACACAGTCAAGGCTGCGGGTGTTAGGTCTTATTCAGCAGATCAAATAAGCCTCAAGGGCTTTTCGACATTAACAGATTTTATTCAACAGCTGCCACAAATGGCGGGTTTTCAGTTAAATAATAACGGTAGCTCAGACACCCCTCGGTCGGCTGCTACCGCGAATTTACGTGGCATGGGAAATAACCGTACTTTGATTCTGGTCGATGGCCGGCGTATGCCGGTTTATCCCGGTGCACAGGAGTATGAAGACAACTTTTATAACATCGACGGTTTTTTATTATCTATGGTTGAACGAGTCGATATATTGCCATCAGGTGGTGGCGCCGTTTATGGCGCTGATGCCGTGGGTGGGGTGATTAATATCATTTTGAAAAAGACGCTTAACGAAGGGGCATTTAAGTCCACGGTAGGTAACTCAAAAAATGGTGGGCGAGGTCATCAATCAGTCTCATTGGGCGTCCCATTTCAATTGGGTGGGTTGACCGGTTATGCCATGGTTGATGCGGGTCATCAAAGTAGACTCACTACTGCGCAGCGTGATTACGCCGACGAAAAAGGGCCTTATGATACAGGTTATTGGAGTGCATACGCGGGTTACTTTAAAGATGACTCATTAAATTACCATGACAATAAAGAAACCCAGCCGCAACAAGCCTCAGATTGTGAAGCATTACTGGGTAGTTATGCGAGATGGCAAGAAACTAGCAGCAAACCTTGTCGTTACAGCCACTACAGCGAAAGGGATTTATCGCCTGAAACCGATACATTGTCCTTTTCTGGTGGCATTAGTTACGCTATTTCAGATTCATGGCACAGTCAAACTCAACTCTATTGGTTCCAAAAAACTACCTCTGAGTTGGCACCACCACAACGCTTTGGCATGTATCTGTATGCTAATGAAAACAACCCCAATCAATTGAAAACAAATCGTGAGGATGGTGATCACGTTTATCGAGTATTGAGAAGCATCAATGAATATGGTCTGCAGTCATTTAATATGAAAGACAACAACCTAAGTTTGTCTGGACAGCTCACGGGTGAACTAAAATCCGGAGAACTTGCGTTTTACTTGTCTTACGGCAAAAAGAAACTACAACAAAGCGGCGACCAGATCATTGAGAAAGCATTGCTAGATTGGATGACACCTGATCCAGATGAAACTATTGCTACAACCACACCTCGTTGGTACCCAATGAACCCAATGTCAGCTGATATTGTCAACAGAACACAAGGCACCAGCAAAGCATGGGGAGTCTCTGAAACACAGCAGGCACAATTGATTTGGCGCAGCGATTTTATTCTGTTTGACTGGCAAACCGATTATGCGCTAACGGCAGAAATATTGACTGAATCTTATGCCGATATAAAAGATCAGCAGACAATGGCAGGGGCATTTCACAAGTATGTCGCTTTTGAGGGAGATGGGCAGCGTAATCGATATGCCATGGGTGGTGAGTTTAATAGTCAGTTGACTGACGATTGGACAGCCAACTTAGCGTTGCGCTACGACTATTTTGATGATACCTCAAAAGTAGATGGGGCTTTTACGCCTGTATTGACTCTAAACTACGCATCAGACAACTGGCGTTGGCATGGCCAAGTTGGCGGGCTCTTTCGAGCACCCGATTTACAACGATTATATGCTGGTGACACCACACAGGGTAAAAGCATTCGTCACGGACTTGACCCAAATGACTTAGATAGGGTTAACGACTATACGTTGGTGACAGGTGGTGCGACGCACTTAACAGAAGAAACTGGTGATAGCTGGGACACAGCTTTGAGCTATCAATCAGATCATCATTTAATTACGCTAGGTTTGTGGGGCATAAACTTAAGCGGCGCCGTTTTTACTGAGAGTACTTCGCGACTGTTAAGCCAACCTGAGTTATATGATTTTACTGGCAAAGCCACTGATTGTAGTCAATTAAATCAACCGGGTTTTATCACAAACTCTGGATTAAATAGCGAAGGCATTGCATTACAGTGCATCAAAAAAGCGTCTGTTAATTTGGCTAACCAGCGTCACAAAGGTCTTGATTTGACTATTTCGGGCGCTATTGGCGAGGTGGGTTATAACGTGACAGCATCGAAGCTGCTCAGCGCAACATACCAACAACACGCTGGTAGTGATGTTTTCGCCCAAACAGAGCAAGGATTTTGGCCAGCGCTCAAAGCAAACATCACGCTAAACTATTCGCCGATAAGCGATGTTGGATTGTCGCTATATTGGTCTTATCAAGGCACCGCGACAGGGCTGTACAATGCGCTTAATGAAAGTGGTGACTTAGTACGAAGAACAGGCAAGGTAGCGGCTTATCAGCAAATTAGCATCACAGTGAGTTATGACGTGAATACCCAATCTACCTTAACATTGGCCGTCAACAATCTGTTAGACAGTAATCCTTCATTTTATCGAGAAGATGATGACGACAAAAATCATGTTTGGCCGTATTTTGACCGGGGTCACTATTCGCCTGTTGGACGTTATGTCGACTTGAGTTATCGCTATCGATTTTAATCAAACTTTAACCACAAAAATGCATTCCCGGGAATTTCCCAGACCACTTTAAACCATCTGGGAATAACCGGATTTATTCCCATATGTTTTTATTTAGCTGTCACTCACCAAACGAAGGGGCAGTAAAGTATGAATAAACAATGGGTTATACCGACATTAACAGCAGGCTTGAAAATAGCCAGTACACCACAAGAACTTGAACAGGTAGGAGGGTTTAGAACACAACAGTATAAAAAATATTTTCCACAGTTAGCTAGTTGCTCAATCGATGGCTTCGATAGACATGCTTGCATAC
>CALKGI010000144.1 GCA_938085045.1 uncultured Alteromonadaceae bacterium
GTAAAAAGAAGCTATAGGACAGTCACTTATAAAACACACTTAATGCGCATGTATAATAACAGTCCTTTTATTTATTTTCATAAGCAAAGTGGTAATGAAAAAACAGTCCAGCCGTCACCAAATGATAAATAGCCAGCCCCGCCAACACCGCGACAAACTGCTCGGCAAGCAACCAAAACAAAGCTATCAGTAAAAAGGCGACACCAAAACCACCAAATAAAAAACCAAAAAAAAGGCCAAAAGCATTAAAGCTTTGCGCAATGAGTTTTGCGAAAAAAACCACAAAAGGCGAACCCACAATTAAGATGAAACTGATGTTTTGTAGCGGATAGTCCATCGCATAACCACCATCGCCATAATACAACATCCCTTCGATTGCACCGCAAAACAGAATCAACAAAAAGGGCCCCATAAATGCCCAAGTCGTTACTTCCGAATACTCTTTTGGTGCATCTGCACCTGTAAATGTTGCTTTATATCTATTGTGATTCATTTGCAATGACTCGTCGCACAGCTCGTGCCGATAGGGTCAGATTATTTAATTCATAATACTATGAATAAATACAATATTTTCAATATCTTATAAGTTACTTAGCTGCCATTTTACATCGAACTCGATAATCCATAATTCTTAGACCAAATAGTATAGTGAAACCAACAATCAAAGCGCCACCCTCGCCGCGACCGTCAACAACGCCACACCTGTAATTTTCTCAACGATATGCATATTATTACGCAGCGCCGCCAAAAACCCTTTTTGTGACAACGTCAGCACAATGGTGCTATACCAAACAAAATCAACTAAGCCTACGGTGGCAATCATCACAGCGTTTTGAGTCCAGCTGGCATCGCTTGAAATAAACTGACTGAACAGTGCCAAAAAGAATATCGCCAGCTTGGGGTTCACAAAAGCAATCATCAGGCCTTCTCGCGCACTTTGCATCAAAGTCACATTGCCCGCTTCACCATCAATTTTTGATATGCCCGACTTAGACGTGAATGCTTGATAAGCCAAATACAAAATAAACACAATGCTGACATAACGAATGGCGTTAAATACCATCGGAGATTCTTGAATTAACACCGCTAAGCCCAACACGGTGCAGGTCGCATAAATAGCCACGCCCATAGCTTGCCCTAAGGCGGTGACCAAACCGTTACTGCGCCCACCACCTACCGTGTGCTTTAACACCACAACCAAACTCGGACCCGGTGTCATTGCACCAAAAATACAAATTGTCACCAGTGATAACCATGCTGTTAATTCCATTGTGCAACCTCTTAATGTCTTGCCTGAAGTAAAGTAAGGCCATCTTAGCGGCTCAATAGCATGAATAAAAATTGATTATACGACTAGCTTCCATGAAGTAATTTCATACCTTGTGCGATACTGTCGTTAAGGTGTTTACTCAAAATTGTAAAACACAACGCCCTGAACCATTGATGCTCTGGGTCTTTTTGGTATTTGGCGTGCCACAACAAGTAATAGTGATGAGCTTCTATATCGACAGGTAAAGGCTTGATTTTTATGTCATATCGCTGAGAAAAATCAACGGCAATATGTAGCGGTGTAGTCAACAAAGTGTCGGTGCTTTTAATCAGCTCAATCGCGGCTTGAAAGAACGGCACCCGGGCAAAAACCGTACGTTGCAAGCCCTGCTTTGCCAGTGCCAGCTCTACTGGACTGTCTTTGTCACCGCCGCCGGTGATCACAATGTGTTTGGCCTTAGCATAATCGTCAAGCGACAATTGTTGCCCAGCCAAGGGATGGCTTGAACGCATAAGCACAACCTGGCTGTCTCTTGCCATTTCTTTGCCATAGAGATTTTCAGGGATGGTTTGTGCGATGGTAGACACTAAATCCAGCGGCAACTGGGCCAATCGTTCTAAATAAGATTTATCCCACAATTGATAAACAATACCCGCGTTAGGCGCACTTCGTTCAACCTCTTCACACACCAAAGGAAAAACCGCTTGGGCGACATAATCACTTGATGCAAAAGAAAATTGTCGCTGAGACTGCGCCAAATTCAACGATTCGGGCAAATACAAACTGTCTAGCTGTTGCATCAACGCTGGCAACTGTTGTTTAAGTATTTCACCCCTTTGAGTCAATACAAACCGGTTGGCCTCACGTATTAGAATGGCGTCATCAAAAGCTTCACGAATTTGCCCGAGCGTTTTACTCATCGCCGATTGCGTCACATGTAATGCCTTGGCCGATTCGGTGAGATTACGAGTTTGTAACAGCGAAATAAGTGCTGGCAGTAATTTGTAATTATTCAAGGCTGGTAACAGATGGGTTAAACATACACCATCATAACCTGCTAAATACGAAGGCAGCAACGGTAGGCGAGTTTATTACAACGATTGAGTCTGATACACTACGCGGCGCTGAACAATGTTGTCCCAAGAGCGAGTATTTTGACCAAAATAATCCCATTCATTTTGCTATGGCTATTATGCCTGCCAACACCGGTTTACCCGGCTAATGTGTTGATTGCATCAGGTCATGTCGAATATCCCCCATTCATGTATCGCCAAGGTGACAAAATCATTGGCGTGGGGCCAGATTTAACAACCATGATATTCAATGAGCTAGGGATCACCGTAGACTCTAAATATGTCGGCTCCTGGAACCGTGTACAGCGCAAAGCAGAAGCCGGAGAAATCGATTTAATCGTTGGCATTTACAAAACCGACGTACGCAAAAAATACCTCAGCTACCCCGACGAACCCTATGTAGAAGAACCCGTGGGCATTTTTGTCCAGCGTGGCAATTTGTTTAAATTCGATAGCTGGAAAGATTTGATTGGCAAAAAAGGCGGCACTGTCATGGGTGAATCTTTTGGCCAAGACTTTGATGCCTTTGCTTCAAAAAACCTAAGATTACAGCACTTATCTAGTATCACTCAAAGCTTTAAAATGATTGAGCGCAGTCGCCTAGACTACAGCATTTATGCCCTCTATCCCGGCCTAATAAAAGTGATGGAAGCAGGCATGGACAACAAAATAGACCAACTGTCTAACCCCGTTGCCAAACTGCCCGCCTATCAAGCAATATCAAAAAAATCCAAATTTGTGGTGCACCTGCCCTACTTCAACAAACGCTTAATTGCGCTAAAAGCCGACGGCACCATCGCCGCACTAATTGACAAGCACATGTTGCTGCTTGGCCGCAAACGGCGCTGAGCATAGGCCTTAAGTTAAAATAACGTCACCGCGTCCTATAATCCTCTGCTACACTGTTTTGACTAAAACAACAACAGCAAAGGTAATAACATGGCATTTTTAGACGACTTAGCAAACAAAGCTGAAAACATTGCAAACCTACAAATCAAAACCATTATTGGCGAAGCCACATTCGACCCCAATGATGAAAGTGGTAAATACACACTCAATGACAATGCACAAACCATGTACACCTCTATCGACCTGCTTCAAGGCGATATTACTTCCATTATTCCCGAATCCTTTTTATCTGACAAATTAGCCAACATACGCCAATACCATCAGTCTCGCGAAGAAATGGGCCGACAAATCATCAAAGACAACATTGAATGCCTCAAAGAACTTGCCGAGCTGGTTAAATCATTAGGCGACGGCAAATAACCAATGAGCTGGAATCCATTAAGCAAAGCCGGTAACACCGAGGCGCCGCACGAATCCATCGCCCGCGACTTGTGTACTTTACAAATCAATACCATCTTAAAATCCCATATAACCGGCAGCAGTATGCCGGCTGTCCGCTTCGCCTTGTGTGACATCGCTTCTCGATATGGTGAGAAACTAATGGAGCTAGGCGCAGACCCTGACACTGTCAAACCCGGGGGCAAAACCCAAGGGGGATTCAGCCGCTTTGACTTGTTTCAAAAACAAGCCAAAGGTTTATCAAAAGCACTAAGGAAAACGCAAAACCCTGAAGAAAATACAGCGAAAATCAATACCTTGCAAAGGATCCAAAACAACTCAAATCAGTTAAAAGCCTTACTCAAAGGCGAAACGACGGAACAACGTAACGAATTCACACGGGTTGAAATTAGAAGCCATTTCGATAATGGCCTCAAAGATTTAGAATTTGAAAGAAAAGATCACCTCACCGTTCGAAAGTTATGGGAGCTAGGGCTAGAGACCATCGCCATTCAAACCGTCATAGAGCTTGATGGCGATGTCACCACCCGCATCCAACCCCAATACAGCACCGATGACAACATCACCTTACACAAGCTTCACCATAGCTCGGTAGATTTGAGCTATAACTACTGGCTATCGTTAATCAAGTTGATTGGCGAAGTGTTCAATACGGTGCTCAAAAATGTGTTTAAAGGCAGATAAATGCAATGATACCGCTAGGTGATTTCAAGGCGTTATTGCGCGATGGTGCCATTGAGATCACCACCAAACAAAGCCAACAAACTATATTCAAGACTATTTTGTATGTCGACGGTGATTGTGATGTTTACGTGCACCGCGGCCAATGGAGCGCACAACTGGCGCAAGAGCATCAACATCAAGTGCAGCGCGTGCAACAATCGCTTTCGCGCCATGCCTCCATGGTTCAAATGACCATGCGACACGGTGCAGGTGTAGTCTCTATCGGCAGTTTTGCAGCCATGGCGACCCAAGTTGAGCAATTGCTACACATGGGGTTGTTAATGACAGCGACCTCGGTTAGCTTTTGGGGCCTATCAAAAGTCATTCAGCATTGGTGTAAGAATAAATTTGGAGAGTTTACACAAAACAACGTTTAACACACTTCACTTTTTTACCGCATTAAATGAATTCACTGTTAAAAACCGACTTTGCTATGTGCCAACAATTATCTAACTTTAATGGTCTTACCAGAGAAAATTCTATTGAACAGGTCGCTTTTACCACAAATAAAACCCCAAAACGGTAACTCTCAAAAAACCCTTATTTTGCGCACTTTTAAATCAATAAACTCAAAATAAAACCAAATGAAGGACAAAAATAAGACAAATCAAGGTATTACACAATCAATTAGCCGTTCATTAACAACCCCATATTGCCCCAATATCACTGAATTGTAATTTTGTCGCATTTAATGATTGACATAAAATATTCCCCGACTATAATTCACCCAGCTTGAAAGTACGTCTGATATTTATGTATGCCACTTCGACAGTTTGCCATAAGTTTACACTTTTGCCGTTCGACCTGTTATTCAGAAATAAACACCACGATTAAGCACGCGCCTTATTTTAAGGCAATTTAAATTAGTTAGAAAAGAACAGGATGACATTATGTCTACTACTACCGGCACTGTAAAATGGTTTAACGAAGCAAAAGGTTTTGGTTTCATCGAGCAAGAGTCTGGCCCAGACGTATTCGCTCACTTCAGCGCTATCGCTGCTGAAGGATTCAAAACTTTGGCTGAAGGCCAAAAAGTTGAGTTTAAAGTAACTCAAGGTCAAAAAGGCCCACAAGCCGAAAACATCGTTGCTATCTAAGCTTTGATGTTTATCAGTCACTAAAGACTGATAAAAACAGATTTAAAAGCAAGCCCATGTGGCTTGCTTTTTTGTGTTTGGACGTAAATAAATTAACATGAAAATTACCCATACAAACTTGTAATCATAATGATTGCATATTAGACTTCTTTTTATCGCATCAAGATAATAAGAAATCAAAACCATGCTCAAAGATATCAATCAAGCACAACAACAACGCCTAGCCTTTATCGACTTTTGCCTTCAGTACTATGGTCAAATTGGTCGAGCAGATTTAATCAAACGCTTTAAAACCGGACTTGCCGCCGCAACCCGAGATTTCGCCAGTTACCGTGAGTTAGCCCCAAACAACCTAGAATTAATCCATCAAACCAAAAACTACCATCGTAAAGACGGATTCAAACCCTTGTTCGATCATGACCCTGAAGCGGTGCTTACCGGTTTATGCCGTGGTTTTGGCGATGGTTTCTCGTTTGGCATCGACCCGAGTGAAGTCTGCGTCGACGCTATTCGCTTGATTCATCCCGACACGCAAATCATCGCCAGCCTAATGCGAGCCATCAAAAACCGCTTTGCCCTAAAATGCCGATACGTGTCGTTGTCGTCTGGCGAAAGTGAACGAGTCATTGTGCCCCACGCCATCATTAACAACGGCCATCGCTGGCACGCCCGGGCATATGATCGAAAAAATGGCCAATTCAGAGATTTCGTCTGTAGCCGTTTTTGCAATATGGAAGTACAAATAGAACCCGCCAAAGACCAAGAAAAACGTGAACAAGACAAACAATGGAACCGAATTGTCGATTTATCACTGGTGCCCCACCCCGGTTTAAAAATTCCTCGCGCCATAGAAATGGATTACCAAATGAAAGAAGGTCAGGTTAAATTGGAAGTTCGAGCCGCTATCGTTGGTTATTTATTGCAACAGTGGAATGTGGATTGTTCTAAAGAATCTAGCCTGAGTTGCTTTCAGTATCAACTGGCACTGGCCAACCCAGCAACTTTATACGGGGTCGACAATTTGTTGTTAGCACCGGGGTATCAAGACTAAGCGCAAATTGATAGATTTCAGCTACAATTTTGATGAGTCCTATTTTACAAGGTAATTAAATGCACGGTTCAGATTATTACCATATAAAAAAGCACTTTGACTGGAAACAAAGGTGCTTTTATCTATTACTGCTATGCACCTTATTACTACCAATTACCACTTTCGGCTCAACTTTAAGCAAACTAATTTTTCCTGAAAAAATCAACTCGACTTATATCTCGCCCACAGAAGATGATGAAGGTTTAATTTGGTTCAACGCGCCCACAGGCGTATATTTATTTGATGGTATCGATTTCACTTTAATATTGCCAACAGGCACCTCGGCGAGCAATTTTGCCCGATCACGTATTGCCATAAGCAACAAAGTCCTGTGGTTTGCCAAAGGCAGCCAACTCAAACGTCTTGATCTGCTCAGCGGCAAAACACGCCAATTCACCCTTGATGTCGATACCAGTACGGGCATGGTCTTAACAAGTTTACAGGTTGACGACAACAACACCCTTTGGATAGGTTTTGCCAATAGACGCCACAGCGACAATAATCCAGTATCAGGTGCGTTGTTTCGTCTGCAACCCAACGCCAAAATCATCGAAAAGGTTGTCATTAATACGACTTGTATGCAGGTAACAGACATGGCCATAGACCATGAGGGTACTGTGATTGTCGCAACCTGTGATGGCTTGTTTAAGCATAACAGTCACACCAATACCTTCACGCGTCAGCTCATCGACCCAACAGGCGGGCAATCGATTAACAACATTCAAATACTTGAAGACTTGCAAGTCATTTCAACAACTAAAAATATCTTTATACTGAACCATCAAAATGGCATTTACCAGCCACTGCCCTGCCAACTGGCGCCAAACAGTTATTTAGCCACCATCTACAATCAAACCACCATTGGTGTTTTAACAAACAATTCAACCATACATTGTGACTTACGCAGCGCTAAGATATTGCTTATTGACGATAACTTAAACACTTATTATCGAGGAAAAAGCGAGCTTGTCTGGAACCGTCAACCAGCGGGATTGTTTTATCAAAATGGTGAATTTCCACTACTCAAAATACAGCGAAAAACCCATTCCCCAGATAACCAGTTACCGTCAAATTATGTCATCAGAGTATTCGAAGACAGCAAAAAACGACTGTGGATTGGTACCGGCAATGGTTTAAACCTGCTCAGCCCTCAAGGCAAGGTATTACAAAGCTTCAATGCGAATGACAGCGACCCCAATAGCTTACACTCCTCCCGAGTTTGGGCGATAACTGAGTCGAGCAACGGCGATATTTACATTGGCACCACTAAAGGCATCAACCGCTTCAATGAAAGCACTAATGACTTTACCAACCGACAAAATCAGCCACAATGGCCGCTGGCCAAAGTTAAAGGAGAGATTTGGGATTTGGTTGAAGATGCCAAAGGTAATCTGTGGATAGCCAGCTGGAAAGAAGGCCTCTATCGGTTCAATAAACACAGCGGCCAATTACACCATTATATTAACGACAAGAACAACACCAATTCAATCAGCCACAATGCCGTCAGAAGCCTGCACATCGACGACAAGAATCAATTGTGGATTGGCACCCAAAGGGGATTAAATCGCTATCAAGCGCAAACCGATGATTTTTATCGATTTTCTGACCTCGAAAAAGACTCGATTTTAGACATGGACAACGATAGCCAAGGCCGTTTACTGATTGGCACCGAAAACAACTTTGCTCGCCTAAATACTGCACGCAACCGCTTTGAGAAAATTTTTAAACCCGGTGAGTTTACCAAGTCAGTATTTGCTATTACCCATGACCAATATAATAATATTTGGTTTGCCAGCACCAATTCATTGTATGCCTACCATGAGCACAGCAATACGGTCAGCTCGGTTAAGCTTGAAGACACCCATTTTATTACCGGCGCCAAAGCAGTGGCCTCAGACGGCACAATTTATTTTGGATCAGTGAACGGTTTGGTGTCTTTTTCGCCGCGTCAGCTCAAAGCCATTACCGACCCTGCAAAAGTCATCTTCACCAAAGTTAAATCGCAAAACCCGCAAGCCGAAGCCCTCTTGCCCACACGCTTTGGTTACGCCAGCAACAATGCCTTAGTGCTGCCACCCGGCGAAAAAGGTTTCACAGTAAAAATGGCCGCAGTAAATTACACCAACCCCAAGGCCATCCGTTATCAGCACCGTTTATTGGGTTATAGCGATACATTTAAAACCGTCAGCGCAGATGAACGCGAGGTGCAATTTACCAATCTCGACCCCGGCGAGTATCAGTTTGAAGTGAAAACCACCGACATCAATGGTCACTGGCGTGATGAAATCACCACCTTAAAAGTAACAAGACAGGCTTACTTTTGGCAAACCTACTGGTTTGATTGGGTAAAAATGGCTGCTGCTCTATTGGTATTGTGGTTACTCTACCGCTGGCGCATCTCAATACTGGATAAAAAAGCACTAGCTCTGGAACAACTGGTAACCGACCGAACCCAAGAAATCGCCGAACAAAAACAAAATATTGAATCGCTGCTTAAAATCAAAGAGCAGCTTATCGCCAATGTCTCTCATGAATTTCGCACCCCACTAACACTAATTGAAGGCCCAGCAGAATTACTGGCAATAAAAGCCCATGAACCCGAGGTGGTGATCAGGCAATCTCAAGTGATAAAACGCAACACCCAACGCCTGTTACGAATGGTCGAACACTTGCTGATTTTCTCTAAACCTCAAATACCAAGCCAAAACATTCAGCCTCTTGCACCCGATGCTCTGCTCAAACTCATCATCGAACCATTTGAGCTACTGGCGCAAAAGCAACAATTGTCTTTGAGTGCCAACTTAACCGAGACTCAGGCAGCTATCGCCATACCTGCTGAACCGCTTGAGATCATCATCACCAATTTGCTCTCAAACGCGATTAAGTACAATCGACCCGGCGGCACCATAACCATCGATTCCACTATTGAACAGGCACACTGGCAACTTAAAGTCAGCGACACAGGTATTGGCATCGAAAATCAGCATTTAACCCAAATATTTGAGCGTTTCAATCGCATCGGCGGTGCCCATCACGAACAAGTATCAGGTGCCGGATTAGGGCTAGCGCTCGCCAAAGAATTGGCCGAAAGTTATCAAGGCAGCATTGCAATTCAAAGCGAACTTAATATCGGCAGCTGTTTCACCGTCAAATTTGCCCTAGTACCATCAACACCAGCACTTATCGATGAAGTAAAAATCAACCAGAGTAAACTGGCCCTAGAACTCAGTGATGCCGAGCAGCGTCAAACAACCCAATTAAAACAAACTGACAATGACGCCAAAGAGTGGATTTTGGTGGTAGAAGACAACCTTGATATGTGTGAGTACATTCAAACAGCACTAGGCGACAAGTACCATTTCTATATCGAACACGATGGCCTTAAAGGATTGGAAACCGCGCGTGCAGAAGTTCCCGACATCATCATCAGCGATGTCATGATGCCAAACATGGACGGTTTTGAATTTTGTGCACAGGTAAAACAAGATGAGGCAACCTGTCATATTCCAGTGATTTTACTCACGGCACTGAGTACATCAAAAGAAAAAATCAAAGGGTTCGAAAGCCTTGCCGACGAATACTTAAACAAACCCTTCAATCGCAAAGAGTTACAAGCCCGAGTGCAAAACCTCCTCACTTTACGCGGGTTATTACAAAAGCAACTGAGCAACCCAGTGGTGAGAAAACTCAAACCCGAAGAGCAGTCACCGGTATCAGACAAAGACTTGAAATTTTTAGATGGCGTCAGTGAAGTCATCAGCAAAAACCTGTCAGACAGTGAGTTCAGCGCCAAAAACCTCTACTACGCTATGGCCATGAGCGAACGATTGTTGCAACGAAAACTCAAGGCTCTGACCGGGCAGACCCCGGCAGAACGAATAAGAGAAAATCGCTTGAGCAAAGCATCTGAATTGCTGAGCCAAGGGCATTATGTCGGCGAAATCTCTGACATGGTGGGTTTTTCATCACACGCCTATTTTTCCAGTTGTTTTAAGGCGCGTTATGGCGTAACACCAAGCGCCTTTGGCAAGTAATACAAAGCCCCCAAATATCACCCTTGCCAAGCATAACTAAACTTAGCAAAAACACTGCGTTGATCGCGACTCAGCTTATCCATCTCGCCGCTTTGAAAACCGCCATCTGAATAACCCAAATAAACCAAAGTTTGCGGGTTTAACTTGTAAGAATAAAGCAACTGAGTGGCAATGCTGCGGCTTAACTTGCCAACATTGTTGTATTCGTTGTCATCAAAATTACCTCGATACAAATCGGTATTGCGGCTGATATCAGAATACTGGACAGTCAGTTTCAGTTGGCTGCGAATATCAAACTGATAAGCCAGACGCAAATTGGTTCGGTTAGCAGTGTACAAAGTACCACTATCAAAACTGATGCTTTGACCTGCCTGCACAGTATCATAACCATCAGACTTCAGCGTTTCGTGTTCATAGTCCAAACGACCGCTAATATGCTTACCAAATTGCCATTCTACGGTGCCCCACACATTAAACTCTTTAGCCAATCGAGCATTCGACCAATCTAGGGCGTCACCGTGTCTGAAAGACAATAAGAAAGTTAAACCTGCAACAGGAGTGATACGTGAAAACCCCTGCAATTGCGATAGCTCAAAGTATTCACCCAACTGATTGAATTCGCTTTGATAAAACTGACGTTCGTTAACAAAACCACCTTGAGCGTATGACTGCATAGGGCCATTAAAATAGCCTTTGACCACAGTTGTACGGTTTAACTGATTGCCATCTTGGTCATAATCCAGATTAAAATCAGCAAAATAACCATACTGATTCAACACATCATCTTTCTCGCCGTAATAGGTTCTTCTGCCACTGAAACCCAACGCTTTGTGGTCAACCTGACCGACAAAACCCAAATCTGCGCGAAAGTCTTTGCCCACATCCGAGTAATTCATGCTCAGCTGATAGTCGCGGTTATTGTGATAATAATTAAACGAATAGGCATGGTCTTGCTGGGTTTGAGCCAAACCATAATCATTCACCAGCGCATCTGGATTGGTACTGTCAGAGTAAGCCAGTTGATACTGAACACTGTTTTCTTCATTCAACCAATAACTGCCATCTAGTGATGCTAACGTATTGTCATAACCATTTGCTTGGCGAGTCGTTGCCAATACACCAACTGTGTTGCGGCCACCTAAGTCTGCCTTATAGCGTGCAATAGCGACTTTAGAATCTAATGGATTTTGGCCAGCATCAGTGTAATTGTACAATCTAGAACCTTGATTACCCGGCAACAAAAAAGCAGTTTGATTGTCGTTGGCCACCAATAGGCCATAACTGTGTTGACCGCTTTTGCCCGTTAACTTAACGCCGTAATCAGGGTCTGCGATGTTACGAGTATGCACAAGGTTAAAGTTACCAGAGTCAAAGTAGTCGGCACCGTCTAAGAAAAACGCCCTTTTTTCACGTAAAAACAACGAATAAGTACTGTTGACGTTAAGCTGGGTGACATCAGCTTCAACCTGAGAAAAATCAGGATTAATCGTCGCATTCAAAACGCTGTCTTGAGTGATACCCCAACGCAAATCAAGCCCAGCGTCTTGGTCTGTATCACCACTTTGCCACTGGTCAGCGTTATTTTTACTGTCGTTACGGCCCATGGTGATAGTCGGCGTGATTTGAATGTTTTGACCCGCTTCGATTTTTTCAAAACCGGCCAGCTGATCAAATTGACACAAACTGCACTTAACATCACGATTCGATTGATAACTGGCCAGCTCATGTTGTACGTCTCGTGGATAATTGCGCCACAAGGTGAAGTTCCACACCTTTTTGCCATTGGTGGCATCAAAACGCAAAGCACTGAATGGAATGCGCATTTCAGCACTCCAACCCGTCGACGTAATTTTTGCACCACTAAACCAAATCGCATCCCATGAAGTGTCTTTACGCCAACCATTGATATCACTCATTCGCATATCAGCCTGAGCACCCATAGGGTTGACATAAAACTCATAACCTTGACGTTCATCACTAAAAGTGTCGAATACCACACCGACAAAATCGTCGCTCCAAATATTATCGCGGTCGCTCAGGTGTCCGCGAATATTGGCAGGTGTTGGATCAAAAGCCTCAATCGCCACATACAAACTGTCACCGTCTTCATACATATAACCCACGGTTTTGACTGGGGCCTTAATGCCATCTCCCGGATTGTTTTCAAAAGCCAATTCAACCACAGTGGCATTTTGCCAAACCGCCTCATCAATCACGCCATCGATAGTCGCTGATTTAGTTTGATGACTGAGTTGATATTGATTGCGACCACTTTTAATCTCGTCAGCCTTCACATCAAAACAGCTTAATATCAATAGGCAAAACGCTAACGCCTCAAGCGCAGTCGCAATCACCGAACCGGGTATTAATTGTGTATTAAGTTTCATATTCATCATTCTTTCCTTAGGGTTTGGATATGCCGCTAATTTGACTCAAAAGCGCAATAAAGTAGTGATTAGCTAGGGAAAAAAGGTGAGGAAGTTGTGAAATGTGTGTTTTTGGTTATTTCTTTACCTTAATTAACGATAAAAACGATTTTTTCGATAGATTGACCTGCAATTAACAAAAACGGATAATGACGCCTTTACGGCTAACCCAACAGACCCGATGCGCTATTTTTCTGTTCGACAATACTTTATCGACACCCAATTACCGCAGATGTTTTTTGATGATAAACAAATATCCATCGAGCCCAAACAGCATCAATTACTGCTTTATTTTTGTCAGCGACCCGACACCATTGTCAGCCGCGACCAGATCATCGATGACATCAATAAAGGGGCAGTGATAAGCGACAACGCCGTCAATAAAATGATTGCCAGCCTGCGCCAACTGCTCGGCGATAACCCAAAACAGCCCGAATTTATCAAAACCATTCCAAGGCAAGGTTACAGTTTTATCGCACAGGTAGAACAATGTGACAGCATCAAAAAACCAGTCGAAATTAAAAACAAAACGAACCTAATTGTCGCAGCCCTGTTTTTAATGGTTGCGGTTTTACTCACCATTGTATTGACTGGCGACAATATCACCTCACAACCGCAAAACAGTAAATTAACGCCCTTAACACGCAATTCAGGCGTAGAGTTTGCGCCTTACATGTCGCCTAATGGCCGCTTTTTGGCTTACACCCGCAACGAACCCACCAACAAAGTTGCCCAACTGTGGTTAAAAGACTTACAAAACGACAACACCGAACACCTGCTGGCAAACTTAGCAAGCTCAACCGAAATAGCTTGGTCGTCACTAGGTGACCGACTGATTTACACCAACTACCCCAATCAAACTTGTCAGTTCAACCAAGTTCAAATCAAAGAAGGTCAGCCCCAACCCTCCACCACGCTAGGCGACTGCAACGCTAGGTACATACCGCAGTTAATGTTCGCCGATGATGATCAATCATTATATTTCGTCTCGCGAGTCATTGGGTTCGAGCCAATGCAGGTTTTTAAGATGAACCTGCAAGACAACACCAGACAATTGATAAACCAACCCGAATTAGCAGGCGCAGGTAATTACGCGATGGACATCAGCGCTGATGGCAGCAAAATATTAATACTGTCGAGCAATGCCGATTTTCATACCACCGCTTACCAACTCGACCGAAAAACCAACGAACTGTCGACCAAAGGCAAATGGCAACGATTACTCAACAGGGCCATATGGCATCACGACAACGAAAGTATCGTGCATACCAGCAACGAATATTCACACGAGTTGATTCAAAGTGATGTGTGGGGCGAAAAACTAACGACCATAGTCAGCACATCCAACCGGGTTGCCGAAAATTATCGCCGTCATCCCAACGGCAAAGATTTTTACTTCACCTCGTTTATGATGAACAACGACAATGTGGTGATAAACCTCAATGACAACAGCAAAAAACATAATTTCAACTCAGCGGTTTACGACAAATTGCCCACCTTTAGCACGAGCATTTACAAATGGTTTTTCGCCTCAAAACGTAATGGCATCACTCAAATTTACAGTGCATCAGAACAAGACCAGCAACTCAAACAACTCACCTACTACGACAAAGAACCCTCGTTGGCCTCGTTAGATGCGTCGCCAGACGGCCAAAAGTTATTGGCTCTAGGTCGTAAACAAGTCACCCTAATGACCACTGGCGGCGAAAAAATACGCTCGGTCACCGTTCCTTCAGGCTTAGTATTAGCGGCCCATTGGCTGTCTGACAATCAAATCGCAGTTAGCGCACTCAACAACGAACTGCCACAGCTATTTATATACCAACTAGACACCGGCTCACTGAAAACCGCAGACTCAAAATGGCAAGCCGCCTTTGCCAGCCCCAGCGGCAACCGCTGGTTTTACATCGCTCGTGCGAACGACAGCGTTTTTGAGTGGGATAAACAAGCGCAAACCTTTGTTGATTTAGGGCTAAACCTAGCATTTGTTTACGGCAGCGGATTGAATATCAAAGCCACCGAAACGGCCCTAATTTACGGCAGAACGGTTGGCGAAAGCCGAGAATTGACCAGACTCGACCTTGCGAGCAAACAAACAAAAGTGTTGGGGCAATGGTTATATGTGGCCGGGTTTGATGTACTAGAAGAGTCATTGGTGCTGAGCTATGAATACAGCAGGACTGGGGATATAGTTGTTACTGGATTTTGAATAAGATGGACTTTGACAACAGTCAGCTAAATGATATGGTGAGTCATCTCATCATAATAGGAGGTGAAACATGAATACATTGACATGGTTACAGATGAAAGAAACCTTTCCTAATGAATGGCTTCTAATCACCGACTTTCAGTTGGATGATTCAGGCCATTTGATTAATGGTTATGTTGAGCGTCATGCAAAAGACAAGGCTAATGTTTACCGATTGCCCTCACTGGGTAAACCAACGGCTTTTAGGTATACCGGCGAATCAACCTTTTCTGGATTGAGACATCATGCAAATCACCAAAACGACCTTTGATATCAACAGGCATCATATTCATTTGGAATGTGCCATCACTGACAATGAAGGGATCAAACACAGTTTTAACGGTATTCTCGACAGCGGCGCCCCCAGAACAGAATTCTCAGATTTATTTCTTTTACATACAGGTTTACTAACCCAGCACAATCCACAAGTCGATATTCCGCCAGGCTTACAAAGCCAAAAACACAGTAAAATCAATATCCCATTGATTGAAATATGTAATCAGCAATTGATTGAATTTGAGGTCTACGTTGCTACTTTTGAAAGCTCGTGGGGTATCGATGCGCTAATTGGTCTCGATTTTTTCCGCCGATTTCAGCTGACGATTGACTACAACAATGGATTGTTGATTTCGAAACCTTATTCACCGCAATAGAGCAAAGTGTTATAGGGAGTTCAACTTCAATGGGTGAACTTCTTGGTCACAAAATAACCGAAGAGCTTTTGAGTCAAGTACAGTCTGCTAACTCAATCGAAGAACTTCACGCACTATTGCGCAACAATTAACCTCCAGCCAACCCAATAACCCGGTCAGCCTCACGCTCACCAGAAAGAAAAGCCCCATGAACTGTTGATGGATACTCAGAATTTGTCGCCTCACCGGCAAACAACACCTTGCCATCAACTGGCTCAGCCAAATCATCGCGCATACTGCTGGTCGCGCCTTTTGGAATGTATGAATACGAACCATAAGTAAACTCATCTTTACCCCAACGGGTGATTAGATGGTCTGCGGGTTGAGGTATATCGTTGCCATACATGGTTTTTAAGGTTTCCATGGCTTTGGCGACAATCTGCTCGTCAGTCAAATCTTCAATCTCTTTGCCATAGCTCGCTGCATTGAATGCGCCAAGAATAGGCTTGCCTGTGGCTGGTTCAAGGTTTATCCAATAACTCCAATGACCTTTTTGTTCACTGACATTGGCCATGTTGGTCACTGTGTTATCCCAAAAGACTTCGTCAAAGTGCAAGTAAACCTTATTCAACACACCCATATCTAGCGCAGCTATTGCTGCCAATTTGTTTTGCGGCAAAGCTGGGCTAAATTCGATAACGCCTTTTTTAAGGACTCCTAAAGGCACGGTCACTATCACATAATCGGCCTCAAAATCACCTTGGCTGGTTTCAACACTCACCATGGCTTGGTCGTAACGAATAGCTTTTACCCAAGTGTTGAGTTTAACGTCTAAATCAGCCGCCATCGCTTTTACCAATGCGTCATACCCTTGGGGGAAAATCACATCGGGGCCACCAAACTCGCCTTCATCTTCCATGCCAGCGATAGAAAGATCACTTGCATCGGCTGCGCTATCTTGCTCTACCAGCATGTTTGTCATAAATGCCACTTCCACGGAATTCATGTGGTCTAAACCTCCGTTTTGCACGCCTATATTTATTGCATCCTGTACGGTGGCATCTGAATCATTAACCACTGCCGTCATTCCCCACGCATTCAAATCGCTTTCAACGCTTTGAATTTTAACGCCTATATCGTAATCGATATTGCCCTGATGGTCGTAGGTCACTTGATTTTCGTAATTCCATTCAACTAAGGGCACCGACAAGTCTGTAGCCAGTTGATGGATTGGATTGCCCTCAATGCCATGAATCCAACTAGCGCCCATATCTAGTGGCGTGCCCATGGTATTGTTACTCCATGTTCGACCGCCCAACCTGTCTCGCCCCTCAAGCACTTGAACATCAAAACCAGCAGCCGCTAATTTATGTGCCGCTTTAATACCTGACATGCCGGCACCTATCACCAGCACTTTTTTAACCACTGGGATCGGATCAGGTGTGGGCGTAGGAGAAGGCTCTGTTACCACAACAGGCGAACTGCCTGAACTAGAACCACAAGCACTCAGTGTCAATGTCGTAATTGCTGCGGCCAATCCTTTCATTATCTTTTTCATAAAACGCCTCTTAAATTATGCTCATTTACTGTTGAGCTTAATTTAACAGCAAAGTACATTGGCTTCCGTCAGGCTACCTATCGATTTGTCACCTAATGTCACCAAGGGTGAATTAGGCTTTAATGTGTTGTGCGCTAACGCTAATATAGGCAAAACATCGGGAGCAGATCAGATGACACAGCACAAATTATTAATCGTCGAAGATGATCAGCGCATCGCCAAGCTGCTGGTGCAGTTTCTGCGTATGGAGCAATTCGAAGTCGATTGGGTCGAAACTGGCGAGGCAGCAGTAGCATTCATCAAACAAACCCCGCCCGACTTGGTGGTGTTAGATTTAATGCTGCCAAAAATGGACGGCATAGAAGTATGTGAGCAAATTCGCCCAGAATTTACCAATGGCATTTTGATGCTCACCGCCCACGAGGGCGATTTGCAAGAAGTTACCGCACTCAACGCAGGCATCGACGACTTTTTAAGTAAACCCATTCGCACTCACGTTTTGCTGGCCCGCATTAACGCCTTATTAAGACGCCAAACACCACCACAACAAACCCAGTTAACCGTTAACGACTTGTCTATCGACCACGACAAAAGAAAGGTCACCCGCAATGGCCAAACCATTGATTTAGCCGATTCAGACTTCGAACTATTATGGATACTCGCCAGCCACGCAGGCACAATCATCAAACGAGAGGAGTTATTTCATATGCTTAGGGGAAAAGAATACGACGGCCTCGACCGCTCTATCGACATGAGAATATCCAAATTAAGAAAGAAACTCGACAACCCAGATACCAACATTGAGTACGTAAAAACCCTCCGCCAGCTTGGCTATCTGTTTATGAAGGACTAACCTTTGCGCTCACTTGCAGTTATCTTAACCTCTATCATTCTTGGGTTTTTAACACTGGCAACCTATGTTGTCGAGTACCTCGGCAACGACGCCTATACCGAAGAGGTATCTAGCAGTTTTTTGCAATACGCCAGCATTCTCACCCCGCTGATTGAAAAAGACCTGCAAGATCAACCTGATGCAACCCAAGCAGTATTAAGTCGGTGGACCGCAATAATTGGCGAAGAAACCACAATTCAAATGATAGACAAGCCTCAAAACGCCAACAAAAACAGTTACGTCAACACAGTTGAGATCACCGAGTTAGCTGATGTTGTCAGCATCATATCGCCACTCACTCATCCCAAATGGCAAGACAAGGCACTGCAATACGAATTTGACGACAGTTATTCAGACCAATATACCGAGTTCTATTACACCGCCACCTTTGCTATTTATCTATTTATGGCGATGGTGATCACCTTCGTTGCGTGGGTAATTTACCGTTATATGAATAAAATCAGCCGGGTCACCGAGTCAGTCGCCAGCGGCAAGTTTGACTTGCAAATGCCAAGCAGTCGCTTACCCGCGTTAAATAAACTGGCTGACGACATCAATACTATGGCCAGTACTATCGAAGAAAAAACCGCTGATAACCTCATTTTGACAGGCGCCATCCATCACGAATTAAGAATACCCATCACCCGCATTCGCCTTGCGCTCGACATGGCAGTGCACGGTAATACTGATGAAATGACGGCTGAATTGCTAACCGGCATGGATGACGATTTAGAAGAGTTATCAAGCCTAATGGAAGAACTCCTGACCATATCCCGCCTACGCCTTAAAGGCGTTGAACTGGCAAAAGAGCCATTAGTCATTCAAGACTTAATAGAAAAAGTGACCAAAGACATCAACAGCCCACTTGTGACGATTAGTAACTCATCCGATTTTACCTTACAAGCCAATCACACCCTGATGGAACGCGCGCTGTATAACATCATCAGCAACGCCGTCAAATATGCCGACAATGCAGTGGTTATTTCATCTTGTATTGAGGCGAACCAGTATGTTTTAACTGTTGGTGATGATGGTATGGGCATACCTGAAGATGAACGAGATTTGATTTTAAAACCGTTTTACCGCACCGATAAAAGCCGCAACCGCAACACAGGTGGCTTTGGTCTTGGGCTAGCGATTGCCGATATGGTGATTAAAGATACCCATGGAGTAATTGAGATTGGTGATAGTGAATTGGGTGGCGCACAGGTTTCGCTGCGGTGGCCACCCAAGAAATTGTCGATTATAAAGCCTTAAAAATATTCTCAACGCTTTCTTTGGCATCACCAAACAACAGCTGAGTATTTTCTTTAAAGAACAACGGGTTTTGCACGCCAGCATAACCCGGTCGCATCGAACGCTTAAACACTATCACTTGCTTAGCATTCCATACCTCAATTACTGGCATTCCGGCGATGGGGCTGTTTGGGTCGTCAAGCGCGCCCGGGTTAACCGTGTCGTTTGCGCCTATTACCAGCACCACGTCAGCCTCAGCCATTCGTTCATTGACTTCTTCCATTTCAAATACAATGTCATATGGCACTTTCGCCTCGGCCAGCAGTACATTCATGTGACCCGGCAATCGCCCTGCCACTGGGTGAATACCAAAACTCACGTCTATGCCTTTGGCCTGCAAAGCCTGACAAACCTCGTTGACCGGGTATTGTGCCTGCGCCACCGCCATACCGTAACCCGGAGTAATAAGCACTGTCTTAGCTTCATTCAATAATTCCGCCACCGATTCGGCAGTGATCTCCCGGTGCTCACCATAATCTTTATCTACTGCCGCCGCAGACACATCAGAACCAAAGCCACCAGCAATAACGCTGATAAACGAACGGTTCATCGCTTTACACATAATGTACGACAAAATCGCACCCGATGAACCAACCAAAGCACCGGTGACTATCAGCAAATCGTTATTCAGCATAAATCCGGCTGCCGCTGCCGCCCAGCCTGAATAAGAGTTGAGCATAGACACTACCACTGGCATGTCGGCACCACCAATAGACGATACTAAGTGCCAGCCAAATATCAGCGCTATGCCTGTCATCACATACAATGGCAGGGTATCTTTACCTGCATCCATGACAAATACCACCATTAAAGCAAAGGCGGCAATACCGGCAATCAGGTTCATTTTGTGACGATGTGGCAACATCAAAGCAGCTGAATTAAATATGCCACGCAACTTACCAAAAGCAACGATAGAGCCTGTAAAAGTCACCGCACCTATGAATATGCCTAAAAACACTTCTACCAAGTGAATGTTAAGCATTACGCCGGTCATCACTGCATGTTCAAAATAGCTATTAAACCCCACCAGCACTGCCGCAAGGCCAACAAAGCTATGCAAAATCGCCACTAACTCGGGCATTTGGGTCATTTCAACCTTCAAAGCCAAGCGGGTGCCAATCAAAGCACCGACAGCCATCGCACCAATGATTACTGTAAAGTGCTCTATTCGGGGGTCGTAGATGGTTGCACCTATGGCCAAAATCATGCCGATAATGCCATATAAATTGCCATTTTCGGCAGTCTCTTGCTTACTTAAGCTCGAAAGGCTCAAAATAAACAATAAAGCGGCAACAACGTAAATACCGACAATCAAGTTGGGGGTTTGATGGGCTGTTTGGTTCAGTGCTTGGTTTAATAAATCACTACTCATATTATTTCTCCTTCCTAAACATCTTCAACATCCTTTGAGTCACTACAAACCCGCCTACCACGTTAATTGTTGCCACCAATGTGGCAATGCCCGCCAGTACCAACACCAGTTTGTTGTCGCTGCCTAACTGCAACAGCGCCCCCACCACGATAATCCCGCTGATGGCGTTGGTTACGCTCATCAATGGGGTGTGCAATGCATGAGTAACCCGCCACACGGTGTGATAACCGACGATGCAGGCCAATAAAAATACAGTGAAATGAGATAAGAACTCGGCTGGGGCAACACTGGCAATCCATGCAAACAAACCCGCACCAACAGCCATAGCAATGTGTTTTTTGTTGTTCGATTTAACTGGCTCTTCAACCTTTTCGGCTACAACTTCTACTTTAGGTGCAGCAGGCGCGGCACTCACTTTTATTGGCGGTGGTGGCCATGTAATTTTTCCTTCTTTTACTACGGTAGATTGACGAACTATGTCATCTTCAAAATCGAGTTCAATCTCGCCGTCTTTGTTTTTGCACAGCAATTTAAGCAGGTTCACCAAGTTGTTGGCATACAGCTGGCTCGATTGCGATGGCAAACGTGAGGGCAAGTCGGTATAACCGACAATCTTCACCCCGCTTTGTGTGACCAATTCGCCCGGTTGGGTGTATTCGCAATTACCGCCACCACCTGCGGCCAAATCGACCACAACACTGCCCGCTTTCATCGAATCGACCATCGCTTTGGTGATGAGTTTTGGTGCAGGTTTTCCGGGGATCATCGCGGTGGTAATAATAATGTCGACTTCTTCGGCCTGCTCGGCAAACAATGCCATTTCAGCTTCGATGTAGGCTTTGCTCATCACTTTGGCATAACCATCGCCAGAGCCTGCCTCTTCTTCAAATTCAAATTCTAAAAACTCAGCCCCCATACTTTCAATTTGCTCTTTAACCTCGGGGCGTGTATCGAAGGCCCGAACGATTGCCCCCAAACTGCCAGCCGTGCCAATGGCAGCCAATCCGGCAACACCAGCGCCGATGATCATCACCTTAGCTGGCGGAATTTTACCTGCGGCGGTGATTTGCCCGGTAAAGAAACGACCAAACAAATGCGAAGCTTCAACCACCGCCCGGTAGCCCGCGATATTGGCCATCGAACTCAACGCATCCATCGATTGTGCTCTAGATATTCTAGGTATCGACTCCATCGCAATTGCGGTGCATTTTTTCGCGGCTAAAGCCGACAGCAACTGCTCGTTTTGAGCTGGCGCTAAAAAGCTAATGAGGGTAGCACCGGGTTTTAACGAATCGATTTCAGCGATTGTCGGCGGATTGACCTTAAGCATTAAGTCAGCCTGCCATGTGGTGTCTTGTGAGCCAATCACCGCACCGGATTTTAAATAATCCGCATCGCTGAAACTGGCTTTATCGCCGGCATTAGATTGAACAATCACACTGAACCCTAGTTTGACTAGGGCAGCAATAGAAGTGGGAGAAGCGGCGACCCGACATTCATTGTCGAGACTTTCTTGAGGGATACCAATCTGCATTGTATATTCTTTTTTTATCTACATTACATTGATTAATAGCACTTTTTCGTCATTTTGGTAGTTTTTCAAGGTAAAAGGCTAGTCGCCTGTGCTAAACATCCTTAAGCAACAACTTACACGTTTGAACCTCATCAATATCACTGAATACCTTTTCTTCTTCATACACAAAGCTGCGGTAGTCGATGCTGCCAATCTCATAAAAACCAAATTTAGTTTCAGCCAAATACTGAGTAATGCCACCGGTCGCTTCCATAATAACCTGTTTAAAGCCTTGTTCTGCGCTCAGCTCACAACTCCTTTGGGTCATTCGATAACCCAGTTTGTTTGATTTGTAAATTTCACTAACAGCCAACATAAAGCAATGCAGCACTTCACCAACCTGGGCACCTTCCAATTGACTGGCCGATTCATTCAACTCGTCTAACAAAGCAAAAATGGGAAAAAACGCCTCTGAAAAATCTTCATCATCTTCAACCGGATTAAACGTAAAATCCTTATTAATGCACACTCCGGCAATGGCTCCGGTGGATTCTTCTATGGCAACCAGCGATGCCCCTTCTTTGGCCGATTTTTTAACCACGTTAGTGAAACTACCTAACACTTCTTCAAATGACGCGCCTAACGCCTTGACCATGGGTTCTTTGGTAAAGCACTGACAAAGGCAAACAGATGCCGCCTCGACATGTTTCTCGTTAAGAATTTCGATGCTAAATGACTGTTTTTCGCTCAATTGGTTCACCTTTTGCGTATTTCTATGGGATTAACCTGAAGAATAGCAATTCATTACAACCTTGCCAACTGGTACCAAGAGATTGTATTGCACCTGTAAATATGGTCGAATACATTGATTAAAACGCTGCATTTAATGGATTAAGCACATTTCTTAGTAAAAGACTTTTCATGGTTCTCAGGGGATAAATACGATGATCAACAACGAATTTCTCAATGCCAGCTTTCTTGGCGCTTATGGCGAAAACAACGAACTGTTTGAACGCTTACTCAACGAATTTGTCAGGGATCATGTTTACTGGCGACGTAATTTCCACCCGCTCGACCGCCCCCCCATTTCGAGCTCCGCCGCCCATGAGCCGGGTTACCTAGAATCTGTCGCCAAAATGAAAGACGAACTACATCGACTCACTGCCCGTTTGAAAAGCTCAGTACCAACCTATAACCCAAGATACATAGGTCACATGTTCTCAGACCTATTGTTACCCGGTCTATTGGCTCAGCTTATTACCACCTTATACAACCCCAACAACATCAGTGAAGATACCGCCCCAGCAACTGTTGATATGGAACTTGCTGCGGGCGACCAACTGGCCACCATGTTTGGTTTTGCCACTCAAAAAGGCCAAACGCCCTGTGCCTTTGGCCATATTACCTCTGGCGGCACGGTCGCCAACTATGAAGGGGTGTGGTTAATGCAGGCCGTGAGATATTTGCCACTGGCCATACAACAGGCCAGCATAGAAACAGGTATTGAGGTGCTCACCCCATGGGGCGAATCGCTGGCCAAAGCAGACTCTTTTAGGGTAGTAAACCTGCCTGCCGACGACATTTTAACGATGAACGATCAGGTATCACATTTGGCTGAACCAGACAAAAGTCGCCTTATTGAAGCCATTCAGCAAAACCGTTATGAACACCTTGGTGCACGCCAGTTTTTCGACAAACACACCGAAATCAACAATGGTGTACTCATAGTGCCCAAAAACGCCCACTATTCTTGGGCCAAAGCCATGCGCTTTATGGGACTGGGTGAAGACAACTTATGGCAGGTATCGTGCGACACCAACATGAAACTCGATATTGACGAGCTGGAATTGATGCTAAGAGCCGCACAACACCAAAATCGTCCGGTTATTGGCGTGGTTGCCGTACTGGGCACCACCGAATTTGGTACTGTCGACCCGGTCGACGGTATTGTTGCTCTTAGAGAAAAACGACGAAAAATAGGTCAAAGCTTTGCCATACATGTTGATGCAGCGTGGGGTGGTTACCTTACTAGCATGTTTAGGGGCGCAGATGGCAGTTTGCTCAGTCATGAACAAGTCAAAGCAGAATGTGATCACTTTCCGTGCGATCAAATGTACGGCGCCTTTGCGGCATTATCTAAAGTTGATTCAATCACTGTCGACCCTCACAAGCTGGGTTTTATTCCTTTTGGTACCGGCGCATTTGTGGTTCGAGACAACCGAGTTTCGCGCTTGGTAATGCAAAAGGCTGCGTATATCTTTGGTGGCGAACCCGATGCTGACGACTTCAGGCAGTTAGGCCAGTTTATTGTTGAAGGGTCAAAACCCGGTGCTGCTGCGGCTGCCGCTTTTGTCACTCACAATGTCTTACCCTTAAATGCCGACCATTTTGGTCGCTTATGTAAACTGACCGTCAGAAACACTGAATTGTTTTATGACAAGTTAATGATATTAAAAAAGAAATTGTCTGGTAAAGTCGAATTACGAATTCCAATTCTGCCCGAATCTAATTTAATTTGTATCGCCTTTAACCCGGCAGACAATCATGATATCAAGATAATGAACCGCTTTAATCAAGCATTTTATGAACACATTCGCCCCGACCTTGATACCGCCATGCAAGCTAACGAGTTTTTTGGCAGCTCAACCATACTGCACACCAAAAAACTAACCAAATCGGCTTTTGAAACACTCTGTGGTGCCATTGGCGTCGAACCCAAACAATTGCAACATGACACAACAAAAGAATTTAAAGACCAAGCCGATGGCATTTTTCTTATCCGTCATACCTTGATGAACCCTTGGTTGTCTGACGAGAAAAATGGCGATACCTATCTAGATATGTATTGTGCCTTTATCGAACGAACCATTGCCAAAGTGCTTAAAAGCAGCGGTAGGCGTTCGACTGATAGTTGGCGATAGGTATAAACCATTTGAAAGCTTCCTCTATTATTGTGCCCCTAGCCCCAAGCCAACAACAAGTTTGGCTTGACCAACAAGCCAACCCCGACAGCCCTCATCTAAATATAGGGGGTTTTAATATCATCAATGGCCCACTTGACTTGGATGTCTTCGACAAAGCGGTACGATTATTTGTTGATAATAGCGATGCCATGCGGTTACTGCCATTAAACGATGGCACCCAACAATTGGTTGATGACTGGCCCGGCCCTTTATGGACCCTGCATGACTTGAGCGACAGTCAAACCCCGGAATCAGACATGTCAAAGTGGTATGAACAAACCTTTGCCATACTCTATCCCTTTGACGACCAACAATGCCCCTGGCAACTCGCGCTGCATAAAATCAACGACAATAAATACGCTATTTCACTCAAAGCACACCACCTAGTGATGGACGGATATTCTACCGCCCTGTCATTGCAAAAAATGAGCGAGCAATACAATTTTTTAATCAATAAAACAGCCTCGCCTACCACCAACATACCGAGCTATAGCCAGTTTATTGATGAGTGCAGTCGTTACCATCAAAGCAAAACCAAACAAAAAGATGCGCAATACTGGCATGACGTTTTACCAACATTACCGCCTACCCTGCTTGAAAAACGCAGTGCAAATCAACAAAGTGACGACTTAGCGTTAGCACAGCATTACAGCACTCATTTAACTGGCGAACAGCATCAAGCCATGTTGGATTTAACCAAATCTCACAGCGCGACCCTCTATCATCTTTATATTGCAGCTTTGGCCATTTACTTTTGCCGCACTCACAATACCCGCGAGATGGTATTAGGGATCCCCGTGCTTAACCGCACTGGCAAACGCTATAAATCCACCATGGGCATGTTTGCTGTGGTGATACCGCTGCGAATTGAACTTGAAAAAAACGACACCACCGCCAGCTTATTATCGCGCGTGGTGCAATCGTTACGCAGTGCGTACCGCCATGCCCGCTACCCTTTGAGTTCATTAATGGCCGACCTCGAAATGGTGCACCATGGTCAAGACAGATTATTCGACATGATGCTGTCATACGAGGTGCAAAATTTCAGCACGCAATTTGGTAACACGCCTACGGCAGATACCCATCAACTGTTTTCAAACACTGCCCGTTATCCTTTGTCGGTGTGTGTTTGCCAGTTTAATAATGTCGACCCACCCATCGAAATTGTCTACGAATCGAGTGCCGACTATTTTACTGAGCAAGAAACCCAATTACTGGGCAAACGAATGCACCAACTGACCTTGCAAATGGTCAGTAGCCCTGATGCAGCTATCAACACCTTGCCCCTACTGCTTAACGAAGAACGGCACGATTTGATTGTAGCCAAACATGCCAATGTGCCCAGCCACCCTAATCCAACACCTTTTATCAGCGCATTCGAACAACAAGCTGCACTTAAGCCCACCGCTACCGCACTTTGCTGGCAAAGTGGTAAAACAAACTATAAAACACTCAACGAACAAGCCAACAAATTGGCCCACCGATTAATTAAGCTAGGCGTTGGCAAAGACAGCATCGTTGCCGTAGTGATGCCCAGACAGCAAGAAACCCTAACCGCCTTTTTAGCCATTGCCAAAGCTGGTGGTGCATTTTTACCAATAGACCCAAGCGCCCCAGCGCTGCGATTACAACAACTCATAAAAAGCAGTGGCGCAGTCGTGGTATTAGTCGGCAAATCATCGGTCAATGTACATCATTCACAATTGGTTATCGAAGGCGACAATGCGCCGCAATATGACCCAGCACTATCAACACACAATCCCGATGTGGTTATCGACCCAAACGACTTAGCTTATATGTTGTTTACCTCAGGTTCGACAGGAGCGCCCAAAGGCGTATTGATGGAACACGCACCACTGGCAAGGCGATTAGCATGGCTAGCCCGCACTTTTAACTACGGCCCCAAAGACGTTTGGTTGCAATCAATTCAGCTGACTTTTGACCCGTCAATAATAGAAATATGCCTGCCACTAACCCAAGGTGCCAGCATTGCACTACCGCCACCCGGTCAGCTCGCGCCAACCGACATAGCCCACCACGCTCAAGCGTTTGGCGCCACTAGCATCATTTTTGTGCCCACCACATTGCGTTATTTCAACCAAAATGCGAACCAATACCCCAACCTAAAACTGCGCGTGGCCATCAGTGGTGGCGAAGTTTTACATCGCGACATGGCTATGGAATTTGTCAATCAAACTGGTGCTCAGTTATATAACCTGTACGGCCCAACAGAGGCCTGCATATTTGCCACTGCTTATCATTTTGACGACAAAAAAACGGTCGACCCGCTGCCCATAGGAGAACCTGTCGACGACACCCGAATTTACATACTCGATGCCAATCAACAGCCCCTACCCATTGGCACCGTAGGAGAGATTTTCATTGGCGGCAGAGGTTTAGCCAGAGGATATTTAAACAATCAAGAAATAACCGCCGAGCGTTTTATCGATGATCCCTTTGTTGCAGGCGAGCGTTTATATTACAGCGGAGACAACGGCTACTGGGACCACAAAGGACAGGTCCATTTTGTCGGTCGCATCGACAATCAAATCAAATTACGCGGACAACGCATAGAACCGGGCGAGATTGAAAACGCCCTGTGTGAGCTGCCTCAGATTGAAGCGGCTGCGGTTAAAAAAGTCGACAACGAACTGCATGGTTGGCTGGTGTTAACAAGCGAATTAGATGACACATTTTGCTGGACGCTTTGCCAAGAGATAGCCGCAGAGTTGGCGCATAAGCTCCCTGAATACATGGTGCCAAGCAGCTTCACCCAAATAACCGCTATGCCACGTCAAACCAGTGGCAAGCTTGATTACAGTTCACTTGAACCCAATCCACCAGCGGCAAATCATCAGGCAGATAATAGTGACTTTGCCAGCACCGATTTACAAAAATTACTGTTGGAGTTGTTTCGCCAATTCCTTGAACAACCTGGCTTAGGTGTTAAAAGCGACTTTTTTAAAAACGGCGGCGAGTCGCTAACCGCATTAAACCTGCTAAGTGCCATCGACAAGCAAATCAAACAAAAGCTGCCTTTATCAATTCTGCTGCACAACCCAACGGTTATGACCCTCTCTAACGCCATTGTGCAGCGCCATCATGGGTTAATGGTTAATTTGAGTAACCACAAAGATGGCACTCCTATATATCTGGCAGCATCGGGCCATGGCGATGCCTTAAGATTCGGCCCACTGGCTGATGCACTGGGTAGCACGTGCAACCTGCGAATGCTGCAACCGCCAATAGCCGATGGATACACCGCCTACAATAGCATTGAAGAACTAGCCCAATATTACGCAGCGTTAATAGAGCAACAACATCACCAGTCACCGCCCATCATCGCAGGCTTTTCAGTTGGAGGCGTAGCAGCACTCGAAACCGCCCGGCAATTAACAGCCCGAAGCGTACCAATCGAAAGCCTAATACTAATCGACACCACCTACCCAATGCGCATGTTCAGTCGCAATGCGTTATGGCGTTTTTGCGGTTGGCTAATCAAGTCATTAGGCCTGCAAGAATTAAGCATTAACCAACGCACCATGGGATCATTGTTCAGCGACCCAGGTTTAAACGGCCAAATCGCTGCCTTAAACAAATACCACCCAGCTAAACTCAACGTGCCCACCACACTCATCATTTCATCTGGTTTCAGTCGCTGGTACCGCCTTTTGTTTAAACCTTGGCAACGCGTGTTTAAAAAACCATTAAACGAGCAACATTTGGAGGGGTTTCACGGCACCTTGTTTGCGCCTGAGCACGTGGGGGAGTTGGCGAAGATAATTGGGCTTAAAGACGAAAATAATTTAACCACAGAGGACGCCAAGAGCACAGAGAAGGGCAAAAAAACAGCGTAATATAGTTTGTATGAGAGAATAATCTCGGTTGATTGTAATTTTGGTTTTTCGGCTTTTCTCAGTGTCCTCTGCGTCCTCTGTGGTTAATGCTTTTGACTTTAGCATTTTGACTTCTCCTCACAAAATCGCTATAAAGAGCACTCTAAAGTGAAAATATCACCTTAACCCTATTTGGAAACTTCATGTTAGTCTATTTCAGAGCAGAAAATTTCCGCTCGATTAAAGAACCCATCGAACTGGATTTACGGGCTGCGCCGAGGTTGAGGCGGTTAAAGGGGCATGTTAGAACACCTATCAAAAAAGACAAATCTATAAAAGTCCTTAAGTCTGCTGTTCTATATGGTGCTAATGCATCGGGTAAATCCAATATTTTGAAGGCTATTCGCTTTGCTCAACAAATGATTACTGGTCATGTTATGCCTAATACGCCAATTTCTTCTGAGCCATTCGCATTGACAGCTGAGATTAATGAGGAATCTTCTTTCTATTTTGAATTTGCAATTGCTACGACCCTTATTGGCTTCGGTCTCCGTTTCAATAAAGAACGTATTCTAGAAGAAAGCCTAACAGTTCTTGGTGAAGACACTGATTTATTAATATATTCCCGTGAATATATTGGTTCTGAAAAATACAAAATAGGGTCAAATTATGATGAAGGCATTGACTCTGTATCTCTAGATGAAAAAACAGAATTCAAATTCCTATTAAAGTTCACGCCAAAAAACAGATTGTTTCTTTCAGAATGTTATGAAAGAGGTGGATTTGAAAAAATTAAAACATGCGGGGGAACTTTAGGACTTTGTTATCACTTTTTTGATGAAGGGCTCATTATCATCTTTCCAGAGATGAAGTTTGAAGGTACATTTCAAAATATACCTCATAAAAAAGAAGGTCTATCCCCTTTTACAGAACTCTTGAAGCGCTTTGATACTGGCGTTGAGGAATTTACTCAGTTAAGAGTAGATCACACAATGTTTCCAGCTGAAATTGTATCGTCAGTTATTCAACAAATGAGATCTAATCACCAAAGGTTTGCCTCATTTTGTTATGAACAAACGGAATACCATGCTGAACCAGACGAAAATGATGTACTTTATTTTTACCGAACCAAATCAATACACAAATTACCTTCAGGACAAAACATCAAGCTGGATCTCAATCAAGAATCTGATGGAACTCTAAGATTATTGGATCTGTTACCTACAATAACTCAACAGACCGTAGCAAACCTTCCATTCACCTTCCTAATAGACGAATTCGACCGAAGCCTCCACCCCAACTTAGCCAAAGCTTTCCTAAACCTATTCTTAAACTCTGAACACTCAGACAATGACAACCAACTCATCGTCAGCACTCACGAGGCTGAATTACTAGACAACGATTTATTGCGAAGAGACGAAATTTGGTTCGTTCAAAAAGAGTGGGATTCAGCCAGTCGACTATACTGCTTAAACGACTATAGCACCCGTTTTGACAAAGACATTCACAAAGCTTATTTGTCTGGTAAATTTGGTGCGGTGCCAATTCTAATGGATGAGTTTAAAAAATAACTATGACCTTTGAACGCTCAAAACCCCGAGGTAGCCGATATCAACAAAAAATTGATGCTGTCACTCTTCACGTAGCTTACGAAGGCGCGCAAGACGAAGCGGAATACTTTACTGAGTTAGCCCAATCCATCCCCAAACAGTTTCATTCGTTGTTAAGGCTGATCCCAGTAATAAAATCATCCACAGCCAGCGCCCCCAGCAAGGTTTTTGATGATTTGTGCACTCACCTCGACACCCACAAAGTGAATCTTAAAAGTGGTCAACACATCGCCTTTATGGTGATTGACCGAGACCACCATTTTAGTGGCAATCATCAAAAAGAAACCCGACCAGCCGTTAAAGCCTGCAAACAACGTAATATTCAAGTATTGTGCAGCACGCCAGCGTTTGATTTATGGATTTTATGTCATTACATCAATGTGGCGGAGCAAAACGAAGGGTTTAAACAAAAAGCGCTGGCAAACAAAAAAGTCTCAACAGGCAATACCTTTCTCAAAAGCGAAGTATCAAAAGCCAAAGCAGGCGAAACGACCAAAGCCATGTTAAAACGCACGGTAACTGCTTTGGTAAATGAAAAAAACCTCAGAGGAAACGACACCGAAGAGGCAATGCCACCAGCACAGTTACAATCGAATGTCGGCAAAATAATCAACATAATGACCGACCACGGTGTGCCTATTGTTGCGGCATTAAGTCGCTAACAAAACAGCTGCTTTTACTTATTTCCCTATCCGATGAATTGACCAAGAGTAGGGTGCCCGTGCGTAGCACGGTCCGAGGTCACGAGGAGCTACGCGCACCTTTGAACAAATCATTACAAACCAACTTGGATTATATGTTAGCTGGTGACATTTGACCCTACAGTATAAGCCATTCTAAAAAGCCAAAAAGCGACACTCAAGTGTCGCCTACGTTGAGAAAACAAACTTAAATATTAATACTCTGCGGAATACGAGAAGGCAACAAATGCTCGTAATAAGGTCGCTTGAGGTTACGCGCACCAATGCGTTCTTCGACAGCGTCCAAGTTATCTCTAAACACCTCCAATGCGCCTTGCACCTTGGTATCGCTGAAATAATTGCCCTGTTGATGTCGGTTGTAATCGCCCAAACGAGTGAAGTATACGCCACCCAAACCTTGGCCAAGTAACAACTGAACCAAAGCTTGGTCTAACGGTGGCAAGGTGCTGAGCATACTTTGACTAGGTGTGCCCGCTGCACTTTGTGGTGGTGGCGCATAGGCGGCCAGTGGCATTGCGGGGGTGTAACTCATGGTTGTTAGTTGAGGAAAGTTGACTGTGGCATGTTGGGCACTGGCAGTAAATATCACCATAGTCAGCACATCTATCAAATAATCTAACGTGTAAATGCCCAGTTGGCCGCCTTGGTCCTCGCCCAAACCATTAATGCAACCACCCGTGTCGCTGGTTAAGTCTAACACCCAGCTTTGCAGTGCTTTGTCGGCTGCTACTTGCGCATCACCTTTGTAGAATATGCTCAAATAGTCGTTAACCCACAACTTTATCGCGCCCCACACGTCAAGCGCATCGTCACGGTAAGGGTAGCTCAATGGTAACGCTGGGTCGGCAACATTACGGCTCGCCAATTGGTTAGGTAACATGCGTTCGTTAAAATTAACTGCGGCAACGGCACCAGTGGTTACCTGCCAGTCGGTTTCGATGGTGCCGCCGAGCAAACGGTCAACTATTCCCTCTGGCGCAACCAAAGAAGTAATCGCCGCGTTATTGATAAACAAAGTGCCTTGGATGTGCGGCAACAATAATTTAAATACCGGATGGTTATCCCCCAGCTTGGCGTGCGTACTCACTGCAAAAGGTTCAATCAGTAAATGGGTGAGGCCAAGGTGGCTGATGAGTTCGTGAAAATTGCCATCGGCTGCTTTAACATGCACCTTACCTAGGTCCCACGAGTCGCCATGAAACGGATATAAAATCGGGTTATTCGCAGCTGGTTGTTGGCCCACTTGCAGGGCAACAGATTTTAAGCTGCCAGACGAATCACCTTTAGCCACAGCGAATAGCGCCAACGGCGCCGAAATGTATTTTTGTTGTGGAAAGGTGCCGGGTTTCATCACCGACAGCGCTTTGTAATCGGTCAAATACAAACGATTGTCGGCAATGGCTTGTTCTATCGAATCATCTGCG
The DNA here is from genome assembly GCA_938085045.1 of uncultured Alteromonadaceae bacterium. Lineage (GTDB taxonomy): Bacteria > Pseudomonadota > Gammaproteobacteria > Enterobacterales > Alteromonadaceae > JABSOG01. The sequence goes on from CALKGI010000144.1 coordinate 33,067, forward strand.
CCCATCACTTTTTTGTAGGCGGCATCTTCAACGGCAAAGTTAGTTGGCAATGCGTCAATTACTCGCTCTATCACTAATGGATTGGGGCCTGATACGGTTTGCGCTGCGAAGGCATCGTCGTTATTGGTGGTAGAAACAACATTGGGCACAACAATGGTTTGAAATTGGTCGGCATACTGGCGAATAGAGGTGGCTTCACCATATAAACCCGCATCGGTGAGAATGCCTTTAATAGCCTCGCCAACTAAGAATTTAACAATGTCTTCTAGTAAAAACTTCAGCACACAGGTTAAACCAGCACTTTCGTCGTCACTGTCGTCTGTCGATTCAGTGCTCGAACTTGTATCACTAGATTCAGTGCTAGATGAAGTACTAGCGCCATCAGACGAACTCAATTTGCTGCTGAACTTGCCCGCCAGTTTTTCGCCAAACTTTTCTATCTTGTCGCCAATTTCTTCGCCAATGTCTTCTATTTTGTCTTTGATGAAGCTGCCAACACCAGATTCAGCATCGGCTTCAACTTTTGCAACCACCGCTTTACCAAGACTGACCAATTTGTGTAAGTCGGCGGTCTTTTGTTCAATAGATTTGAGCGCATCGATTATGGTCGCTTTATCGGCGCTTTGACTTTCATTTGATTGTTCGCCACCCGCCGGGTCGGCAGTAGAACCCACCGCACCAACATTGAGTAAATTGGTGAGGTTAATGGCGATGTTAGCCAGCAATATGATCACCACCTCGCCCAGCTCTACAATTTGCACGGCATTTAAATTTTGGCTGGAAGGAAATGGATTGTCGTCATCAACCTTAAGTACCGCGATGGGTCCAATGGTTTTACCATCAGAGTAAGTGTATGAATGCATGTATTGGTATGAACTGTTGCCTGTAGTGGCACTTGTCTGTGCTTTAGTCATTGTTATTTCCTTTTTTTGGCTGTGAGAATCACTAAGGGTACAGCTTAGACCATGTTTTAAAAAAAACCATTACAGGTTATTACCAAAACGCCTCCTTTTATCACCGCTACATGGCTTTTATAAATTGACTAAAACACCTTACCTGGATTAAAAATATTGGCAGGGTCTAGCGCATTTTTAATCGACCGATGCATGTCTAGCACCACCGGCCCCACCTCTTTTGCCAAGCCGCGCATTTTCAACAACCCCACACCATGTTCGCCAGTTACCGTGCCGCCCAACGCTATGGCGTGGTCGACAATTTGCTCAAGCGCTTCGCGGCTGCGGTCCATGGCTTGGGTTTCGTCATCTGGAATGACTATCAGTGGGTGCAAATTGCCATCTCCAACATGAGCAATACAAGCGATGTAAATATCGTGTTCGGCTGCCACTTCTTCAATGAGGCCGCACATCTGGGCCACTTTGGTACGCGGCACACAAATGTCTTCGGTCAATACCGAGCCCAATAGTTTCAGCGCCGGAAATACCAGCCTGCGGGCAGCAAACAACGCTTCGGCTTCAGTTTCATCACTTGAGCGGGCGCACCATACCGAGCCTGATTTTTCAAAGCAGTCTAATAGGATATCAGCCTCTTTCTCGCCTTGTTCACCCGGCGTATCGGTGCGGGCCAATAGCAATACATTGCCTTCATCGGCCAGCCCCATGTTTTTCCATTTATCTACCGCTTTAAGGCAATAACTGTCTAACAACTCTAACGCGCTTGGCGAAACACCCGATGCGGTCACCGCTGCGGCGGCACGGCCTGCGCTCGGCAAATCATCAAAATAACCAACTACGGTTTTCTCTGCGCTTTGAATCGGACGTAATCTTAGGGTTATCTCTGTGACTAAACCCAAAGTGCCCTCAGAACCAACAAATAGCGCCGTTAAATCGTAGCCTGCCACGCCTTTAGCTGTTCGGCGGCCCAATTTCACTTTCTCGCCCTTGCCGACAATGGCTTCAACCCCAAGTACATAATCTCGGGTAACACCATACTTTACGCAGCACAAACCACCAGCATTGGTGCCAACATTACCGCCAATGGTTGCCCAAGGTGCGCTGGCAGGGTCTGGCGGATACCATAAGCCATACTCCGCGCAAGCATCGCGTAGGTCATCGTTCACCACGCCCGGCTGCACAATAGCAATGCGCTCATCAACATCAATTTTTATGATTTTATTCATCGCTTCAAAACACACAACAATGCAGCCTTTGGTGGCATTGGCGCCACCCGAAAGCCCAGTGCCGGCACCGCGGGCAACTAGCGGAATATGATTGGCCGCACAAAATTTAACAGTAGCTAACGCCTCGTCGGCATTTTTAGGCCTAACCAGCGCAATCGGCAATTCAAACGGGGCGAGCACGGCTTCATCATGAGCGTAAGCGCGTAAAATATCGGGGTCGGTGACCAAACGGCCCTGCAATACATCGGCCAGTGGTTTTAATACTTCATTCATTTGAGCGCGTCTTTTTAAATTAGGGATAAGCAAAAGTTTAACAGAACAAAGGGATTCAGTTCGAGTTAAGTTAACGCCGCTTAAACTGCATGCAACATCAAGAAAAACCTGCCACAAAGGCGAGGATAAAGGACAAAATAATGAAATTAATGAGTTTAGCGGTACTGTGTTTAGTACTCATCAGCGGTTGTAAAACAGTAGATTATGACTCACTAGAAATTGGCGTTGACCCAATACTAGCGCAACATGCCGACAACTATCCTATCACCAAAAAGAAAGCTTTTTGGAGTGAGGACCAGCTAAACGTTAACATGGGCCCGTATCAAGTAAACAAAGCTGACCAAGGCTCAATGCGCACCAATACTAGTAACACCGGTATCAGTGCTTTATTTGACTTTGATAGAAGCAAATACACCAGTAAACAACGCCTTAACTTTGATTTTACCGACTCAAAAGGCAGTACGTGGGCGGGTCGTTGTGAAAAACAATTTCAAGGCTCAAACACCGAAATCAATTCTGTGCGCGCCTCATCCATCGACAACATTGCCTATAAATGTGATTTCAAAACCAATAGCAAACATTGGAAGTTAACACTACAAACTGACAGCCCACATGGCGCACAGGCTTATATTGAATCACAAGGTGAGCAACAGTGGACTATCGAAACGTTTCGTCAATCGCCAGATCACAGGTTTGGGGCGAGGTATCACGATGTACCCGGGTTTTATATTGTTAACGAAGGCATGAATATCGTGGCAGTGTCGCTGACAGATGAAGGCCAATTTTGGGTAGACCAAGAGTTAAGTAATCAACAAAAAGACACGTTAGCCATGAGCGCTTTGGGGTTATGGTATTTACAAAATGGATTTGGCGAGCCGTAGGCTATTGGCTTGTAGATAATGCGTACCAGTGTCTATCAATAGGCATTTAAGTTAGTATCCACGCACTGCTATTTGATAGATAAATTAAACATGAAAAACGAAATTCCGGTAGTCAGTCTGTTTTTTCAAGCTTTGATTTTGCCAACCAAACACTGGTGGGCCGTACTGAAAGTCGCCAGCCCCTTTATATTGAGTAGCCTTTTACTAACCTTTGCCCCACATATTAGTGTTGCTGTTGGTTACGGCAATTGGTCACTGTTTGGCCCCATTGCCCTAGTGTTGGGGTTGGCATCTCTCATCACACTAATTATGGCGATTGTAAGCTGCCACCGAATTTTTTTACTTGGCCCGGCTGAAACCAAACTCGCTCGCCCGTTCAGATGGAGTGGCAATGAGTTTCGTTTTGCCCTTTGGTGGTTAGCAGCCTTCATTACATTTGCCGTTTGCAGCATCGTTTATTTGTTAATGCTCTCCCCGATTTTAACACTGGTTAATCCCCTGATATCCGAGTCGGTGATTGCGACTTCAATCGTTATGACTTTGTTCATGTTGCCACTGTATATCGTCTTTGTAAGATTTTCTGTGGTGCTACCAGCAGCGGCTATCGGCAAGGCAAACATTGGTTTGGGCTGGGCTTGGGGTTATTCGTGGAATAATAGCTGGCGATTGGTTTTGCTACTGGGTATTTTGCCTTTCATAATAGACCTTATTTCAGACCAAATACCCAGTGTTGACACTTTATGGTTCGATATACTCTCGGGTGCTATTTGGCTGATCACAGGCGTCATTTCCATTGCTTTGTTGTCACTAAGTTTTCACGCTTTATCAGAACTTGAAGAGCAAAGAGATGCACAGGTAAAAGCTTCAGATACCCCAGAAGCTCCCCAAGAGTCAGCCGCAAATTAAACAAGCAGTTGCGTTTGCAAATATTCGGCTTGTATAGCGGTGCGTAAAAACCTCAGCCAACGACATCGGTTGGCAAAAGAGATTGCTTCTTAGCTTCATTTATACTACCTTTGCGCGGTTGATAGCAGGCGGAATAAAAGGGCAACAGCTATGCGAAATTTCATTATCTTTTTTACCGAAAAAGAAGGTAGCACGCCTTTGGTGCGACTGCTGGATAATTTCGACTCAATCTCGATGTTGCATCAAGTAGATACTGTCGCGTGGGAACCTTTTGACGTTAACGGCTGCGGTCCTATGCCGCTTAAAACCCTCGAAGCCTGCTTAAATACTGTGTACAGCGAAGGCCCTGTTGATAACAAAAAACTCAACGAGCTTTACACCCAAACCGCCATCAATACTCTTGTGCCCATCAACAAAAAAGATCCCAAAGGGGTTGTCGGTTTTAAAATGCGTTTTGTTAATCCGCATAACCCGCTACAGCTAAAAGGTGCGCCAACCTGCAACAAACTCACCAAGAAATTGTTTCAAAAAACTGGCGCCAGTGCCTTTAAAACCCTGATGTTCGATGTACTTAAAAAGAACAATGTGGTGGTATTTTTTGCCGTACGCCAAGACATGTTGCGCTGGGGTTTATCAAAGTACCACGGTGACGGCACAGGCAAACCCGGTCATTTACAATTTCAGTTGGCCAACGGCAAACTCAACGAAAAAGACATTGGCAAAATTCATGTCGATACTCAGCGCCTCGAAAAACACATCAAACAATGTGAAAACGTGCATAACGAAAGACGCCAGTTAATGACCGAAATGATTGATGCGGGCATAGACGCTTACCCTTTGTGTTACGAAGACTTTTTGAGCGACAAGCCCACCTATCTCGAACGCCTGTTTAAATGCCTTGAATTGGATATATCCTCCGAACAAGTCGAAGACGTGCTAAAAAGCAAAGAGTACTTCAAAAAAGTGCATTCTGATGACTTATCAACGTTTGTGATTAACCACAAAGAAGTGATGGACAAGGTAGGAGGTCGTTTTTATTCTTGGCAAGAAAACAAATAACGCTTGATAATACCCGTCTAAATATTAGACAAATATAGCCAAATGCCTATACTGTACATAAACACAGCAACGTTAGGTGTAGGCAAATGCAACATTTTATTGATCCCACCATCGACTGCGTATTCAAGGCAGTTTTAAGCGGCCCCGGTAACGAAAATTTGCTGGTTAGTTTTTTAAATGGCGTATTAGAACTTAAGTATCCCATTGCCTCGGTAGATATACTCAATCCCTATAACGACAAAGAGTTCATCGGAGACAAACTATCTATCGTTGATATCAAAGCCAGTGACGACAGAGGCTCGATATATCAGATAGAGGTGCAACTGAGCACGCCCAAATACTTGGAAAACAGAATGCTTTACACTTGGAGTAATGTATACAAAGGCCAAATTGTAGAGGGCGACGACTACAGTCACTTAAAACCAGCAATTTCTATTTGGTTATTAACGGGCACGTTTTTTAAAACCGACCAAGTTCACCATCATCACTTTCAAGTTTGGGATGTTGAAAACCAGATGAGATTAACTGATCACTGCTCTGTTCACGTATTAGAGTTAGCAAAGTGGGAAAAGCCTGCTACGTTACAAGCGCCTGATTATTGGTTATACTTCTTTAAAGAAGCAAAATATTGGAAATCACTGCCACAGTTGCTACAAGACTTGGCGGTTATGAGGCAAGCCATGAGTACATTAGTGAGATTTTCTGAACAGCAAAAGGAATACCACCGTTACCAGTCTCGTCTGGATCAAATCAGGGTATTAAAATCTGATGAAGCCTTAATGAAAGAAACCATGCGTGAATTCAAAGTCGCCAAGGCAGAGTTAGAAACCGCCAGAGCCGAAACCGAAACGGCAAGAGCCGAGTCTGAAACGGCAAGAGCCGAGTCTGAAACGGCAAAGGCTGAAGTTAAAACAGCTCAAAGCCAAAATGAACAGTTAATGGCACAATTACGCCAAGCGGGTATTGAACCAAAACAGCCTTAAGCAGCTGCATTTTTTGCAACAATCTTGATAGAAAAAAGGGCGTAATAAATACGCCCTTTTTTTATATTAATCCAAGTTATACCAAACCTATTAATTAGCTGATCTAATTTTGCCGATGTGTCGGACCACTTGAAAAAATCAACAGTAGCAAGGCATTAATCGCCGTCACTAGTCACTCTAATGACAAGATTAATAACGCCGCTAATGTTTATTTTAACCAGCAAAATGATCCGTTAATTAATGGATTTGGTATTAATAACCCTAACCTTTACATACTTAACCTACCGAACTCTCGCCCACGTGATAAGCCAAATGCTGATGAAAACGCACGGTAATTTCATCTCGCTCTGGGTTTAAGTTGAGTGTTTTGGCCATCTGGCGCAGGCATTTATCAACACTTTCCATAAACTTGCCATGTCCTTTGGCTTCAACATTTTTCGCTGTCGCAGAAAACACCAACTGAGCATAATCGACCAACTCATCTTCATCCCAATGGGCACCCAGTTCATTGCGTGGCTGAAGTGGGTCGTAGCCTAGTTTGATTAACTCATTATCGAGCTTTTCAGGCGTGGTGCCACTGTTACGGATGATAGGTGTTGCGCCGTTGGCAATAAATGCGCCGTTTTGCAGTTTATGTGCACCCGCTGCGGCAACAAAAGCTTCATTCAAAAACTCATACAACGGTAAAAAAGGCTTTTCGCTAGTACGGTCCATATTTTTGTTGATGCTGGCCAAATTGAGCATACGACGGGTAATTGGCAAACTGGCCACAACATAACTCATGGTATCGTTTTGCTCTGGCAAATTCACATCAGATGCCTGATAACGGTTTTTAATTAAACGTAAGGTATGAGCGTGCGTGCCTTCAACACCTTTGCTACGAGCAAACAAACCATAAGTCAGATGTTGATGATCGCGCAATCGCACATCACCAACAGACACACCCAGCTCAGCCATAAATGGCACCAGCATTTTGCTGACCTTCTTATGAAAATCAGCAGCATTAGTTCGAATGTCATCACCTGAGGCCAAAAACAACAAAGAAACCTTCTTCGCCCACTTGCCACCATCAAAATGAGACTTGTACGACTCATGGTAGGCCGGGTTATAAAACACCATCAATTGCTGTTCAGTCTCCCAGCAACGCAATTCTTCGCTAAAACGCACTCGTGGTAACTTGTCATTAGCAATAAAATGAACATTTTCAATCTGAGCCGACTCACATGCCTGAAAGAAGCGTTCACTCAAAGCTTGATAAAAAGCTTGATACGGTTTGCCAGTATCAGCGCTATTACTCGCTGAGTTAAGGGCAAACTGTTCTAACAGCTGATCGGTAATTTTAAATTCAGCCAACAAATATTGGTTATAACGGGCGTTGTTGGGTAAATACACTTTATTTGCGAGATTGCGATGACGATGGTTCATTTTATTGGTTTCCCTTTGGGCTTGTGCAGCAAGACTGTCGATTAATTTCGACCCAGTCATGCAATAAATTTCACGCGCATTCTATGCCCGACTCCACCACAAAGCAACCTCATTTCACATAAGTTTTTCTAATGAAAATAATGTATTAATCTAATGCATAAAAGTCAAACACAGCAAAGTACATTTAACTTGGGTTTATTCACTAATAGTGCATTGAAAATACAGGTTATAACACTAAAGTGCATATTTATGATGAAGGATGTTTCAGATAAATTACTGGGCGGTATAGGTTGAAAAAAGCGTCATTATTTTGTCAAAAATACCCCTTATAATCGTCGGGTCATTATTACCTGAGCTTATTGATTTACCTATCTAGACTAAATTCTATTCAATCGGGTGATGCATGAGGTAAAAATAGTTTTGTCGCTGTGAGCAGGTATGATTAAGGGAAGTGAAAAGCGACACTGAAGTGTCGCCTACGGTGAATGCTTAATTACACTCAGGGTGTTCAGCCGGCCCATTACATACAGACCAACATTTGTAATCATACTGACTACAGGCCCACGCGTTGCCAGATACACACATTCCAGCCCAACTTTCGCACAAGTTGCCCATAGAGCCTGCATTCGCCAAGCCTGAAACCATACCACTCAATCCCATACCTGCGGCCAATACTGCCACTTTCAATTTACGCATTTTCATATACAATTTCCTTTAATAATAAGTGCTATAGCAAGCACACTTTGAGTTTTTTTAAATTAAGACTTGGCCAAGCCGTTGTAAGTTAGTGATAGAAAAAGCCTATTTCTCGACCACAAATTCATCATATAATATTATTTTTACATTGTACACAATGATCATTCTACTGATTGTAACTAAACGTTTTTAGCCACAAACTAGTGACGGCCAGCCTTAGTCCCTCCAACCAATGAAGCATCAAGTCACCACAACATGACAAATGTCACATCACATCAATGACAATCAACAATAACAACCCCGCCCAAAAAAGCTCAAAATAAACCCATTGAATCAGCAAGTGGATAACATTAATGAGCAACCAACCCATATTCAGCTTAACTGGCGTTTGTAAGAAATACGGTAAAAAGACTGCCCTTGACGGCGTAGATTTAACCATACAACCGGGCGAAGTGTTGGCCGTGCTCGGCCCCAACGGTGCCGGTAAAACCACCCTCATCAATCTAATGCTCGGCAGACTGAGCCTTAGCGACGGACAAATTTCACTACTTGGCGAACAACCCGGCTCACTTGGTGCCAAACGCCAAACCGGGGCAATGCTGCAAGTGGCCAACTTACCCGACAACCTTAAAGTCAAAGAACATATTCATTTGTTCCAAAGCTACTATCCAGCGCCGATGCCTTATCAGCAAATCATCGATTATGCCGGATTGACGGATGTAGAAAATACCTTGACCAAAAACCTCTCTGGTGGCCAAAAACAACGGTTATTGTTTGCGCTAGGCATTTGCGGCAACCCAAAGTTACTGTTTTTAGATGAACCCAGTGTTGGCATGGACATAGAAGCCCGCCGAGGTTTGTGGCAAGCCATTCGAGACTTGCGAGCCAAAGGCACCGCCATAGTATTGACCACACATTACCTTGAAGAGGCCGATGCCCTGTCTGATAAAGTGGTGGTGATCAACCAAGGCAAAGTCGTCACTCAAGGCACGCCTCAACAAATAAAAGCCCATGTATCAACCAAAGTGATCCGCTTTACCAGCGAAACCGATGTTGGCGTATTGTCTGACGTTGCGGATGTCAGCCAAATCAAAAGCAGTGGCAAATATTACGAACTGCAATCCTCCCATCCCGTCAATAGTCTCAAATCGCTGTTTACCTTGTTGCCCGACATCGAAGATTTAACTGTCACAGGTGCTGCTCTAGAAGACGCCTTTTTAACCTTAACCGAACAAACTGGAGCTTAAGATGAACGCAACCCAACCCACAACCGTGAAGTTACTGCCAATCTATTGGTTAGAGTCGAAAATGGAAGTGCTTAAAATGTGGCGCTCCCCGGGATTTGCCATTTCGTCGTTGCTGTTTCCTGTGATGTTTTATACATTTTTCGGCCTACTGTTCACCATGAATGCCGACAATATGTCGACCTACTTGCTGGCCACCTACGGCACCTTTGGCGTGATTGGTCCAGCGCTTATGTCTTTTGGTGTTGGTGTTGCGGTTGAGCGTGGTCAAGGTTGGTTTGATGTCAAAGAAGCCTCCCCTATGCCCGCCAGTGCTTACATAATCGCCCGTATAGCGGTATCTTTGGTATTTTCTGTCGCCGTTATTATGTGTTTATTTACACTCGGTGCAACTTTTGGTGACGTAAAACTGCTTCAGTCACAATGGTTGCTACTCTGCATAGTTTTAATGCTTGGCAGCCTACCGTTTTGCGCCATTGGTCTTGCGATGGGGTTATCACTAAAATCAAACACGGCGCCGGCAGTGGTTAACTTAACCTATCTGCCTATGTCATTTTTGTCTGGCCTTTGGGTGCCAATTAATATGTTTCCTGAAACGATGCAAAACATCGCCCATTTCTTACCACCATTTCACCTAGCCCAACTGGCACTCAAAGTGATTGACATGGATATTGGTGGCAATGTTTGGCTTCATTTTGGCGCACTGCTCGCTTATGGCTTAGTATTTTTTGCCCTTGCGATGATGGCATATAACAAAAAGGACAAAAGCTAATGAGATGGGGTCTGTTAATAGTCATTCTGCTGACGGCATTTTTTACCTTACTACCCGAACCAGAAGCCGCCGCGCAACTACCGTCACAAAACTTTGTGATCCGCAATGTCCGCTTATTTGACGGTGATAAAATACACCCTTCAACAGATTTGTTGATTGAAGGTGGCGTAATAAAGTTAATCAAAGAAAAAATCAACAACCGCCGCAATTTCAGCGAAATTGATGGTGACGGTAAAACTTTAATGCCCGGTCTGGTTGATGCACACGCCCACGTTTGGGGTGATGCATTAACCCAAGCCATCAATGCAGGTGTTACCACAGAACTAGATATGTTTTCGATGCCTCAACTCATCAGCCCAATGCAACAACAACGCGATGACAACAAAAACACAGCTCAGGCCGATGTATTCTCAGCCACAATATTAGCTACCGCCCCCAACGGTCACGGCACAGAATACGGCTTCGACATACCGGTATTAACAGGCCCTACCCAAGCCAAAGACTTTGTTGAACAACGCATAAAACAAGGCGCTGATTACATTAAAATAGTTTACGATGCACCCGATTCGCCTTATCAGTTTTCGCCATCCATCAGCCTTGAAACCTTAACCGAATTGGTCAAACAGGCCCATATACACAATAAACTGGCGGTCGTTCATATCGACAATTTAAAGTCAGCCAAACAGGCCGTGCGGGCGGGTGTTGATGGGCTTATTCACAGTTTTATGGATGCAGTAGCTGATGATGAATTAGCCCAATTAATGCAGCAAAATCACGTGTTTTTCATCCCTACTCTAACGGTAGAAGCGTCTTTGGCGCAGGTAATGCCAGACCAAAGTTTATTGGGCGACCTAGTGTTAGTTGACTATATAAACGCCGAACAAATGGCCTCACTCAAAGCCCCCTTTATGAACCTAGGTTTTAAACCCAGTGATTTGAGTAAAGCCAAGCAATCAGTTAAAAAACTACACCGCGCTGGTATCACTATTTTAGCTGGCACCGATGCACCAAACCCCGGCACCGCCCATGGTATCAGTCTTCATGAAGAGTTACGTTTGTTGGTCGAAGCTGGTTTAACTCCATTGCAAGCACTTAAAGCGGCAACTTCAAACAGCCACAATGCTTTTAATATTGGTTACCGAGGCACGATTGCCATTAACCAACCAGCCACTATGGTATTGGTCGACGGCGACCCAACCTTAGACATAATGCGCACCCGTCATATAACGGCAATCTGGAAAAATGGCCAGTGGTTTGAGCGGGTGGTTACCAAACCTGATAACAGCGTAACGCCGGCCATATCCGCCGGGTTGATTGCCGATTTTAACCAACAGACAATATCGACTTTTTGGGGCGAAGGCATCGAAGCCACCAATGACAATGTTATTGGTGGTCATTCAACGGTAAGTGTATTGTTGAACCAAAGCGAAGGCATTCTTAATGTTAGCGGCGAAGTGAAAAAGGGGTTTACTTACCCTTGGGCGGGTGTGCAGTTTTTTACCACCAAAAAGCCGGGGCAAGCGATGGATTTAAGCCAATTGCAAACACTCGAATTTCGCGCCAAAGGCAATATCAGCACACTTTATGTCATGCTCTTTCAAAAAGGCAGTTATCAACCGGTGGTGCAAAGCATAACCCTAAGTAAAGATTGGCAAACCCACAGCGTTAAATTAAGCGGTTTTACCAATGCTGATTTGGCCAATGTAACCGCACTGACTTGGGTGGCATCGCAAACCTTACAGACTTTCGAGTTTGCCATAGATGATATTGCACTACGCTAGCGCAATCACTAAACTCTGTTATCGTCCTGAAACTAACATCCATGTTAGATTCAGGAGGAAGCGACGTTCAAGCAAGTGGAACTTTGCTTACTTTTCAAAAATTGAAAAGGCGGCACATCCGTGTACCGCACATTCACAACAAAAAGAGTTCCAGTAATGATAGCCCTACTAAAAAAAATCAATAGCAGATTGTTACCACCCAGTGATGGTTACCGTTACTCGCCCTATGTTTGGCTGGCTTACCTGTTTTTCTTCTTTTTCAGTTATTTTGCAGTACCACATACATGGCTCGAAGACCTGTCAATGGTGGCCGGGTTATTGGTGTTCTTAACCTTGTATTTTAACATTTACTGGATTGACAAATCGCGCATCAAATACAATATCATCGGCATTGTAATTGTCGGCACGTTAATGACCACATTATCACAAGCTTCAAGCGTCATATTTGTTTATGCCGGTGCTTTTTGTTGTATGCTTGGCTCACCCCGCAAAGCCTTGATGGGGCTGCTTGGCGTAGCCATGTGGATTGCCGCTTTGAGCTTGATTTTCTCATTGAGTAAATATTTCTATCTACCCGGCGGCATCTTTACCCTCTTTATTGGCGGCCTAAACATCTACCAGCACGAAATTGATGTTAAAAGAAAAGAACTTAAGCTGTCGCAACAAGAAGTAAAACAGCTGGCCAAAACCGCCGAGCGAGAAAGAATCGCCCGCGACCTACACGACTTAATAGGCCATACCTTTTCAGTCATCACCTTAAAAGCCGACTTAGCCGGTAAACTCATCGACAAAGACAGTGAACGGGCCAAAAAAGAGATAAAAGAACTTGAAAATATCTCTCGCAACGCCCTGAGCCAAGTACGTGAAGTGGTCACTGGGTTTAGAACCAGCGACTTAAATGCCGAGTTGGCCAGTGCCAAATACCTGTTACAAAGTAACGACATAGACTTTGATTACAGCCTTGGCGAACTAACCATAGACGAACACACCAACAAAGAACTGGCGATAATCTTCAAAGAGCTAACCACCAACATCATCAAACATGCCAAAGCCTGCAAAGTCACCGCATCTGTAGAGCAAGACAATAATGGTATACGCCTAAACGTGACCGACAACGGCAAGGGCATGAACACAGATTCGAGCGATGGATATGGCCTCAAAGGCATTCAAGAAAGATTAGAAAAATTGCAAGGTAGCCTTAAAATACAATCCAACAATGGCTGCGAAATTGACATATTCATCAGCCAAAAATCGTTAGAAATTGCGCAAAACGACGCTAAGGAATTCATTGCATGATCAAAATACTCATCGCCGAAGATCAAGGCATGTTGCTCGGCGCGATGGCTGCGCTGCTCGATTTAGAAGACGACATGCAAGTAATTCATCAAGCCAAAGACGGCCAAGACGCTTTGGATTTTTTAACGAACTCAGAGCAAGCACTTGTTGATATTGTGATCACCGACATCGAAATGCCCAGAATGACAGGCATTGAATTGGCCCAACAAATTAAACACAACAAGCTACCAATAAAAACCGTCATCCTCACCACATTCTCAAGGGCCGGTTACCTGCGCCGAGCCATGGACGCAGGCGTAAAAGGTTACTTGCTAAAAGATGCGCCATCTGACGATTTAATTGATGCTATTAGAAAAATCCAATCAGGCGGCAAATCTATAGCAGCTGAACTAGTCGGCGATTCGTGGATGGAAATGGACCCACTCACCGATAAAGAACGCCAAGCCCTGCGCCTAGCCAAAGATGGGCTGAGCACCGAACAAATTGCTGAAAAACTGCATCTGTCAGCGGGCACAGTGCGAAATTATTTGTCGTCGGCATCGAGTAAATTAGATGCCAAAAACCGGGTTGAAGCTGCGCGGATTGCGCATCAGAAGGGGTGGTTGTGAATTTTTGAACATTTTACGCAACATATTAAATTATATGAGAAATTTCAAAGAGGATAGACACAGGTGTCTACCCCTACGAAAGCTTTTATTGATAGCTAATCTTCACTTCGAATCCGCTTAAGCGCCAAAGCTAACCGCGCGTCAACCGACCCGCTACACCAATCATGGTTCAATTCCAACCATTGAGAGTCGTCATACTCAACCCCAACAATGCTCAAGAATGGCTTGTCGACCACCATAAACTGGCGCTTGTAAGGTAAAATTGTGCCACCATTTTGTTGTTGTACTTGCTTGGCTTCTTCATGCGATGTACACCAGTGATTCAACAACGTACCACATTGGTTTTTATACCAAAATGAACCGTAGTCTTCACAGGCGTTACCCTCAAGTACTTGGCGCACATGGTCCCAATGGGCAAAGCCATATTTGCGAGCAATGAAGAGTTGGCAGTGTTTGAGTTTTGCAGGTTCGCCTTTGGCTAGCTTTAGCAACTCTGGATTTGATGAGTCGTCTTTAAGCAGCTTTTTGGCTTGAATTTTAAGCTCTGCTACTGGTGTAAGTGCAGGCGATACTGAAGATGTTTGTACGGGTGATAACATATATCTACTCCTAAATAGTCTATTTGTTTTCCGCGTAACAAGTATTCAGGTTGATAATGTTTGCTGCGTGACAGCATTGATTTTTTACCTAGTAAAACTGGGGGTGAGTTCCTCTTGGCGGATCAGGCTTCCCCTCAAGCCTGCCCGCGCACTCTAATTGAATTGTTTATATTTTGCAAGTCTATAGGTCTATTTTGGCGCAATCCTTAACTTCAAACTTGTATTTTTTCGCCAATTGGGCAAAGTTTGCTTTGTATAAATCCAAAATTCGAAACTCTGCCCACCACAATGAATCATTGCTGCCAGCAACGCCTTTAAGTATGTTTTTCAGTGGGATCTCTTGAAAATCATTCTTAGTCATTTCGCTGATAATGTTTTCAACCAAGCGTTCATAACGCGTTGAATTATGGTAAAAAGGCGCAATTATAGTTGCATCTTTAAGCGGTATATTTCGCACAGCACCTGTCGCAATAGAGGTTTCCCACGCGGTAGACATCAAGCTGGCCGGTTGAATGATGCTGATGCGGTATATCGATTGAAAGATGTCTTTGAGTTCCTGCTCAGTCGAATTTGATTTGCGCTTTTTCAAGATATTTCTCACCTGAGTTTGGTGCTCGTGCGCTTTTATCAACTTGCAACGATTGCTCGACAGCTCAGCCAAAGTGATTTGAATGGTGTCGCGAACCAGTTTCTCCTGCTTTTTTTGGTCTTGCCAATCTTCAATGGCAAATGCGCCCAAAATACCCACCATTATAAGCGAGATTTCGGCAATGCCTTTGACGACCAAACGCTTGTATTTGTCTAGTGTAGACTCGCTGTTTTGAGGCGTACCTGTCATTGTAGACGATTCCTTTTTTTGCAAATTAAGCTGTTATTTGAGTGACCAATCTATCGTAAAAGAACGCAAAAAACAAAGCAGGCGCAATTGCGCCTGCTTTGTATGTCAAACAACAGTCAAATCACTGCAAAATCTAAAAGTTATCTTCGCAGCTAACACGAACAACATCATAGTTG
>CALKGI010000145.1 GCA_938085045.1 uncultured Alteromonadaceae bacterium
CGGGCAGGGCACGCAAAAGCTTATCACGGCTTTGCAACCTGGCGACATGGTGATTTGGTTAGTGTCTGGTATGGAAGTCGAAACATACTGTGATATTAAAAGCATCACAGGACCCGCGGTTGAAGCCTTTGATATTAATAATGA
Source organism: uncultured Alteromonadaceae bacterium (assembly GCA_938085045.1). Taxonomy (GTDB): domain Bacteria; phylum Pseudomonadota; class Gammaproteobacteria; order Enterobacterales; family Alteromonadaceae; genus JABSOG01. The sequence goes on from CALKGI010000145.1 coordinate 145, forward strand.
CAGAGGTTATTGGATGGGTACTGCCAAAGAAGGGGTAACCGGACCTTTTGAATACAGCCTTGAAATTCAAGTCGAAAGCAAGACGATGGTGATGACTTCAAAACCGGTGTTGGCGCTAACCGAAGGAGAGAGTAAATGATACCGCAACTAAATATTATCTCTATGGTCAATGCAGTCGCTGTCATGTCTGATGATTCGTATGAAGGCAACTTTCATATGGTCGATAATAGCCGTGGCAAGTTAACCACGGGCAATGGCACCGATTCTTTATCTACCCAAACTTGTTATGGTCAGGTGTTCAACTGGCATGTTAAACCGATTAATGTGCAAATGGACGTAGTGGTGTGCGGCATTCGCTGGTATCGCGATGGAATACTTATCACCAACCCTGAAGATGAACCTGTTGCCGCCTCTAAGTTTTATGGCGCGCCTTCAGGTTCGTATTGGGCTGCTATTGTCAAGAATGTTGAAGGTGTTTATCAGTATCAGTTACAAATCAATATTCAGGGCGATAAATCGTGGATCACCAGTTTTCCACAAATCCTTGTTACTAAAGTGGAGATATAACGATGGGACAATTAGCAATTATCGTCGCCGTTGATGCGCAGGCCGCTTTGGCTCAAGGCTCATTAGATGGCCACATTTACTTAGTCGACAACAACAAACATGCAGGGTCAACAGGACAAGGCACCGCCGATTTGGTCACGCATATCGCGGGTACTCAAATTATGAATTGGCTGGTGACCGGGCTGAATTTTCTGCCTGGTTCGCCTCGCGTTACACTTGAAAATATCGGTGGTGAAGCGGTGCTTAAAAACATCATGGTACCGCAGCAATTTGAATCGCCAGAACTGGGCGGCGGTCGTGGTTTATGGTGGGGCGGCTCGGTCGATTCGAACCAAGACGAAAAACAATACAGCTATAGACTCGATTTGAAAGTTGGCGACACATTGATGAGCCACACGGCACAAATTTTAGTTAAAGAAGGTTTCTCTAATGTCAGTATGTCGGTGCCGCCTGTAAAAGAGGGGGTTGCCTGAGTTGGAAAAATCAGTTAACTCGGCGCGAGATTTTTTGATTTATCGCGTCATGGAACCTGCCGATTTTGAGCCAGTATTAGATATGCTGGCCGATACCTTTAGCGCCAATTCGCCATTGGATGTGGCGCTGGGTATTACCGAGCAGGAGTTTCGTGATATGGCCGAATTTGAAATGCAGGCAATGGTCGCGCAGCGTTTGAGCATTGTAGCCGAGGATATCCGCGATGGGACTATTGCCGGTGCCATGGTAGCCCACGATGCGCACTCACCAGAGCCAGAAGGTGTCTCGCCAGCTGTGTCTAAATATAGACCTATTGCAGAATTGGTCAATCCAATGAACGCCGCCTGTCTTGAAACTTATGCGCATCTCAAAGGCAAGTTACTATATTATTTTGCGCTAGGTGTTCGCCCTGAATATCAAGGTTGCGGGGTGGCGAAAAAAGTCACCTGGGGCGTGGTGAACCAAGCTGCTAAACTGGGTTATGAATTGTCGTATTGTATCAGCACCAGTATTAAGGCCACCGAGGCATTATTACGCCTAGGCTTTGATATCACCGACGAAATATTATATGAAGACTGGGTCTACAAGGGCGAAAAGCCGTTTTTAGCGGCTGTAGGCCAAGGCTCCGCCGTTATTATGACTTGCAAATGTGTGCCTGCTTAGGCACGTTTGCGTTTGGTTTAGTTTATTATTATTTTCGTTTTTTCCTCTTTCTTTGCCCGCCCCTTCGTTCCTGCGTGTTAATATCCTTTGGCTTTGACCCTAAAGACCAAAGGTCGACCCAATAAAACCCAACAGAAAAGAACAAAAATGAAATCAGCTGTAAAATATTACCCTCTGTGCTCTGTGCAACGCGAAATATGGTTTGATCAAATCCTCAGCCCAAAAATTCCCAAATACAATATCGGTGGCTGCTTAAGCATTATTGGTCGTGTTGATCCAAATATTTTTGAACGGGCAGTACAACAACTCGTTACCCGGCATGATGCCTTGAGGACTCGGTTTGATACCGATGTTGATGGTGACCCACGCCAGCAGTTTGTTGAGCAATTAGACGTACAAGTCCTATTTAAAGATTTTAGTATATCAGATGACCCTAGCCGGGCGGCCCAAAGCTGGATGCAATCAAAGTTTGTTGAGCCGTTTGAATTGCATGACTTGCCGTTGTTTCGGTATGTACTGGTAAAAATCTCTGATGAGCGCTTTGGTTTTTTATCGGTGTACCATCATTTGATCATGGATGGTTGGGGCATCAGTGTGGTGCACAAACAATTGGGCGATATTTACGGCGAGTTGTTAGCGGGTAAACAACCTGTATTTGATGCGCCCAGTTATGCTGACTTTATTGCAAATGACCTCAATTATGTCGAGTCGAGCCGTTATGACGCGCATAAAAAATATTGGTTAGACAAATATCAATCGCCGGTCACGCCGTTGTTTAACCCCATCAGTGTAAACAAATCCAACACTACTGAGAATGTCATTGGCAGTGAGGTTCAATCATTGTCGGTACCACGCATTTTGTACAATAGGCTCAATAAACTGGCCAAAGTACACAACGCCACCACCTTTCACCTTATATTGGCCGCTGTGTACGTTTATTTTACCAGAACTGAACAAAGCGAAGAGATGATCATCGGCCTACCCGTATTAAACCGGGCCAGTGCTGGGTTTAAACAAACAGCAGGGTTGTTTGTTGGGGTTAGTGCCGCTCGGTTTAACTTTGGGTCAGATGCCAGTTTGGCAAGCCTTGTCTTTCAGATTGGACAAGAACTTAAACAAAACTATCGTGCCCAGCGCCTGCCCATCAGCGAATTGAACCGCCACTTGACCTTGCAACAACCTGACTTGCAAAGGTTGTTTGATATTGGTGTTTCTTATGAAAAACACGACCATCATAGTGGCTTTGGGCCTTTTCCTACCGAACCTAAGGTTTTTTTACACGGTTACGAACAAACCCCGTTAATGCTGTACGTACGAGAATTTAGTGACAGTGAGCCGGTTGATTTAGATTTTGTTTATAATCTGGCGTATTTTGATAAACAACACATCAAACAAATTCAAGCACGTTTCATGAAAATTCTCGTTGAGTTTGTTAATCATTTCGACGTATCAATGCAACGCGTTAATTTGCTCAGCGATATTGATACACAACAGTTGCTCAGTTCAAATCAAACTGACACCCCGTTTGACGCATCAGTGAATGTTGCTCAGGTTTTTGAACTGCAAGTGGCTAAAACGCCAGATAATATTGCGCTCTTGTTTGAAGGGGAAGTGTTTGAAGGAGAAGTGTTTGAAGGGGACGAGTTTCAAGAAGATATTGGTACCGTGCAACAACTAACGTATGCCGAGCTTAATAACAGGGCCAACCAACTGGCCAGTATTATAGGCCCTTTGCAACCAGACGCCTTAGTTACGCTATATTTCGACAAAAGTGTCGAGATGATTGTCAGCATTTTGGCCGTGCTCAAATGCGGTGGGGCTTATGTGCCAATCTCGCCAGAACACCCTCGTCAACGTTGCCAATACATTGTTGAAGATACTAAAAGCCCATTGCTCATTACGAGCCAAAAATATCTGCCAGTGCTTGATGATTGGATAAGTGCGCTCGACAATCCGCCGACTTTACTGGTGGCAGATAATAAAGCTGTGACGGATAACCTATACAACAATCCTAAAGCACAAAGCGGACCTCACGATTTGGCTTATGTCATTTATACCTCGGGTTCAACGGGTAATCCCAAAGGCGTAATGGTTGAGCAAATCAGTGTGGTCAATATGATCAACGGTTTTAATGTGACCTATCAGGCTCACGAAGAAGACAGAGTATTGCAACAAGCCTCTTATTGTTTTGACGTGTCGGTGGGCGAGATATTTCCCATTATTTGTCGGGGTGGAATGTTGGCGTTGGCAAGCCAAAGCATTATTGCCGATCCTGCGCGTTTTGAGCGTTTTGTACGTCAGCATCAAATCACCATTTTTGGCGCAACGCCTTCGTTATTGTCGCAGCTGCATTTTACCGACATGCCCCAATTGCGCCTTATTTTCAGCGGCGGTGAAGCATTAAAAATTGGCAATGTAGAACAACTTTTTGCCAGCGCTCAGGTTGTTAATGGTTATGGCCCAACCGAGGCGACTATTGGCGCTACGGCGTATCGCCTGCAACCTGAGAATATTAAGAGTGGCATGCGAGTGCCGATTGGCAAACCTGTGACCAACTACCGGGTTTATATATTAGACGAACACTTGCAGCATCAGCCTATTGGCGTGCCCGGTGAATTGTGTATTGGTGGTGTTGGCGTCACCCGGGGTTATCTAAACCTGCCAGAATTGACCGAAACCCAGTTCATTACCATTAAGATTAACGGCAAGCCTGAGCGTATCTACAAAACAGGTGATAGGGCTCGTTGGTTAAATGACGGTAACCTCGATTACCTTGGTCGATTTGACCAACAAGTGAAGCTGCGCGGTTTTAGAATTGAATTGGGCGAAATAGAAAGTGCCTTGATTGCACATGATGCGGTAAAAGAAGCAGTAGTCATTGTGCATGAACACACCACTACTGAAAACAACAGCAATCAACACCTCATCGGTTACGTAACCTTGAGCGAATCGATAGACAATGTCTCTGGGGTGCTCGGTGATTGGCTCAAAACCCGTTTACCCCATTATATGGTGCCGACAGCTTTTGTGGTGCTCGACAAGTTACCATTGACCTCTAATGGCAAGGTTGATCACAAAGCTTTGCCAGCACCCGACTTATCAACGCAAGGCACTGCAACCGCTGGTGCCAATAGCCAAACCGAACAGTTACTATTGGTGTGGTGGTCAGAGTTACTGGGGGGAGAAATAAGCGATGCTAACACCGACTTTTTTGCCGCTGGCGGCCACTCACTACTGGCCACCCAACTGGCGTTTCGTATTCGCGATGGTTTTGGCATTGATTTGCCGCTCAATGTAATTTTTGAACAACCCCGATTGAAAGCGTTGGCCAATTATATTGATCAGCACCAACGAGATTTTGTTTTGCCTGCCATTAGTCAACAGTCTCCAGACGAGCCGTTAGTACTGTCTTATGCTCAGCAAAGAATGTGGTTTTTGACCCAACTAGATGATAACAGCGCCTACAACATGCCTGCGGTATTAACGCTTGAGGGAGATTTAAACGAAGTGGCGCTGCGTCAAGCGCTGGTGGCATTGGTGAACAAACACCAAAGTTTGCGGATGTGTTTCCCTATGGTTGATGGCAACGCAACAGTGAAAATTAATAACGGTTACGACCCGCTTGATATTATCGATTGGTCACAAAACAAAGTGGATAAGCATCAAGTTAATCAATGGCTTAGTCAACAGGCATTAACGCCGTTTGATTTGAGTAGTGGCCCGTTATTACGCTTGCAATTACTTAAAACGGCCGAGCAATCGATTTTGCTGTTTAACATGCACCATATTATTGGCGATGGTTGGTCGATGGGGGTTTTGGTCACCGATTTGAGCTATTTTTACACTGATGCTATTGAGGGAGCCGTTGGCGCTCATAAGCCGGAAACATCAGTTCAATATACAGATTACGCAAACTGGCAGCGCCAATGGTTAAATGCCGATGTACTGGCGCAGCAGTTAGATTATTGGCAAGACAAATTGAGTGGTGCACCGCAATTGCTCGATTTGCCAACCGATTTTACTCGGCCTCAGGTGCGAACCTACCAAGGCCAACAACTTAAATGCCACTTGAGTAAAGATTTGAGCGGCGCGGTTAAAAAGCTGGCCCGGGCCAATGGTTGCACAGAGTTTATGACATTACTGGCGGCCTTTAACGTTTTGTTGTGGCGTTATAGTGGTCAAAACGATGTGGTCGTGGGCACGGCGGGGGCTAATCGCACCCATCAAGATTGTCAGTCGATGATTGGTCTTTTTGTTAATTCATTGGTGTTGCGCAACCAAATCGATGGGTCGCAAGGGTTTACTGAGCTATTAAAACAAGTGTGTCAAACGACATTGGCCGCCCACGCCCATCAAGACATTCCTTTTGAAATGCTGGTTGATGCCCTCAACCCTGAGCGCGAATTAAGCCATTCGCCCTTGTTTCAGGTGATGTTCACTTATCAAAACGAATCAACCATTAAACTGCAACTCGATGGCCTGACATTGACGCCTAAGGTTGACGAAACACAAGCGGTAAAAGCCAAGTTCGACTTATCGTTAGATATTGCTGAGCAAACTGGCGAAATGTTGATGACTTGGGAGTTTTGCTCTGAGTTGTTTGAGCCTGCCACCATCAAACGCATGAGTGAACATTTTGCGCTGTTGTTGGCCGATTTGGCCGAAGACCCGCAACAACCCTTGGCGAAAATCGCGATGTTAACCCGGCAAGAGCAAGGGCTTATGACGCAATGGAATGACACTGAGCAGCCCTTTGATAATCAGTTGACTATCGCACAGATGTTTGAAGCACAGGTTGCTAAAACGCCTGACTATATTGCATTGTTGTTTGATGATTTGAACGGCGACGAGCATCAACTTAGCTATCAAGAATTGAATCGTCGAGCCAACCAACTGGCGTATTTGTTGATAGAAAAAGGCGTTAAGGCCGATGTTTTGGTCGGGGTTTGTGCTGATCGTTCGCTTGAGCTAATTATTGCAATTTTGGCGATACTTAAAGCCGGTGGTGCTTACGTGCCAATGGACCCGGCAATTCCCAAAGCACGATTAGAGTACTTACAAACTGATGCCGACATAAAACTACTGTTAAGCCAAACTCACTTGCTTGAATTGTTGCCCAAAAGCCGAGTTGAAGTGATTGATTTGAATCAACCGTTTGGTGCTTTGAATACTGACAACCCTGAAGTTAACAGCGGCCCCAATGATTTGGCTTATGTGATGTACACCTCAGGTTCAACCGGTAAGCCCAAAGGGGTGATGGTCGAACAATTGTGTGTTACCAACATGAGCAATGGTTTTAATCGCCAGTATCAAACAGCGCTGCCAGACCGAGTGTTTCAGCAAACATCATTTGCCTTTGACGTTTCGGTTGGCGAGATTTTTTCGACTCTGTTTCGGGGCGCATTATTGGCGTTAACAACCAAAGCGGTGATTGGCGACCCACAGCAATTCGAACAATTTGTGGTGAAGCAAAAAATCAGCATTTTTGGTGCTACGCCATCTAAGTTATCTCAACTGCATTTTAGCCATACACTTGATTTACGACTGATTTTTAGTTGTGGCGAGGCGTTGCCCGTGGCCAGTGTAGAGCAGTTGTTTGACTGTGCTGAGGTGGTCAATTGTTATGGCCCTACCGAGGCGACTGTTTGGGCAACTGAGCATAAGTTGTCTACTGATGAGCGTGAAAATGTGGCTCAAGTGTCTATCGGCAAACCCACAGATAATTGCCAAGTTTATATTGTTGATGCGCAGTTACAACCGCAACCTATTGGTGTGGCGGGCGAATTGTGTATTGGTGGGCTAGGTGTTGCCAGAGGTTACCTGAACAGACCTGATTTAACGGCGCAGCAGTTTGTTACCCTTGATATTAATGGCACTTCTATAGGTGCGGGCGAACGTATTTATAAAACAGGCGATAGGGCGCGTTGGCTTGCCAATGGCCAGCTTGAATACCTTGGCCGGTTTGACCATCAGGTGAAATTGCGAGGTTTCAGAATTGAACTAGGTGAGATAGAGGCAACTTTAGCGGCTCATTCTATCGTCAAAGAAGCTGTAGTGATTGTCTATCAGCAGGCTAGTAGCCAACAGTTGGTTAGCTAC
>CALKGI010000146.1 GCA_938085045.1 uncultured Alteromonadaceae bacterium
AAACAGCGAAAAAAGCTGCGGTTGTCTGTCCAGCCCCTGTAAAAACGAACACAACCCAAAACGCTGAAGAGGCCAAGGCCATCAAAATCAGCGCAAAACACACCACTTTACTCGAAAACGACCGCGCTACGTTCAAAGGCGACGTGGTGATCTGCTCTGAACACATTGCCGTAACCAGTGATACCGCCAAGTTTTCACGCTCTGAAAAGTCAGTAAAGGCCCAAGGCGATATTCATTATCACAACGATGTTGTAGACGTGAAAAGCACCAACTTTGAAGCGAGCATGTCTGAAAACAAAGTGCAGCTCGAACAGGCTGAGTACTTCTTATCAGAGAATGTCGGCCATGGTACCGCCAGTTTGTTTGAGGTCAGCGAAGAAAATCTATTGGTGCTTAACGATGGCACTTTTACCACCTGTCCGGTAGACAATGACGGTTGGTTGCTCTCGGCAGAAGAGATTAGTCTGTCTTCGCAAGAAGGCTGGGGCGCGGCTTGGAATGCCAATATTAAAATAAACAATACGCCTATCATCTACATTCCCTATTTGACTTTTCCGTTAGATGACAGACGCAAAACCGGTTTTTTATATCCTAATCTCAGCAGTTCAAAAAAGCAGGGCATTGAGCTAAAATCGCCTTGGTACTGGAATATAGCCCCCAATTTTGACGCCACCATCACCCCAAGATTAATGACCAAACGTGGGGTTCAGTTGCAGTCTGAACTGCGTTATCTAACCGACAAACATGACGGTTTGTTTAACATAGAATACTTACCTGACGACAGCGAACGTGTTGATTTAGACTCAAGGCATTTGGTGCACTGGCAACATAACAGTCAATATGGCGATAATTTTCGAGCTTTTGTTGATTTTACTCAAATCAGCGACGATGCCTATTTGAACGACTTAGGTTCGGCCTACCATGACACCACCGACACCCAGTTAAATCAACATCTTGAATTCGCTTATTTTGCCAATAACGTTGATGCGGCGTTTAGGGTGCAAAATTTTGAAGTACTGGGCCAACACCCCTCTTCTTATCAAACCTTGCCACAAATTGAGCTTGCCAATCGCAATGCCTATAAAATTGCCGGATTAGATTTTAATTGGTTTGGCGAAGCCAGCCGATTTTCAAATTCTCAGGCAAACATTGTCAAAGCCAACCGAGTGCATATAGAACCGTCGTTGTCACTTGATTACAACACTATGGCATGGTCTGTGAGCAGTGAATTGTCGGTGCTGCACACCAATTACACTCAGCAATATAATGATTCGCTAGGTCGTGATGACCAAACCATTAATCGTACGTTGCCTAAATTCAGGCTCCACAGTTTGGTTAACTTTGAACGCCCTTCACGTTTTTTTGGTCAAAACGGTTTACAAACTTTCGAACCGCAATTGCAGTATTTATATGTGCCCTTCAAAGACCAAAGCGAAATAGGCGAGTTTGACAGCACCCGTTTACAAGATGATTACCACGGTTTGTTTCGCGACAATCGCTTCAGTGGCCTAGACCGCATTGGCGATGCCAACCAGATAACACTCGGTGCCACCAGTCGTTTTATCAACCCTGAAAACGAAGAGTTGATGCGCCTCAGTTTTGGTCAAATCTTCTATTTTCAAAATGATGGCCGTTTTATTGCCAATGATGACCGCTTAACGGGTTCTAAATCGGCATTGGCCGGAGAAATGTTTGTTCACTGGTCTAAACGTTGGTACCTCAATGCCAGCGCGCAATATGACACTGGTTCGGGGAAAATGAACAAGAGTAATTTAACCCTCGACTACCGGGCAGATAAATTTAAGCTCGCACAATTGAACCATCGGCGTACTCGCAATGTCTCAGGTGAGATAATTGAACAATTGGGCTTCGTCGGCAGTTTTCCTATCAGTGACAACTGGCAGTTTGTTGGCGGTTACCACCGAGATTTGACCGAAAACCGTTCCATCGACAGTTATGCTGGTATACAGTATGAATCCTGCTGCTGGGCCGTGCGATTAGTAACAAGACGTCATATCAACACCAATTTAGAGCAACTGGCACAAAATACCAGTGACTTGCCAAGCACTTTCGACAGCGGTATTTCGTTGCAGTTAGTGATTAAGGGCCTTAATGGCACCAGCGGTTTTGATATTTCAGATATGCTACAACAAGGCATCTTTGGTTACCGACGCCCCTATTTTTTGAATAATTAACATACTTGGCACACGAACGTGCCACCATTTCAACTTGTTGGAATGTGACAGAAGTCGAATTTACTTCGACGTAGCGGTTTTTTGAAACCACCATGGAAGTGAGTTTCAAAAACGACAAAGAGTGTAAACATATGAATTTTAAGCAGTTAGCAACAGTGATGGTCAGCGGCGCCTTGCTATGTACCAGTGTATTAAGTCAAGCCAAAGTGGTCGACAAAGTGGTCGCTATCGTCGACAGCGGCGTGGTACTTCAATCTGAAGTCGACAACATGTTGCGCCGCATCAAAGACAATGCCAAAGCACAAAACCAAAGCCTGCCCAGTGAATCTGAACTCAAAGAACAAGTGCTTGAACAGTTGGTAAGCCGCCGTATTCAATTACAAATGGCACTCAATATGGGTTTTCAAATCGGCGATGCCCAGCTTGATCAGGCGTTAGAGAAAATCGCTTCAGGAGATAACATCTCTACCGAGCAGTTACGTTTAAAACTCGTTGCCAGTGGTGAAGACTACGAGAGCTTTCGTGAAAACTTGCGTGAAGAGCTAACCCTTAACGAAGTTAAAAATGGCAGTGTGCGCCGACGCGTATACATTGGCCCACAAGAAATCGATTCGCTGCTCAAATTGATTGAACAACACGGCAATACGGCTGAAGAATTCAACCTTGGCCACATTCTATTGACCGTGCCTAGCAACCCAAACGAAGCACAGTTAGACGCCGTTAAAAAGCAAGCTGACCGTATTATTGAATTGTTAGGTGAAGGTCAAGATTTCAAACAACTGGCCATGACCTCTTCACAGGGTTCTAAAGCATTGCAAGGCGGTGAGTTAGGCTTTAAGAGCACCAATGAAATGCCCACTTTGTTCGCAACTGCGGTTAAAGGTCACAAAAAAGGTGATGTCATGGGGCCTATTCAATCAGGCGCCGGTTTTCATATATTAACCATTTTAGACATCAAAGGACGTGAAACTGTTGAAGTTAACGAAATTCGCAGTCGTCATTTGTTAATCAAACCATCGATTATTCTCAGTGAACAAAAAGCCCAAGAGATGCTGAAACTGTTTATCAGTCAAATCAAGAGCGGCGAAAAAACGCTTGCCGAGTTAGCCAAAGAACACTCAGAGGACGCGGGCACAGCACTTAAAGATGGTGTTCTTGATTGGATTGAATCAAAAGTCTTAGATCCGGCCTACGCAGATCAAATCGAAACCCTTGAAATTGGTCAGGTCAGTAAGCCATTTCGCACCAGCTTTGGCTGGCACATTGTTGAAGTGCTTGGCCGACGCGTTCAAGATGCAACCGAGCTGAAAAAACGTGAACAAGCGCACCGTATGATCTTCAACCGTAAATTCAGTGAAGAAGCAGAAAACTGGTATCACGAAATACGCGCTCAAGCCTACGTTGAGATATTGCCAGAAAGCTAACCGAGGAAGGATATGACTCAACGAATCGCAATCACCCCCGGAGAACCGGCGGGTATAGGCCCAGACGTCACCATAGCGCTGGCCCAGCAAGACTGGCCAGTAGAACTGGTGGTTTGTGCCGATCCTCAGTTGTTACTTGACCGAGCAAAAATGTTAGATTTGCCACTAACTCTGCAAACCTACAATGCCGATGAACCTGCTAAACCTCAGATCAAGGGCACCTTAACCATTGCGCCATTTGAGGTAAAAGAACCGGTTGAGTGTGGTGTACTTAATGCCAATAATGGCCACTACGTGCTCGATACGTTGCGCTATGCCTGTCAAAAAAATATCGACGGCGAGTTTAGCGCGGTTGTTACAGGCCCGGTGCACAAAGAGATCATCAACAAATCGGGCATTGCTTTTAGCGGCCACACCGAATATTTTGCGGTTCACTCCAATACACCAGATGTGGTGATGATGCTGGCTACCGAAGGCTTACGAGTCGCTTTGGTCACCACGCACTTGCCGCTGGCCTACGTGGCCAAAGCCATCACCTATGACCGATTAATTAAAATCACCACCATTTTACACAGTGATTTGCGCCTTAAATTTGGCATTAAAAAACCACGGATTTACGTTTGTGGTTTAAACCCTCATGCCGGAGAAGGTGGCCATCTAGGTAAAGAAGAGCAAGAAATTATTATTCCTGCACTAGATGAGCTTAGAGCGCAAGGCATGGACCTGATTGGTCCGCTGCCCGCAGATACGCTGTTCCAAGATAAGTATCTACATGATGCCGATGCTGTTTTGTCGATGTTTCACGATCAGGGTTTGCCAGTATTAAAATACAAAGGATTTGGTAAATCATTAAATATCACCTTAGGTCTGCCCTTTATCAGAACGTCAGTCGACCACGGCACAGCACTTGATTTGGCGGGCACGGGTCAAGCCTGTGCAGGCAGTTTTGAGTATGCGTTAAGTGAGGCGATTGAAATGATAAGCACACAAGCGATTCAAACCCAAGCTAGCCAAATTCAATCGAGTAAATCAGCAGATGAATAGAAAAGTCACTCAGGGTCACAGAGCCAAAAAGCGCTTTGGTCAGAATTTTTTGAACGATCATGTGGTCATCGACCAAATTGTGCGTGCGATCAATCCACAACCCGACGACCTACTGGTCGAGATAGGCCCAGGCCTTGGTGCCATCACCGAACCAGTTGCCGAAATGGCCAATCGCCTGACGGTTGTAGAGCTCGACAGAGACTTGGTTGAACGATTGAACAATCACCCAACTTTGGCAGACAAACTCGATGTTCATCAGGGTGATGCGTTAAAATTTGATTTTTCAACACTTTTACCTGCAAAAACAGAGGCCCAAAGCAAAAAACTCAAAGTTTTTGGTAACCTGCCCTACAACATTTCGACACCGTTATTGTTTCATTTGTTTGACTATGCCGAGCACATCGAAAATATGCACTTTATGCTGCAAAAAGAAGTGGTTAAGCGCATGGTCGCCGAACCGGGTTGTAAAGCATTTGGTCGATTAACGGTAATGACACAGTATTTTTGCCATGCCATGCCGGTAATTGAAGTGCCGCCAGAATCGTTTGATCCGCCGCCTAAGGTTGACTCAGCAGTCATTCGCTTGACACCTAAAAAGCCAGAAGAGCGTAACGCTAAAGACTTAAAATGCCTTAACCGGGTTTGTCTTGAAGCCTTTAACCAGCGCCGCAAGACTTTGCGTAATTGCTTGAAGAACCTGATGAGCGTTGATGTCATCGAGTCGCTGGGTATTGATCCCAAACTTCGCCCAGAATACCTAACGTTAGAAAATTTTATTAGCTTAGCCAACTGGTTAGCCGACAATCCGACTGAGACTGATAATGAAAAGCGCTGATCCAATTTTAATTAATGTCGATACCCAATACATCGAAGCGCAGTCAGATGCTGCCAAAGACCGATTCATTTTTACTTACACCATCAGCATCACCAACAACTCTTTGGCGCCTGTAACATTAAAAAGCCGCCACTGGTTAATCACCAATGCCGACAACTCAAAAATTGAAGTTAATGGTGACGGCGTGGTTGGACAGCAACCGCTTATTGCACCGAACGAATGCTACCGTTATACCAGCGGTGTGGTATTAAGTAGCCCGGTTGGTGTCATGGAAGGGCATTACGATATGGAGCAGCCTAACGGCGAAATGTTCGTTGCGCCTATTGCTCCTTTTGGTTTATCAGTACCCAATGCCATCAACTAAACCGTTAGACACACCACAAAAAAACGAGTCGTCTCATAAAGTACCAAAAACTGGCCAAAACTATGTGGTCGGTGATATTCAAGGTTGCCTTGATGAGTTACTGGTATTGCTCGATAAAGTCGATTTTGACGCAAATGTCGACCATTTGTGGTTAGCTGGCGATTTAGTGGCTCGCGGGCCAAAATCGCTCGAAACCCTACGGTTTGTAAAATCACTGGGCAGCAGTGCCACCACCGTGCTTGGCAATCATGATTTACACTTAATTGCCACTCACTTTGGCATTAAGCGAGTCAAAAAAAACGACAAACTCGATGACTTGTTAGCCGCCCCAGATATCGATGAACTCATTCAATGGTTGCTGCATCAACCGATGCTAGCGGTAATTAATGATAAAACCGTAATGACTCATGCAGGTATTTCACCGCAATGGGATATCCCTACCGCCATAAAACTGGCAAAAGAAGCCGAAACCATTTTACAAGGTGATGAGTGTTTTGAATATCTGGCTAACATGTATCAAAATACCCCAAACCGTTGGGATGATAACCATACTGGCCACGCCCGTTTTCGTTGCATTGTTAATTACTTAACCCGAATGCGGTTTTGTTTTGAGGATGGTAGTTTGGAGTTTATTCACAAAGACGCCCCAAACAAGACTGACGATTCACTATTACAACCTTGGTTTACACTTCAACCGGCGAGTTGGTCGGGTTACCAATTGCTCTTTGGTCACTGGGCTTCACTAATGGGAAATACCGGTCACAACAACATCATTGCACTTGATACTGGATGCGTTTGGGGTTATCACCTAACTATGATGCGACTATCAGACAATAAGTGCATCACCACGGACTCAATACCTATTTCTGCACTTTAAGTTTCAGTAGATTACGTGTAGATTAGAGTTAAGCGTGTGTAACGTTGTACCACTGTTCTGAATGTCATCACAATGACAAATAACCTAACAACAATAACCATCTTTAACCTGACATGACTCCTTGGGAAACTCTATGAACGTAAAAGTCGCAACCATCATTCGGTTTGGTTTTGGTATTATCACTCTAATCTTGATTGGTACGAGTTTGTTCTCTACCAAACAGTTGTCCAACATTGGCGACTTAAGTACAAAAGTTAACGACTTGTCCATTCCTGCGCTGGTTCACAGTTCGCAGCTACAAGTGCAATTTATCAAAATGGGTGAAAACGCCCTTGATGATTTTCACACCTCAGAGCTATCAAAGTTAGATGCAGTCGAACAAAAATTTAACGCCAACAACACCAGCTTCGAAAAAGAGCGTAAAGACTTGCAACAGGTAGTCAGTTCAGATCCGCAATTAAACGCAGCCTTAACCAAAGTCACCGGCATCAGCGAAACGTTCGTTACCAACGTCAGAAAACTATTTTCAACGCACAAAAACCAATTAACCCTTGATGCCACCATTGCCGAACAGCAAGAAATGCTCGAAGAGGTAATAGATGACGCAGGTTCAGTGGCATTAGATTTAACTGACTCAAGTGGACTGAAAAGCCAAGGCGAAGACGCAGCCAACGCATTAGAAACCGATTTAGGTGCATTATTAGACCAAGTGATGGACTTGGCATCATCAAGCACAGCGACTGATGTGAATACCGTTGCGACAGAAATCAATGCAGCTGCTGTGGCGTTAAAAGACAAAACAGCCGTGATTAAGCAAAACAGTAGTGGTGATGCGACCGCAATGGCGGGTGATTTATCTGATAAGTTGAATGAAATTGTTGATATCGTCACCGGTCAAAATTCTATTATTGCCAACAAACAAGCCAGTTTAGCCGCTTATGATGACGCCAAAAATGCATTAACGTTGGCCCAACATAACATCGAAGAAGGCATTAATCATCTCAGCACCCTTTTCACACAAGCCACAGACGTTGCCAATACAAACCAAGAGAAAGTTGAAAGTAACATCAGCAGTGGCAAGATTTGGACTTACATCGTTATGCTCATTGCCGTTGTTTCAGCCTTTGCTATTGCAATATTCACCGTCAGCAAAATCACCAAACCACTGCGTGAAGTTAACGCGATGCTCAAAGTGGTCGCAGGTGGCGACTTAACTCAGCGACTCAATGACAGTGACGAAAATGAATTTGGCGAATTGGCGAAAAACTGCAACTCGCTCATCGACAGCTTGCGTAACCTGATTCAAGGCATTATCTCGCGCTCAACCCAATTGGCTTCGGCGTCTGAAGAAACCTCGGCAATCACTGCCGAAACCACTCAGGCGATACAAAATCAGCGCACACAAATGGAACAAGCGGCTACCGCCACAACGCAAATGAGTAGCACCTCGCAGTCAGTAATGCACAGTGCCGAAGAGGCGTTAAACGAAATCAAACACGCCGACAATGAATCTCAGCGGGTTAAGCAAATCTCATTAGAAAACAAACAAACCATCACCCAGTTGGCTGATGAAGTTGAAGATGCATCGAAAGTTATTAATAAATTGCACGACGACAGCGCGTCTATCGGCAGCATTTTGGACGTGATAAGAGGCATAGCCGACCAAACCAACCTGCTAGCATTAAATGCCGCGATAGAGGCAGCCAGAGCCGGTGAACAAGGCCGAGGTTTTGCCGTGGTCGCCGATGAAGTCAGATCGCTAGCGAGCAAAACCCAAGAGTCGACACAAGAGATTCAAGCGATGATCCAAGTCTTGCAATCTGGCGCTGAAGAAGCTGTACAAGTAATGGAAAGAGGCAAGAATCAGGCAGACAGTTGTGTGGCGCAAAGCGAGCTGGCCGATACCGCATTATCGTCAATCACCAGTGCTGTGCATCAAACCCATGACGCCAGTGAACAAATCTCTACAGCAGCACAAGAGCAGCATCAGGTATCGCAAGAGATTAGCGAGCGATTAGAAGCGATTGTAGGCTTAGCTGAACAAACCTCGACAGGAGCCGACCAAACGGCTATATCGAGTCATGAAGTGGCAAGGTTGTCTGAAGAGTTAAGATTGTCGGTGGATGAATTTAAGGTTTAGTGACGACAATTGTGGTTTCGTTGCTGTTGCAATGAAACCTCTTTCCGCAAATCTCAGCCATAAAAAAAGCCACCTATTGGGTGGCTTTTTTATTATGTCTACAAACTCAAATCTAACCTGCCGATCGTTCCTTGATAGCGGCAACAATATCTGAAGCACCGTGGCCGTTGTCATTGGCCCATTTCAAATCCTGACCGTTGGCCAATTTAGTGGTCGGCAATCTTTTAACGATATATTTACCAACATTGCTTGAGCCTTTTTTCATTGCAAACTGCAACAAATTTAAACCATCACAGGTTACACCGTCATAGATGTTTCGTAGCTTCACTTTAGAGCTGCGCAATTTTTTACGCAATCGATTCTTGTCGTCTGCTGCCACAAAATTGCAAATAGATTCAACTAAAGCAGCGTCAGCATATGCTGGCTTTGAGATTGCAAGACTTGCAGTGAGCGCGACGGTCACCAACGCTACAGAAAACAACTTCATTTGATCACCTTAAAATAAAAACGTGCCTATAATTTATGACTTGAGTGTAACAATATCTTCAATTTGAAGCAATTGTATTGCGCCAAACAGCCCTTTTTCCCCGCCAATTGCGGATAATTCCCCACTCTTTCCCATTTTTTACGCAATTATTACCCGATGATAACCCCCATGGCTAAATCATCTACTCAGCCGATTCGCTCTAACCTGACAAAGCGAAAATCATATGGTTGCCCATCAGCTTTATTATGCGTTTCTTGCCACACCTGCGACCAATTGGCGACATCCGCATAATCTGGAAAAAATGCATCTCCATCGGTATCCAAATCAATGAAGGTCAAGTACAACTCATCGGCCTGTGGTAAAAACTGCTGGTAGATATTACCACCACCAATAATCACCACTTCTTCGACTTCTCCAGCAGCAGCCAGCGCACTTTGGGTATCATGAACCACTGTAATGCCCTGCGCCGAGAATTCGCTTGAACGAGTGATCACAATATTCTGTCTGCCAGGCAAAGGCCTGCCGATAGATTCGAAGGTTTTGCGCCCCATGATCACTGGCTTTTTCATCGTCATTTTTTTGAAAAACTTCAGGTCTGCCGGCAAATGCCAAGGCATTTTATTGTCTTTACCAATCACCCGGTTATTGGCCATCGCCGCTATCATTGAGATTTTCATTACTGCCCTGCTTAGTATTCGGCTTATAAAATAATGCTGCGCATTGTACAGTAAAATAACGGGGATCTCATCTGCGATAACGTTGTAAAAATATCATACCAAATCAAGCAAACGCCAAATTAAAACGCAGTCGGTAAGCTTTAGGTGAAAGCTGCGTTAATTGCTGGAACAGTTTGCGAAAGGTGCTGACATCACCATATCCTACTCTTGTCACAATTTCTTCTAATGGGACAGGGGTAGTTTCGAGCAATCGCTTGGCCTCTTCTACTCGTAAACGTTGCAAATAATTGACCGGCGTGTCACCTACCGCCTGTTTAAAGCGGCGCATCAGCGTTCTTTTGCTTAACGCAAACCGCTGCGCCAAATCATCCAATGAAAAAGACTCACTGAGATTAGCCTGCATCCATTGTTGAATTTTGTTTACCCTATCGTCTTTATGGCCTTTGAGTTGTTGTAACGTCATAAATGGCATTTGTGACGACCGATTGGGGTCCACCAGCATTATTCTAGACATTTGACTGGCAACATGTTCCCCAGCCATCTGTTCGACCAATTTTAAGCACAAACTTAAATACGCCGTTGTTGCTCCGCCGGTATACAGGTTGTCTTGTTCGACAACAATACAGTCGTGCGATAGTTTGACTTTGGGATAGCTGCTTTTAAACAAATCGGTTAACCACCAAGCACAAGTTGCCGAGCGGTTGTCAAGTAAACCCGTTGCAGCCAGAACAAAGGTACCAGAACAAAATGCGCCAATTGGTTTTTGCCGCGCGTGAAGGGCTTTAATGTGACCAAACAAAGGGGATATCTTTTGCAGATAATCTTCAAACCCCGCAGCGTTATAAACATGCGCATTGGCAATGATTAATGCGTCGGCATCATCGAGCACTTCATGAGTGTGGGCAGGTAACACAAACGATAAGGAAGTTGTCACTGAATTACCTTGAGCTGCCACCAGTTTACAATCAAATAAATCAGATACTTGTTCTTCATTACTGACATGCCAAAAAGTATTGCAAAAAGCAAAGAAGTCCATCACCCCAGTGATATTTGACGCCACCGCATTGTCGGCAGCCACTACAACGATTTTTTTCATCTTCTGACTCTCTTTTTATACCATTTAAACAAAATGGCAATATTCACCGTTAATATAGCAATATTGCCACTTATCGAACGATTCTACAATGGTTAGAATGGCGTCAGTTTAGTCATTCACTTTAAACAAAGTACTGGAGAGCAAATGAGCAACTTGATGCAAAAGAAAATACTAACGATATTGGCTTTGATTTTTAGCTGGGGTGCGTTGTTGTGGATTAACTTTTCAGCAGATTTAACCATGGCAATGCATTTTATTGCCATTCCTTTTTTGTTAATAGTTACCGGTGGATATGCGGCATATTACCTTGAGACGGCGGGGTATGAGGCAGGTGCAGAAGGTTTATGAAATGATGGTCAGATGTAAGGGCAGACACAGGAGTCTGCACCCTACGGTGTTATTTCACTAGACTACATTTGCCAAGCGTAGCTGAACTTGGCAAATACCGTTCGGTCGGTGCGCAGTATCTTGCTCAAATCATCATCTTGACGACCCCTGTCTGAGTAGCCCAAAAAGAACAAAGTCTGCGGATTGATTTTGTATGAATATAACAGCTGGGTATTCATATACCTGCTGTTCGCATCTACGTCATTACCTTCGTTATACAATGACTGATTGCGTGAAATATCGGTGTACTGCACCACCATGCGAATGTAGCTGCGCATATCAAACTGGTATGTTAAACGAATATCACTTTGCTGAGCGCTAAACAACTCGCCACCGTCTACATCCATTTGATTGGTTTCAAACGAGCCGTTAAATTGCAGATGAGTGCCAATCTGCCAAGTTAATGAGCCGCCAAGTACCAGCGAGTCGCCCAATTGATTATTGGCGTAGTCGATGAGTTCACCAAAACGCCCGTAAGCTTCTAACCTAACCCCACTTGCTGGGCTCATGTTTGCATAAAAAGTGCCCAGTATCTCATCATAATTGTCTTCGTCGTAAAGTTTATTACGGGCAATGACACCAACCTCACTGTACAGCTGCATAGGCCCTCGAAGATTGGCACTGATCTGCGCTTCTTCTTCAAGCACCTTACCTTGTGAATCATAGGTTTTATCGACATCACCGTAATAACCCCAGCGATTTAATATGTCATCGTCATCCCCATACCAGGTTTGACTGCCACCAATGACAATCTTTTCGTAATCGACTTGAGACATAAAACCTAAGTCAGCACGAAAGTCTTTGCCAATGTTGGTGTAACCGGCGCTGATGCTGTAATCACGAGTGCTGTGAGAGTAACCCAGTGACATTGCATGGTCCGATTGGCTTGGTGCCAGTTTTAACTTTTCATCATTGGTTTCTTTGTTTTGCAATTGCATTGGGTTATCAGTTTCAGAATACGCAAACTGATAATTAATATTGTCTTCTTTACTTAACCAGTAACTGCCATCAACCGATGCCACAGAGTTGTTATAATCACCACCGCGACGGCTGGTGACAATAGCACCGATGTTGTTGCGCTCACCTATGTCCATTTTGTATCGGGCGATAGCAATATCAGACTCAAAATCCACACTTTGATCATTGCGTTGCTTTTTCAGTTTGGCAATGTCTGAGCCTTCATTACCCGGCACCAAAAAGGTGGTTTGATTGTCGTTTGCCACCATCACCCCATAAGCGTGTTCATCAGTTTTACCGGTTATCTTGGTGCCATAATCTGGGTCGGCGATATTTCGGGTATGTACTAGATTAAATCGCTGTGTTTTGAAATAGGTCGCGCCATCTAAAAAGAAGGGTCGTCTTTCAGGGAAGAACAACGAGAAAGTGTTATTAATGTCTAACTGCGCCGAATCGGCTTCTATTTGCGAAAAGTCTGGGTTAATGGTGGCATTCAAAACCATGTCTTGAGTAATACCCCAGCGTAAATCTAAACCGCCATCGACCTCAAAACTGCCATTTTCCCAATCGCTGTTAACATCTTCTTTATTGTCGCTGCGTGAACTGGTCAGTGTTGGCGTTAATTGAAAGTTTTTACCGGGTTTAATGTCTTTAAAACCAGTGATTTTGTCAAACAAACACAGGTTACATTCAGAATCACGGTCTGGTTTGTAGTTAGACATTTGGTGGCGGTCGTCGCGCGGGTAATTACGCCATACCGCGATATTCCAAGTGAGCGCTTCGCCGGTTTGTGGAAAACGTAGTGCGGTGAATGGAATGCTCATTTCGACAACAAAACCGTCATCAGTAATTTTACCCGCACTGTCCCAAATGGCATCCCATGAGCTGTCTTCTCTCCAGCCGTTGGTGTCGGTCATGCTCATGTCGGCTTGGGCGCCGAGCGGATTAACGAAAAACTCAAAACCCGAGCGCTCGTCATCAAAAGTATCGATGATAATCCCCACGTTATCGTCTTGCCACAAGGTATCGCGGTCGCGCAGGTAAGCCCTGATTTTTGAAGGGTCTGGGTCGTAGGCTTTTATGGCCACATGCAGGCTTCGCCCATCTTCATATAAATAAGCAACTGTTTTAACAGGTGCAGGAATACCTTCGCCGGGGTTATTTTCGTATTTAAGTTCGATTTGAACCGCATTTTTCCATTGTGATTCGCTTAATACCCCATCTAGAACTGGCGCAGTATTTTGCCGTGATAACGAATAGTTCTTTCGTTCTACTTTAGGGGCTTCTGGCTCGGCGTACGCGCCAATTGATAAAAAAGCTGCGCTGCAAACCAGCGCGGCAAGGGAGCTTTTAAGGTAACTCGATGACATGGGGGCCTCTACGGTACTGTAAATTCGATGTGCTTCACTGCACATCAATTGTCGATATTTACATTAGTCGTAAGCGCAGGTGGAAAGGTTGAAAGAATTTTCAATTTTTTTGTTGTCTGTGATAACAAGCCCAATTAAACAGACATTTATTCTTGCAAATCATTAATTCACCCACTATTTTTCAACAACGGGTAACGAGAGTATGCCTTTTAACCTCAAAGCTATAATTTAATAACAATAACCAATACAGGATTAACTTAATGATTAAACGTCTTTGCATAATGCTGCTTTTGTCTTTTAACGCCATAGCTGCTGATCTTACAGTCTTTGGTGAAAGTTTCACCTCAGACGAATATTTAACGGGGCCTTGGTACGGTCCTATGGACTTTTCAGAGTTGCCAAGTTTGAGTGCAATGGGGGTTGAGCGATATGATGCTTTAAGACTGCCACTTGATACTGCCCGATTTGACCAAGTGCTAGAAGCCATAGGGTTTAAAAAAACAGGGCAAATAAAAAAGGAAATGCCTGTTGCTATTATCATGTATTCCGAACA
Organism: uncultured Alteromonadaceae bacterium; assembly: GCA_938085045.1. GTDB lineage: Bacteria > Pseudomonadota > Gammaproteobacteria > Enterobacterales > Alteromonadaceae > JABSOG01. The sequence goes on from CALKGI010000146.1 coordinate 14,407, forward strand.
ACTTTTGGTAGATGACCCTCATGTTACGTTTAATGCAGATACGGTCAACGTACTAAGTGTCTATACTCTGACCAGCAAAAAATTTGGCACGACAACCCATCGGCTTTATGAACCAAAACAATCAAAGCTCAAACCTATAAACCAAATGACATTTAAAACGCTAGACCTGCCCGAATGCTCTACAGCGTATGAATTTGGCTTGTACTGGTTGGCAGGTGAAGAAGCACCTACAAATGCAACTGCATTGATTATCAACAATATTGAAGTAGGTCGACAGGTAGACAATGGCGACAAGCAGTTTGGTGATTTCAGAAAAATCTTGAAGAAAGTCAAAATGATGAACTATAAAGGGACGAAGAAGCAGCGAAGCAAAAAAAACGATAAGCATTCGTTCAATTCAGCTCAAAATATGTCATCACCGATTATTAAAAGCAACACCCACAGCGCCTTAATCACACCACATTGTGGAAATTCACACAATTGTCCAATAGGCGAAGGGTCCTGTAACGTCCTTGATTTTCGATGCAATGGTAACGGCGGAGGCGGCAGCTCTTGGCTCACAATATCTGAGGAGTCGAATGACACCTCGGTTGAAGCGGCAATGCACGATCCTATGCTTTATGGTATAAAGTTTTACCTTGCAGACTCCAGCGAAAGCTCTTTGGTGATTCGGGCGTATGACGCTTGGCAGCACGTACAGATTAACGCATCCACAATCCCTCTGTATTTTGAGCTTATTCCAGCGTTGATTGGCAAATATGATTTACTAAATTCCAGATACAGCAATGGTGACAGTATTGTTGTAGATTCAAGCGTTAAAACACTGGTTCAACAGGTGATAAATCACCATCGTGGATATGGTGACAGCAACTTTCAATCGCACTTGGATTATTTAGAATCAAAAGTGAATCAGTATCAACAGCAAACGGTAGAGCAGGTCAGTACAGCCATGTACCCTGGAGTAGAAGACGATCCGCTGACTCAATGAATGCAGCCTCAGCATCAAGCCCAATTAAAAAACGATGCTTATCTAATTTATTGTTTTTCCGCTACCAATGCCTAAACCCGAACGCCCAAGTTGAGCGGGTTAAGCATTACCATGGTCAGCAAAGAACTGAAAAGCCTTACGCAGCTTTTCTAGACTGCCGCTTTCATCGCTGATTATTTTAACGCCGTATTGAAATACCTGATCGTTATAATCGTCACGCACCAATTCACCGTGCAAATTGAGCGGTATTTGATTTTTATAATCAATGAAATCTCTGTAAGGTAAAAACACCGTCAGGGATACTGGCAACTTACAATTAAGCGTAGTACTGAGTTCAATACCCAAGCTTTGCGCGCCAATATTGCGGGTTACGCCTTCGTAATGTGCATTACCCTGACAAATTTCGACCCGCAAGCAACCATTCATGCGCTTATCTGCCCGGCGATCATTTTCTAGTTCTTCATCTGCTTTAAATGGCAAAGTACTGAATTTATCCAGCGACAAAGTCACATTCTCGACAACACTGTATAGCACCCTTGCGTTAATCGACACAGCACCGGCGCGACTGCTGTCTTCTCTTAAGGTTTCAAACAGGCTGGCCAGTTTTTCTTGTAACAAACCCAATTGCATCATCTGGGTATCAGCGCTTTCACTTATTTCGGTATTTGAGTTGGAGATCTGAGCAACACTGTCGTTGATAGTATTAATCGCAGTGGCCGTTTCTGCGGCTTTCTCTTGACTGGCAAATACATGTTCTGCTGCCCGGTTCATCGAACTAATAGACAACTCAACTTTCTGTTTAAGCACTTTAATCACATCAGAAATTTCAATTGTTGCCTCAGACGTTTTGTTGGCCAGATTGCGAACTTCATCGGCCACCACGGCAAACCCTCTGCCATGTTCACCCGCACGGGCCGCTTCAATTGCGGCGTTGAGCGCCAATAGATTAGTCTGATCGGCAATCTGATGAATAGTGTCGGTGATATTGTAGATTTTCTGACTAGCTTCATCCAGCGCCTGAATCTCAGTGGTGGTATGTTTAACCTCGCTAACCGACATTTCCATTTCATTAATGGTGAGGTCAACAGCGGCAATCCCGATGCGTGCCTGCTCTTCACTCATTTTCACTACTTCAAGGGCTTCGTTGGCCAGCGACAAATTCCTCTGCGAGGCCTCCAGCAATTTGCCCGTTGCGTCAGTCACTTCGCCCGAGCGGTTTTGCTCTTGTTGGCTGGCACATAGTATTTCTTCCGACAAAGACGCCACCTGAAAAGAGGCTATACGCATTTGAATGCCATGCCCTTTTACGGTAGATATCATGTTGCTCAACGATTGGCTCATACTGACAAAATGTCTGGCCAAATCGCCCATTTCATCCTCAGCCAACAAAACCTTGTCATTTTCATGGTTGGCGGCAAGGTTACCCTGCGAAATTTCGTCCGCTTGTCCGAGCAGTAATTTCATCGCTCTGGTAATGTTTGGTACTATTTTCACTGCCGTGCCAACGCCTGCCAACACAATGAAAATCGCAGCAATAAACATCACCTGATAAACCGTAACCAAAATATCATCAAGGGCTTTAATATCAGCATTCACCGACTGTTGTTGGCTTTTGGCCATGTTATTGAGCAACGTGGTGATATCGCGCACTTGGGGTTCAACATCATTTTCGAGCATGTGGTTGGCAATATTCCATTTTTCGCTGATGCGCAATCGAAACATTTCTATCGATACAGGGGCAAATTGTTCACGCAACGTTTCATATTGTTGCCATAACCCCAATTGCTCTTCAGTCAATAAATCAATGGTTTCATCTATCTCAAGATAGGCATCGGTATTGATTTGCCAGTTCACATCGAATTGGTCTTTAAATACATTATCGCCAGATATCAAATAAGCACGCAACCCACCAACACTGATAGCAAAAGCACCTCGTGAGTCAGCTAAAAATTTCAACAGAGTTTTTCTGTCTTCATCGGCATCTAAATCGCCTTCAATTTCAATCATCTGACCCAGGTATTCAAGCATTTGTTCGGCTTTGGGCCCAGCATCTTTAATCAGCAACTCTAGTGCAGGTTGATTTTCGGGGGTTTGAGCAATGCGCTCAATGGCTTGTTGGTTGTCGGCCATGGTGCTGAGTATTTTATTGATTTTGTTGATATTCTCAACGCTGTTCGCATCCATATTGGCAGTCAGTGAGCCGAGAAATTCAATCGCTTTGTCGATATCTTGCCACGCTACTTTTCGTTCTAGCTTGAATTTTGTCGCCGCAGCCGGTTCCCCGCCAAGAATCATGTATCCGCGCAAGGCAGCTAACGACTGGTTGATCCCGTTAATGAGATCTTTGCCGGCCATAACAATGGGGTAACGCACCTTTACCACCGCAGATTGACTTGTCTGCATGTTACTCAAATAATTGTAATTAACGGCAGTACTGATAAAAATCAACAGTATCACAATGCCGAATCCCAACCACAGTTTCTTGCCAATGCTTAAGTGCATTTTGTTTCCCACTTTTTGATTTTGTTATTTATTTTGGTTTATTCATGCCAAACAACCGTGTATTTTATTATAAGTTGTCTTAGTAATTTTTATTGCCGCATTTGCTTGCCAAAGTATATTGAATAAACTAATTTTTAACTAGCTTTAATCCCCCAATACAACTTATGCACACGCGATAAAGTTTGCTGGATATAAACTTAACTTATTGAAAATAATAGATCTTACGACTGACCTACGCGGATGTAGGTACATATGTTTAGCATGGAGCAAAAAAACTATCGCTGCATAACACCCATCCTGCCTATTGGCAGAAAGAAACTACGCTTCTTAACGATTCGAATTTTCAACGGGTATCAGCTAAACACCTATTAACAATAACGGAATATATATGCTCAAAAAAATTCTGCCTTTAGCACTTATAGCATCACTATCAATTGGCTTTAACTCTACCTTTGCAGCAGATTTAGCCACACCTGATGTCGACGACATTGAATACCCAGATGACGAAGAGCCCAGTGAACTTGAAATCACCTTGGGCAAAACCCTCTTTTTTGATACTCGACTATCCATAAATAAAAAACAATCCTGCGCCAGTTGCCATAATCCCGACCTTGGTTTTAGTGATGGTATGGCCAGCGGTGTTGGTGCTATGGGCGGTGATTTAGGTAGAAATACGCCACATATTTATAACCTAGCTTGGGGCAGTGCAATGTTCTGGGACGGCCGCATGGAAACCCTCGAACAACAGGCATTAGGACCCATTGAAGCCGCTGGCGAAATGAATATGCCACTTAACCTGCTACTACCAAGACTCAAGGCCGTGAAGTATTACCGTGAGACTTTCGATGCAGTCTATGGTGCTGATGGTTTAACCAAGCTCACTCTTGGCCGTGCCATTGCTGCTTTTGAGCGAACAATCATAAGTACAGATTCTCCCTTTGACCGTTACCTTGCTGGTAATAAAACAGCCATGAGCGACTCGCAAATCAGAGGGCTAAAACTGTTTAAAGGCAAAGGCAACTGCATTGATTGCCATGATGGCGCCAATTTTACCGACGACAGTTATCACAACATCGGTGTTGGTGACGCCGACCCGGGCAGAGCAGGGTTCAGCGGTGAAGAAAGCATGACTGGAGCTTTTAAAACTCCAGGGTTGCGCAACATCGTCTTTAGTGCACCTTATTTGCATGATGGCTCAGCTGCCAGTCTCGAAGAAGTTATCGATTTATATAACATGGGTGGCAAGAGCAAGAAACATTTGGATAAATTAATCAAACCGCTAGGGCTGACTAAACAAGATAAATTTGACCTGATCTCGTTTTTGGGCGCGCTATCCAGTCCGGTTTTGATACAACGACCTGACATCCCCAAATAACCTATCTCACCAATGGTCAGAATCAAATCATGCGCTTTGATTTTGGCCATATTAAAATAACGCCTTGGATAACAATAAATTTCAAGCCTCTGTTTTATATAGTTAAAGGAATATTATGAAAGCTACTTTCACTGCTGCGTTAATTGTCGCAGCCACACTGACTCTGACCACAACCAACGCTTTTGCGGATGTTGTCAGCGGCAAACTCGAATTCAAGAAAAAAGCCCCTTTTACCGGCCTGTTATACGTACCCGGTAGTGGCAGTACAGCCAAATCACCGATGATCGACCAAAAAGGCAAAGCTTTTACTACCCGCATCGCTGTCGGCTCACCGGGTAATTCTATTGTATTTAAAAACTCTGACACCTTTGACCACAACATTTATGCCAACGATGCCAAACAAAAGGTTAAGTTTGATGTGGGTTTAATGACACCAAACAACTCGATGGAGTTAAAAATGGACTGGCCTGATGAAACGCTTATTAGGGTTGGCTGTAAAATTCACCCGAAAATGCGCGGTTATGTTGCGAACGTTAAAACCGATCATTTTTACCCCTTCCCTTTCAAGAAAAAGGTGAAAAGTTACGACTTTAAAATCGATGATGTACCCGGTGATAAAGATCAGCTGATTTTGATGATGCCCAAATATGGAAAAATAACCATAGAATTGAAAAAAGGTGAATCAAAAACCATTGAAGTAAAACGCAAAAAGAAGGTCAAGGGTACTTTGACCATCAGTAGGAGCTAGTCTGATGACAATCATCATGAAGAAACTTTTATTTTGCCTGAGTGTGGTGCCACTGCTGGTTTTATCCAGTTTATTTTCGAGCATAGCAACTGCCGCAGATGCGCCAAAAAGCCCGTTCAACATCACACAATTTAAAGCCTCTAAAGCCAATAAAGCATTGTACGGCGACTACCGCAATAAATGGCTAAGGGTCACTGGATTCGAATTGTCTTCTTTGCATTGGAACCAGTTTGTGGCGGTATTTATTAATCAAAACCCCGAGATTTATCGCCAAAATTACCTCGAATATCTGCGTACTTCCCAAGATGATTACGATGATGATGACGAGGACGAAGATGAGGATGATGCCCCAGCGAAAAGTCAGTTCAAAATGTATCCCCTTGGCACCATGGTCGCCAAAGAGGGTTATACCTCTCACGAAGGCAAACCCGGTACTCCTACATTTGTCGTGTTCATGAAAAAACACCCTAAAGGGTATGATGACAAAAACGGTAATTGGGAATACATGAAGTTTTCGACCGATGGACAAACCCTGTTACGTGGTAAAGCGTCAGATCCGGCAGTAGCAGCGCAATGCTCTGGTTGTCATATGAATGTCGCCGACCGAGATTATATTTTTGGTACGTTTTATTCTGGCGCAATCAGAAACTAAGCGGCAACAGCCAAAATCAAGGCGTTGCGCGGCGTAACAGTTTCGTCGCAAAACGTCTTGATAACAACCTCGTAGCCGCATTCTTGCAAGTACAATACCCTATCTAAAAGCAACCAATATTCCATTGCCTTGCGAAATGCCAACCGGACCTTTTCTAATCGCAAGATTTTTTGATGTTTCACTCTTGCTTCATCCAACAACACTTGTGTATCAACCTGTTGAGGCAATACCAGCTGCACTTGTTGCGCCATATGCTGGCAAAAATCCTCAAAGCTACCCGACAACCACTGTTTGTTAACTGAGGGCATGGTGATGTATTGCTCTATCCCGGTGAGTTGTCGTTGCAATAAATCAAAAGCAATTCGCCACAACAACTCTTGTTCGCGCAGCCTTTTTACCCGGTTACCTGCGGTGACCGTTTGCAACACCGCCAGCCTTAAATCATCTTTGCTTAATGATAAATCAGACTGTCTGGCACGCGCCGACAGCTTTTGATAATGATCATTTTTGGTTAAATGATAACAGCACGGTGACAGTGCAATTTGGCTTGAATCAGCTTTTACAGCGGTTTTAATCAGAGTGACATGTAAGTCGCCACAGGCATGTAGTGCGGTGTGTAAATTGGCAGATTCGAGCAATTTTGAATCAATGGGCTTTAACACATCTTGCTCAATGAAATGGATGTCATAATTGAGCTTGGCCGCCTCATTTTGACCGGCATCACACAACACCTTGTCATACTCTAAACACGTAACTGATTGGCCAGTCACATAATGCAGATGCTTTGCTAAATGCCCTTTACCTGAACACCAATCGAGAATATTGCCATCACTGACAGCAAAACTTTTCACTGCTGAAGCAAACCCAACAATCTGCTGTTTTTTGCGGCCGGGAATACCAACATCAGCAAACTTAGCCATATTCATTTGCTCGCCATCAAAACGGGGGATTTGTAAGGTTGAGATAGCCCTCAATTGCGGCAGATAAGTGCTCATCCAATCTAGTAAAGCGGTTTCGTCTTCGAGCGAGCGTAATTGTTCATCGCTTAGTTCAAGCAAAGCGTTATATAAATGGGGGTAATGGTTTTGCCAGACTAGCGTGTCATGAATAAAAGGTTTTTCGCGCCATACAGACTGAAACTCAATCAGTAACTGGTCGAGTCGGTTAAAAGCATTTTGATAGTCGTTTTGGCGCATTGGCAGCAGGTGTTGATTAAAGACCCGCTATTATACTTAAAATGTGAAAGAGGTCATTATAATAAGCCCCGTGCCGCCACTTTGACGGTCGTGGATATTGCGGTCGCGGTCAAAATCGTTGGCAAGAAAACCTCGTGTCAATGATTTAAAGTCACCTTCAACCATCACACCCATGCCGATGTTCAAACCGCTAATATTACTGTTCGGGCGACTGATGCCGACCATCCAACCAACAGCAACGGCGTCAAAAGCATTTTTGTCACCGATTTGCATCGCGACAAATGGACCATGGCCCAAATCGAAACCCAGCGCGTTTCGCGAGGGCGAAAAAAATAGTGAGATTCTTCAAAACGTCTTTGAGGATGAAGGCTTTGCACAGTTGCCAGTGCAATTAATTCGGCATTTATTGTAGACTCAAATTGTTGGTCGGCATTGGCAGTAGTTGAAGTAGCAGTGAAAACAAAATCGGTAGCATTTACGGCTGTTGTGAAAAGGCTGGTGTAGGCGATTACAAAAAATGCAAAACAATGGGTCAATTTGGCTTTCAAACGGTCTCACCTCAACTTATAAAAACAATGATTAATAGACGTACGACTGTCAAACGGCCGCCTACTATAGCATTGTTCATATTTCACACAAGTTATATTTTACAATTTTGTTACAAACGTTCAAAAAGCCCAATAAAGACAACATACAAATGTCCCACTAAAAACAAAAACCTAAAAAACACAAGTATCTTGCCCTAAAGTCGATTATATTTAGGTTTAATGACAAGCCAAGTAACCTATTAATGCCTGTAAAAGTTTATACAATGTCGGACTTACACGTCGATTATCACGGCAATATGCAACATCTGCTCAATCTAAACCACCCTGATTATGCCGATGCAGCCCTAATTGTTTCTGGCGATTGCTCTGACAACCTCGACAAACTCACCCAACTACTACGTCACTTTAAAACGATTTTTGCCGAGGTCTTTTTTGTCCCGGGCAATCATGAGCTATGGGTAAGAGATAGCAAACACGCCCACTCCATCGACAAATTTGAAAGCATACTGCGATTATGCCAAAACCTAGGCGTTCATACCCAGCCCGTAAAAATCGGCAGTGGTGAACACTCAGTATGGATAGTGCCGTTATTTTCGTGGTATACCAAACCAGGCGAAGGCGATGACAACCTGTTTGAACACAAAGACGGAAATGACATAACTGAAGAGATTTGGAGTGACAATCGTTTTTGCCGGTGGGACACACTGGCCTCAGGTCAAAGCGTTGTAGATTACTTTTTGGCCCTCAATACCCAGCATGTTGAAAGACAATACGATGCTCCGGTGATCAGCTTCAGTCACTTCTTACCGCTAAAAGAACTGTCGTTTGCCATTGGTTTTCTTGACAATGGTCCAAAGCATTTTATCGATCCCTTGCCTGAGTTCAATTTCACCCGGGTTGCTGGCACAAGCCGCTTGGCAGCGCAAATTAAACAAGCAGGTTCGGTGATGCATATTCATGGACATCAGCACCGCAACCGCCACAGAGATATCGACGGTATTACTCATATCTCTCACTGTTTAGGCTATCCCAAAGAAAGGCAAAATCCTCACTGGCGGGGCACAAACCTGCCCAAACAAGTGTGGCATGATGGAAAAATTGATGTTGAACAGCCATTTTAAGCCATTGGCTCGCATGATGAAGGACATCAAAACTTGACCACAACAGACCCACTCAAACCGCTGATTTTAATGGCGGACAGCCAGCTATTATTCTTCAAAGAGCAAGACCGTCCGTATATTCGCCGCCTGCGCCAACTGTTTGCCCCCAACCAATCGATGTCGGCAGCTTACATCGGTGCGTCCAACGGTGATGAAGTCGAATATTTCGACATGTTTGAAATGGCCATGCAATCAATCGGCATCACCAACTGCATGCAAATCACCTGTGATTTAACCGCGCAGCAATTAAATTTTGTCGCCAGTGCGCAGATTATATTACTCTCGGGCGGTGACATCTGGCGCGGCTGGCAAACGCTCAATAAAATCGCACCGCTAATTAAAGCCGCCCGCGACAATGGTGCGGTGTTAATTGGCACCTCAGCTGGCGCCATTCAACTCGGACAGCTCGGTTGGCACGACAAACCCCATTTAACCAATACAGACTTGTTTAGCACCTTTGGTTTTACCCCAGCAGTTTTTGGTGCCCACGACGAACAACAAAACTGGCGCAGCCTCAGGCAAATGGTGACCCTAACCCGTGGTGACTTGCCCGGTCTTGGCATTCAAACTGGCGCAGGATTAATCATCACGAATGACAACATGGTTCAAGCCATCCGCAAACCGGCCATTAGTTTTAGCATCAAAGACGGCCAACTCGTTCAACAACCGCTGTGGCAGCTACAGCTTGATGTCTCAAGCCAATAATGGCTTTTTGTTAAGCATAAGCTTAAAATAGCGCAATTATTTTTGAGGACCCCAAATTATGAGCATTGAACAAACTCTGATGCAACGCTGTGACAGCAAATGCGAATTGTGTACTTCTGACAAAAATTTATCGGTTTATGAAGTTCCACCGGTCAGCGACCCAGATTCTGACAAATCGGTTTTATTATGTGACACCTGTAAAGGCCAAATAGAGCGCACCGCAGATATGGACACTAATCACTGGCGTTGTTTAAACGACAGCATGTGGAGCCAAACCCCAGCTGTTCAGGTTATGGCTTGGCGCATGTTAAACCGCCTAAAGGCCGAAGGTTGGGCTCAAGATTTGCTTGAAATGATGTACATGGAAGACGAAACCATGGCATGGGCCAAAGAGGCCGGTGCCGACGATGACAACAGCGATGCACCAACTTTTGACAGCAACGGCGCAGCATTACAGGCAGGCGATACGGTAACGCTGATTAAAGATTTGGTGGTTAAAGGCGCCAACTTCACCGCCAAACGTGGCACAGCGGTAAGAAATATTTCATTGACCAACAATCCTGAACATATTGAAGGCAAAGTTAATGGCACTAGAATTGTTATCCTGACGCAGTATGTGAAGAAATCTGGTTAGCCATTAAGCCCATTTTCTAAGCGCCAGATACAACAAAACCCGATTGGAAGTCGGGTTTTGTTGTTTAAAACTGTTCGACGTGAACTTCTTTAGACGCTTAAATATTAGTCCTTTCCCAAGTTAATTTCAATAGAAAATTCAATTAGAGCACCATATTAAACACAAGTATAATGATTTGTATTATTTAACCCAATTGCTATACTTAACTTCTGCTTTAAAGATGTATCTAAAAGCCAAGTGATTTGGGGCGATTTTACAATTGTCCAAGAGTTTCCAAAACCCTCAACTCATGGTGTGGAACCCATAAGTCACTTCACTTGAGGATTAGACGTGAACTTCTTTAGACAGAAGACAACTCAAGTGATTGAGGTACCAAAAGTGTTCGCTTGTGGTCTGCTCCTTTTTATACAGGAGACACGTTATGGTTGATGCTATTTTGGTGGTTGCAGCAGTGCTGCAAATCATTGTTATGATTGAACACTTACTTGCTAAAAAAGATGATAAGTAAGGTAGTCATCACGTAATAACGGACTAAAAGCAGGTGAGTACCAGCTCATCTGCTTTTGATAATACAACGGCCAACAACATCACCCCCGCTTTAAAGCCAGTACTTTTAACACCTCAACCGGTTCAGAATTCTTTTGATAAGCCAATCCAATTAACCGAGATAAATCAATACCATCGATAGTTTTAAAGACCACATCTTGAGCCGACATTATTTGTGGTACGTTTGGCAGTAAGGCACAGCCTACCCCAGCCCTGACCATCCCAAGGGCATATTCCATAGTTTGGATTTTCGCACGAATCACCGCTTCGATGTTATTTTGCGTGAGCGCTTCAATAAGCGTATCCCAAGCCTCGCAAGGGGTTCGCTGAATAAGCGACAAACCCTGAAAATCGGCCAAAGTGATGTTTTGTTTTAATCGTAACTTATGATTGGTTGGCACGGCCAAAATATATTGATCTTGCCACATCGGTTGAAACTGTTCTTTATGGTGCGCATAGCTTTGAGTAATAATGCGTGCGTCACATTCTTCATCGTGACCAACCAAAGTTAATTCGATACCTTCAACACTGCTAGTAAATTCTTTTAATAACAAGCTCATACGCTCAACACCAAGGGCTGCGACAAGCCCCAATCGAAACGCAACAGTCTGACTTTTCTCATCGAACACCGACTTGATTGCATCAGCCTGACCCAGCAGTTGTTTGGCCAGTGGGTAGAGTGCTTGGCCTGACTCGGTAGACATAACGCCACGGGCATGGCGAGTAAATAGCTGAGTTTTTAGTGACTCTTCGAGCAACTTTATCGCAGAGGAAATCGATGGCTGAGCAATAGAACAAGCCTTTGCCGCCGCACTAATACTGTGCTTTTCGTAAACGGCCACAAAATAAGCAAGCGTTTTTAAATCCATAGTTCTCAGCCCATAGCTTTTCTCTATGTTTTATAGAGTGAATAAATATTTTACCTTGAACTAGAATATGCTTATCATGACCTGATTAGCAACGACTATTCGTATCAAATGCCATTATCACCTAAATTAAGGCAGAACTAACCATGACAGACTCTCATAAAACACGCCCTTCTTTTAACCCTGTTGACCCACTGAGCTTAGATTCTATGCTAAGCGAAGAAGAACGCATGATTCGCGACAGTGCCCACAAATATTGCCAAGAAAACCTGATGCCACGAGTACTCGAGGCCAACCGTCACGAAATTTTCCACCGCGAAATCATGAACGAATTGGGCGAATTAGGATTACTCGGCTGTACCATCCCCGAGAAATACGGTTGTGCCGGAGTTAACTCGGTGATCTATGGCTTAGTCGCCCGAGAAGTAGAGCGCGTAGACAGCGGATACCGCAGCGCGATGAGCGTACAATCGTCTTTGGTAATGCACCCCATTTACGCCTACGGAACAGAAGAACAAAGAATGAAATACCTGCCCAAACTGGCCACTGGCGAATGGGTTGGTTGTTTTGGTTTAACCGAACCCAACTCAGGTTCAGACCCTGCCAGCATGGCAACCAAAGCGGTTAAAGTTGATGGCGGTTACCGAGTTACAGGCACCAAAATGTGGATCACTAATTCACCGATTGCCGACGTGTTTGTTGTATGGGCCAAGTTAGATGGCGTAATTAAGGGGTTCGTCCTCGAAAAAGACATGGAAGGGTTGTCGGCGCCCAAGATTGAAGGCAAGTTCTCTTTGCGTGCTTCTATTACTGGCGAAATCGTAATGGACAATGTGTTTGTGCCTGAAGATAACTTACTACCGAATGTTGCTGGCCTCAAAGGTCCTTTTGGTTGCTTAAACAAAGCCCGTTACGGCATAGCGTGGGGAGCACTCGGCGCAGCCGAATTCTGTTGGCAAGCGGCATTACAATATACCCTCGACCGCCATCAATTTGGTCGGCCATTGGCTGCCACCCAACTAGTACAAAAGAAGCTAGCAGATATGCAAACCGAGATAACCACAGGTTTGTTTGCTTGTTTACAGGCTGGGCGTTTGATGGATGAAGGCAAGTTAGCGCCAGAAGCTATTTCGCTAATTAAGCGCAACTCTTGCGGCAAAGCATTGGATATAGCCCGTACAGCGCGCGACATGCACGGCGGTAATGGTATTTCGGATGAATTCCACGTGATACGACATGTTATGAATCTTGAAGCGGTTAATACTTATGAGGGTACGCATGATGTTCACGCATTGATATTAGGACGTGCACAAACGGGGATTCAGGCATTCTCAGGGTAATTAGATATGGGCGCCGCATTGCGGCGTCTCCCTCATAACCCCTTTCATACCAATGACATTAATTCACTGGTCTGATTTTGCCGATGTGTCGGACCAATTGGGAAAATAAGCAGTAGCAAGGCATTAATCGCCGCCACTAGTCACTCTAATGGCAAGATTAATAACGAAGCTAATGCTTATTTTAGCC
>CALKGI010000147.1 GCA_938085045.1 uncultured Alteromonadaceae bacterium
TCGTTGGTAGATGCGGCAAAAACCTGTAACGGTAATGCCAGCAGACAAAATAATGTGATCTTCGCAAGTGCAGTTTTAACCTTAAACAAGCTTAAATTCCTCTGTTGAATAGCATTTTTGTAGCGTGAAGCTCATTTATAACAAAATTCAGTGCACACAACACCTGAAATTAAGTTTGTTTTGGATTAAAATAGCCGCAACTTTATCGCCGCCCAGCAACATCCAACTACAAAGGTTATTTTTTATGCGACGTTTAACGCCGGTACTTCGAGAAGATGGGGTTGATTTAGACCTGATCTCACTTATTCGCACCATTTTGGCTGCCTGTAAAGAAATTTCATTTCGTGTCAGCCAGGGTGCTTTGGCTGGTGTGCTAGGTTCGACACTGGATGAAAATATTCAGGGCGAAACCCAAAAGCAATTGGACGTAGTGTCCAACGAACTATTCAAAGACATCACTCTTGAGTCGGGTTTTTGCCGAGCTATTATGTCTGAAGAGGAAGAGTTTTCGGTGCCGGGTAACCCCGAAGGTGAATATCTGGTGGCTTTTGATCCACTAGATGGTTCATCTAACATCGACATAAACTCTTTGATTGGCACAATATTCTCAATCATGAAAGCACCCGTCGGCGCTGCACCTGACGACCAAGACATGTTTTTACAACCGGGTACTCAACAGGTTTGTGCGGGTTATGTCTTATATGGCCCATCGACCATGTTGTGCATGACCACCGGTAAGGGCGTTCGTATGTTCACCCTCGACAAAACTCACGGCGGCTTTTTGCTCACCGAAGACAAAGTCAGTATTCCACCTGCAACCAAAGAGTTTGCCATTAATATGTCAAACCAGCGTTTTTGGGAAACGCCTATGCAGCGTTATATTGACGACTTGATAAAGGGTGAGGAAGGCAAACGAGAAAAGCGTTTTAATATGCGCTGGATAGCAGCAATGGTAGGCGATGTACACCGCCTGTTATGCCGTGGTGGCATCTTTATGTATCCAACAGATACTAAAAATCAAAAACAACCTTTCAAACTGCGTTTACTATACGAAGCCAACCCTATGAGCTTTTTGGTAGAACAAGCCGGTGGTGTTTCATCGACCGGTTATGAACGCATTATGAGCATGACACCCAATAACATTCACCAAAGGGTGGCTGTGGTAATGGGATCTAAAGATGAGGTAGAAACCTGCTTGGATTATCACAAGTAGCTTGCGACTCAAAATAATCACTTTATACTATTTGCATATTTTTTCGTAACAGACTTAAAGGACTGTACTATGAGCTTAAACGACGTACCAGCAGGCAAGAACTTACCAGATGAAATCAATGTTATCATCGAAATTCCAGCCAATGCGGACCCAATTAAATACGAAGTAGACAAAGACTCGGGCGCGATTTTCGTTGACCGTTTCATGGCCACACCAATGTTCTACCCTTGTAACTACGGTTATGTTAACAAAACATTGTCTCCTGACGGTGACGCGGTTGACGTGTTGGTTCCTACTCCATATCCATTGTTGGCAGGCTCTGTCATTAAATGTCGCCCTGTTGGCGTTTTAAAAATGACTGACGAGTCTGGCGAAGATGCCAAAATCGTTGCTGTTCCAGTAAGTAAATTGACCAAAATCTACGACGACGTAAAAGACGTTGAAGATTTACCAGAATTACTGAAAAACCAAATCAAGCACTTCTTTGAACGTTACAAAGAGCTTGAAGCGGGTAAGTGGGTTAAAGTTGAAGGTTGGGCAGATGCTGCAACAGCCAAAGCTGAGATTGTTGCTGCTTTTGAAGCCGCTAAGTAATTTTCTATACAGAAAGCAAAAGGGTCACATATGTGACCCTTTTTTTATGTAAATAGAAATACTGTATCAGCTAAAAACCTAGCGCTTATTATGCTGCTCGACAAGAAACGGCTCCAACTCATGAGGTGGAATGGGTTTGGCATACATAAAGCCTTGTGCCTCTTCGCAACCTAACTTTTTCAATATTTCTTCTTGTGCTGGTTCTTCAATACCTTCAGCAATGGTATGCAAATTAAGCTTTTGCCCAAGGTTAATAATGGTTTCGGCTAGTATCGCGCCACTTTGCTTATAAATATCTTTTACAAAAGCCCTGTCGACTTTGATTCGGTCAAGCGGCAATTGTTGCAAATAACTCAATGATGAGAACCCGGTACCAAAGTCATCAATCGCAATGGCTATACCGTAACTCTTCAGTTCAGTCAAAATATCAATCACCATTTGCGGCTCGTCCATCACCACACTTTCAGTGATCTCCAGCTCAATCCGACTCATGTCTATTTGATGTTTTTTGATGGTTTTAACCACTCGGTCGGCAAAACCCGGACTTCTGAATTGTGGCATAGACACATTCACCGCCACGCGCATATGATTTAATCCCAATGCATCCAGTCTGGTCAGCTGTAGACAGGCCTGATCGAGCACCCAATCACCAATATCAACTATCAAGCCAGAGTATTCAGCCAACGGCACAAATACCGCAGGAGAGATATAAGCACCATCTTCTGTAGGCCAGCGTAGCAAGGCTTCCATAGCGATAAACTTGTCAGTTTCGAGGCTGATTTGTGGTTGGAACCAAACTTGTAATTTACGATCGGCAAAATCAGCTCTGAGCTGCCTTATCATGCCCAAACGCCAAGTGGTTTGTTCTTCCATCTCTGGTTGATAATATTCAAACTTGGCGGCGACGCTGTTCTTAGCTTTGTTCAATGCAATAAACGTTTGCTTCATCACCGATAGGCCATTTCTGGCCGACGGTCGTTTTTGACTGAATCCGATAGTGGCATTAATAGGAATTGAGTGATCCCCCGCCTTAAACGGTTTATCAAACAAGGCCAGAATTCGACTTTCATTAACGGTATCTTTGTTGCCGACAATACCAAACACATCTGCGCCTGTACGAGCGAGAATGCAATGTTCAGACAATTCAGCAGAAAGTCGTTTAGCAACTGACAATAACAACAAATTACCGGTGTCTTGACCTAGGCCATCATTGACATCAGAAAAGTGGTCGATGTCGACTAAGGCAATGGTATCGCCCTCCACATCACCTTTAACATAGTTATCAAGAATATTGATAAATTCGGTACGATTCGGTAATTTGGTCAGCCAATCTCGATAGGCCGCAACTCTCAATTGCTGGAATAAGTTAACGTTTTCATAACCAATGGAAATACTGCTGAGAAAAACTTCAATTAACTGACGGTCGACATCACTGAGTAACTTGCCAGATTCAATATAAACGGCAGCGTGACTTTCGCCACTACTTAAATACAGTACGGTATCTATCTCAGTAAAAATATGCGCTTGGTGCTTTAAACATTCAGCTATTTGGTTGATGATCCGCCCATTATCGACATTTTCAAGCTTGCGGTTAATGTAGTTGGCATATTGCCCTGCCGCTCCCAGCACATAAACACTATCGGGGTCACTATCATCTATATTTACACCCGCTTTGGCACATAATACGCCTTCGGGGTTGAGTCCAAGCAATGAAGATATCTGAGTAACCACACCTTCAGCAAACTCCATAATTGAATGGTGTTCGAGAATATTTGCAGCTGAGGTAATGATTTTTTCAAGGCCTCTTCGGCTTTGATTAATGGTTTTGATTTGCTGATAAGAACGGATGGCGGCGATAATCGCGGTAGCCAATTTGCTGCGGGTTAATTCGGTTTTGGTTTTGTAATCGTTAATGTCATATTCTTTAATGACACTCTCTTCGGGCGCATAACCAGGTTGGCCAGTTCGCAAGATAATACGAACTTCATCTCTGTGCAGTTCATCACGAATCGCTTTGGCGACCTGTAATCCAGCTTCATCAGATTCCATCACCACATCCAACAAGATCACCGAAATATCGGCGTTGTTGGCCATAAACTCTCTGGCTTCTTTGCCTGAGTAACAATGATGAAATTTCAACCGTCTTTCAAATACAGTTAAATCTGACAACGCCAGCTTAGTTACCGAGTGAATTTCATGATCGTCATCGACAATCAGCACATCCCAATAACCTATAAATTCATCTTCCTCGTAAGACTCGTCTTGATAATCTTCATCAACGAACAACAGCTCATCATCATCATCTTCGAGATTGGTCGAATTCATATCACCTCTTCACTTGGTAACCATTTTTCGTCATTGCTGCCTTGAGCGAAACAGAACGAATAAATTTATCTTTTAATCATTAGTTTATAGCTAATTTCTGTCTAACTTGCCAGCCCAAATGTTATTTTATATGCTGTTAAGCCTTTTTATAGGCAATTGTCTTACAATCGCCTGATTTGATGAGTATTATTAAACCCAATCGACGTTTCTATCCACTTGACATGAATAATATACCTGACAATTCCAGTGCCCAACGACTGTCTCGCTTGCTACACCGTAACCTTGGCACAGACTATGACGAACTAAAAAAAACAGGGGCCAAAAGTGACGAAAAAGCCACTGAAAAAACGCCTAACAGTGCGACTAAGGGCAACCAGCAAGTCAATCAACAACCTAGCCAAAGCAGCATAAAACATCAACAACTGGCCAGCCAAAGTGGATTGGCTCCAGCAGGTGTCTATAAGCGCGGCCAGCCCAATATCAATCAACGAGCGCAAAAACGAAAACTGCTTAACGAAGCGCGTAAACAGCAAAACATTGAAGCGATTATGGCGCTCGCAATGGATTATTGCAGTGAGTCGACTTCAACCGAAGATATAGACCCCGATTGGTTCAGCCAATTCATTCAATTGTCTGAAGATATCAGCTCTAAGTTGATGCAAGCGCTGTGGGGCAAAATTCTAGCGGGTGAAATCGCCCATCCAGGCACGTTTTCATTCAAAAGCCTGACTATTTTAAAACGCATGACCAATAAAGAAGCCGTGTCTTTTCAACACGCTTGCCAATTAGCCATGACCAATCGCAAAGACAATTCAGCGCAAATCATTTATGGCTACTACATCAAGCCCGGGTTACTAAACTTTTTTGCACTCAATAAAAAGCACAATGTCAATTTGAGTAAAATGAATTTGCCCTACCCTGAATTGCTGATGTTGATGGACATTGAATTGATATATCACACCGAGATTGAAAGTGGCGAGTTAGATAAAGAAGAAGAAATGGAATTTAACTACCTTGGCCGAAACGTCAAGTTTATTGCCCGTCGAAACAGCTCTGTATTAAATTATTTTAAGTTCACACAAACCGGCTGCGAACTGGCCAAACTGATACGGCTTTCACCTCAAGGCAGCTATCTGAGCGAATTAGAGCAAGTTTTTGCTGGGGCGTTTGAAATTCAAAGCTGACGGTCTCACTCACCAGCATTAACTTTGTCCCAGCGCTGCTGGCACCAATTTTCCATCAGGCAATAGAATTTCAGCTGGTCGAGTGGTTTTTCCATACAGCCATCAATCCCCTGACTTAACATTTCTTTACGTTCATCAGCATCAACGCTAGCAGAGAACACCACAATTGGGGTTTTAGTGTGCAAGGGTAATTTACGGATATTCTGGCTGGTTTGCAGCCCATTCATATCCGGCATTTCTTTATCCATCAAAATAACATCAAAGGCCTGTTGTTGGCTCAAAGCAATGGCATCAGGCCCATTTAATGCAGTAACCAAATTCACCGGATAACCCCGCAATATCACTGACAACAATTTCAGATTAGTGTCATTATCATCAACAGCAAGAATTTCTATGGTTTTGCTGTTGTTAAGTAATTCAAAGGCAATATCAACAGCGCTGCCGTTTTTAACCCCAACGTCATTGGCAACCTCAACTTGAGCAGTTTCACCAACTTCGTTGGCACCATGGTTCACCTGACACGCCAAACTGATAGTAAACTCAGTACCAAGACCCGTCAGGCTTTTGACTTTAAACACGCCCCCCATCAACTGCACGGTTTTCTTTGCGACCATTAAGCGCAAACCCTGATTTATCCAGCGGTCATCTGACAACTGGCCGTCCACTTCGTCTGAACGCAACAAACCATGCTGGCGTTCAGTCAAACCAATGCCAGAATCTTGAACCTGACAACTAAAAATATCCCCCTTTTCTTCATCCTTCACTATTTCTACAGTCCATTTAATAAACCCTTGCTCAGTAGAGGCCACGGCACATTGCATCAGGGCGATTAAAACCTTCTGAATCTGATTAACGTCGATTTCGACTTCAACCGGATGATCAGGCTCTTCAATGATAAATTCTAAAGATTTAGCTTGTGCACGTGGTTCAACCAATTGGCTGATGCTGGCAATTAACTGGGATATCGAAATAAATTCGAGCTGTGATTTTGATTTACCGACAGTGGTATCCGCTAGGCTTTTAACTTCACCAAGCATTTGATTTAGTTGGTTAATTGCTGCAATAATGTCAGTGTAATGGGGTATCTGCGCCGCATCGCTGTTATTAAGGTTATCTTCGATAACAGCCAACTGTGCTTGCAAGGTCTGATAAGTCACCTGATACATCAGCGCCATCAATGACGGCTTTACATCAATTGCCCTTGGTGCGTTATCGTCAAACTCGGCCAGTTCAGCCATTCTCCCATCCAACTCCAGCTCGACTTCACTGAGCGTCTGTTCTATCGCACTAATTTCAAAATGCCCCATGGTCAGGCGCTTTTCGTAAAAGTCGACCAAACCATTGATTTGCTGCTGCAAACGGTCAATTGTTAAATATCCGCTATCCCCAGACAATTTAAGCTGTTTATAACCCTTATTAAGGTTAACGACAAAGTCATGCGTGCGATTGAGTTGGTAGTAAAACTGATGGTATCGAAAGTGCCAAAAAACAACGCCAAGAAACAAACCAAGCAAGGTGATAGCAGCCACTATCAATAAATTACCTGAACTGTCTAAACCGGCAGCGCCAGCATTAAAGCTGACTCGAACAAAACCAACAGACTCTGCGTCACTTAGCGAGGTCGAAGCGCCTTGGGTCACACCAATTCGGCCATATACGTCATAACCTCCCTCTTTGTGCACAAAAGCTTCAACCGGTAATCCGGTCAATGTCGAATGGCTAATTTGTTCGTTAGACTCCAATGCCGTCACAAATTGACCTTTTTTGTCAAAAATAACAATATTGTCAATTACTGGCCCCTGCCTATCGGCAAAAGTCCATAAATCCAATTTAAGTTGCTCTATATTATTTTGACCCAGAGGGGCAGCGGTAATGTCGGTAATGTTAAATAATACCTGACGAGCGTGAATTTTAAGCTGAGATTCAAACCCTGCTCGGTGTTCTGATTGAAGAAAAACAGCGATCGCAATGGCCACTAAAAGCGTAGGAACAAACATAAACAGCAAGGGTATCCGTTTGACAATGTTGTTATTCATCAAGGCCTTCTACTTGTTTTATAAAATCGATATTAAAAAATCAGGGCTGCAAAATCAGGGGATATAAACAGCAAAGGGACAATGTTTAAACATTGTCCCTTTGCCTATAGGTGTTATCGCTATTAATTTAGAAGTGTGCTTCTACCCCGAGAAAAACACCGTCAAATTCAAGGTTGGTATCAATATCATCCAAATCTTGTAATTCCAGTTTAACCGCACGGTAACCCAATCTAACGGTCATATCAATGGCCAGGTTATCGATAAAGGTGTAACCAATACCCGCTTCGTAATCATATAAAGTATGATCGCCCACAGACAACAAGCTACCCTCAGCAAACAGTCCCAATCCAGTGAAAGGCAGACCTACTTCAAAATTACCGTAGAGCATTGGCACATAACCGGTGAAGGTTTCAGTGGCATTTTGAGTCGCATCATTTTTATCGACCACACTCAATACGCCATCAATTTTCTTGGCATTCAAACCAATATCAACAGTCACTAAATCGTTATCGAGAATTTCATAATATAAGATAAAATCGGTATTGGTTAAGTCGACATCAGTTGTCAGTTCAGATGAGACACTAAATGCATCGTCGCCAAAGACAAAGGTGCCAGTTAATATGGTATCACCATTAGTTTCCATTTCGTTGTGCTTGATTTTTACATTCGGTACCAGTGGAACCGGATGTTCTAAAGCCACGTAGTAACTGTTTTGCGTCTCTTTATCAAACGCAAAGGTTGCCGAGCTGCTCACGCCGTTTTGCACCTGGCCAAAACTACCTTCAGAGTTCATATTCCAGGTTTGTACACCGGCAAAGACACCCAGTAAAGTATCTGCGCAAACGTTTGTTGCGGTCAAACAGGTTGCTAGTGCAATCGCCGTTGTTGTTATTTTTTTCATCTTTTTAATTCCTTCTTATCCTTTATAACAATACTTTTATGGTTACAACTTTATCCATTAACCAATAAAGTACGTAAATCTGAAATGGCCGCATTGGCCCGAGCAACATAACTGGCCATTACCAAAGAATGATTGGCCAACATCCCAAAACCACTGCCGTTTAACACCATCGGACTCCAGACTGTTAACTGGGTGGCTTCGAGCTCTCTAATAATCTGTCGTAAACTAACTGTAGCATTCTTTTTCTCTAGTATGCCACTAAAATCCAGCTCTATGGCTTTTAGTAAATGCAGCAATGCCCAGCAACTGCCACGAGACTCATAAAACACATTATCAAGTTGCCACCAACTGGTTTTAAGCATCTTACTATTGGCTGTAGCAGTCGATTGCTCTGTCGCAACTTCCCCTGCCATATCGGTGTTCAACTGGGTTTGCCCAACACTTGAACTGAGGCGTTGACTGATACTACCCAGTCTTTTTTCTGCTTTTTTCAACCAGTCTGCCAAATTGTCAGCTCGTGCATAGAACTGTGCATCAGTCTTAGCGGCATCCGCCAAATGCTCGCGATAAATATACATTTGCTCAATGGCTTTTCGATATTCAGATTCGGCACTTGGCATCACCAAAGAGCGGTGATCGATATTAAAGGCAGGTTGTGCGGTTTTCAATTGGCCATTTTCAACCGACTGTGATTGCGAACGGCTGAAATCTTCTCGCATAGCCAACGCCATGTCGCGGATCATTTCAAGTGCACCAAATTCCCACGAAGGGATATTATCCATCAATACACCCGGTGGCATCACATCATTGGACAGAAATCCACCCGGTTTGTCGAGCAAGGTTTCGGAGGTATAAATCAGCATACTCGTCGTGGCATAACCAACCACGTTTTTTTGACCATGTTTTTGCGTCTGCTCAGATACCAGGGTCTGGGCATTGATCATTGATGGTTCATAAGACCAATAAATAGCAATGGCGTAAAACAACACCAAAACCCCTGCAAAACCACCTAAAATCCAACGATAATTAATGTTCATAACAATATCCTTTAATGATGATGTTTATGCTGCTTTTTCTGTTGTTGTTCGAGCACCGAAACAACTTTACCTTCAACAGTCACTGGTTTGTGTGTTTTAAAGTTGAGCACCAATTTAAAGGCCTCACCTTTTTTGATTTTTTTGTTAGGTTTAAACATCATCAGGTGGTAACCACCCGGCGAAAAAGTCAGCTGCTCATTAGACTTGATAATGATATCGTCAGTGACTTGTTGCATCTCCATCATACCGTCTTCCATAAGATGTTCATGGATTTCAATGCGCGTAGACATTTTGCCAGTAACCGATTGCAACGCTACAGCTTTGTCAGAGTTATTGGTCAGGGTAAAATAACCTGCGGTAGATTTGACCCCGGGTAACATCTCTCGCAACACCAAATCAGTGACTTGAATGTCACTGTGAGCCCAAGCCGAAGGAGCCAATAAAGCAGTGAGGAGTACCAAAGCGCGTTTCATATAATCAAGTCTCTTAGTCTGTTAAATTTTGCGGTTTGGGGCATTATAGTCCTTTAAAAAATGATTGCTAGGGGCTTCAACCAGATAACAAAAAACCTCTGCCGACTTTAAATAATTGTCAACAAAGGCCTGTTTTTTCGCCACTTTTTACTGTGCATTAATAACGCATAGGTCTGTGTCTCACGGGTTTTTCTCGCACCATCAGCCATACAACTAAGCCCACCAGCAATACTGGCCAACTGAACACCAAACCGCCAAAGAGGAACATGGTGGCCACAGCCACAATTGCAAGCCCACCAAGTAATGCCGAACCTAACAACCCGGCAATGACCAAACCGACAACGACCAGAGCCACTAAAACACCAATGATACCACCAACAAGCCCGACAATGCCGCCAACCAAGCCCGCTATAGGCTCAACAATTACATCAGAAAAAGACAAATCAAAATCGAAATTGCCCCAATGTCCCCAGTGGTGGTGATCAAGATGCGAAAGTACCACCATGATTAATAAACCAAAAAATACCGCTTTTAATAAACTCCCCATGGAACACCTCCTACTTGACGTAAATTACATCTATCATCTAAATCTTAATAAGCTCAATTACATGACTTTAGCGATTACGCAAAAGCACCGAAGCCACAACATAGGCAACGCCAGTCACCATAGGCATTAAAAACAAAGCACCAAGTGTTACAATCCTGACCAACCAACGGTCCATATCATAATGACGGGCGATACCTGCACAAACGCCAGTCAATTTTTTGTTTAATGAATCTTTGTAAATGGTATTTGTGTCATAAGTTCTGTTCATCAGTTAACCCCTGAAATAATTGATAAGAAGGCCCAAGAGCAACATCAGGCCAATCAGCAGCGAAGGTAATACTAACCGTTAGCAACTTTCTTTTTCAGCGCATTTAAGGCATCTTCAACCTTACTTTCGTTTTCCATTTTACGAAATTCGTGGCTTAACAGAGTCACATTAGTTACGTCATACGCTTCAACCTGAGCTTCCAAATCATCGATTTTTCGCTCGTAACGACCAAAACGTTCGATGGCTTTGTCGATGTCGCTCGAATGTGTCTGCTGTTTTACCTTCAAGCGGGTTACCGCCGAGGTTTGACGCATAGTCATCGCACTTTGTTTTGCTTTTGCGTCAGCCATTTTTTCTTGCAAACGTGCGCTGTCTTCCTGCAATGCAGCCAGAATCTCATTAAGCTTGTCAATATCAGCTGTTAACTGCGCAAGGCTTTCGTCAATAGACTGCTTTTCGACCAAGGCTGCCCGAGCCAAATCTTCACGGTCTTTACTCAATGCCAATTCGGCTTTGTTACCCCAGTCGGCTGCTTGTTTGGCCAATGTACTGGCTTTACGTTCTAAGTCTTTTTTGTCGGCAAGATAACCGGCGGTATTGGCCCGAATTTCAACCAGTGTTTCTTCCATTTCACCAATGATGAGGCGAACGATTTTTTGAGGATCCTCAGCGCGATCCAATGCAGAATTAATGTTGGCGTTTACGATATCTGTGAAACGTGAAAATACACCCATTTGACTTCCCCTTTGTATTTAACAATATGATTTGTTTGCTGTTCAATGTAATACAATGGTTATGCCAACGTGACAAAATAAACTTAACCCACTGTATTTTAACGAATTAACATTAATTTTAAAATTTATCAGCAGATAAAAGTTGAGTTTAATAAAACAACGGTTGGTCATATTGACCATCGCTTTGGTGGTTTTAACCAATGGATTTTAAATTAAAGTTTGGTGTTTTATTTCAGATCTCGCTTAGGTAGAAAAGGTGACTCACCTTACGCAGGAACCTCATATTCTAGGCATGTTTTTAGACACGGTAAAACGCACTAATCTAGCGATAGAATATAAAAAAAAGAGAAAAATATGAACAAGACAAGAGTCACTTAGACATCAAAAAGCGGGGGCGAGGTGAAATATATAAATAGTGAAATATATAACTAACGAAATATATAAATAGTGAAAAACGGCAATCTCGCCGCTTAACTGAACAACCATTCTGTATTACCGAACAGTAAAAAGCTTAACGATGCCGAGCGTGAGGTGCTCGGCTGCTGTCAGTCTTGCGACGAAAGGGCCAACCCACGCTATCGAGCCTAGGCAACAAATTAGCCATAACCAAAGCTGCCATAAAGCTGATAACGGGAAACATAAATAGACTAAAAGTCAAAGTGTTAGGTAGCATAGTAAATTACTCTTCATCTTCTTCAGTAGCTTCTAACTCGGTAATACTCACCACCGGACGACGTCCCGTTGGTGCACCTGCATCATTAACTTGGGCAAATGCTGAGGTATAAATACTTTGTTCGAGTTGCGCCTGCAAATCGAATTTCAATTCCACCATAGTTTGTGCAACGGAGTAATCGACCATTTGTTTGAAAGTGATTTGCTCAGCTGATGCACCAAAACTGGCTGCTACAAGACCTAAAACCAAGCTTGCTTTGACTGCGGTTGTGCTCAATAAGTTTGACATAATAAAACCCTCGTTCCTGAATGTGTATTTGTCTAATAACCAATTGGTTGCAACGTTTTCGCTTTCAATCGCCGTAACACTTTGGTTGATATTAATTTAGTCGAAGCAACTCTTACAAAGGTTGTGCCATTGTTTGAAGTATTTTTCATCTTATTGAATTTAAAAGAAATTTATTTTTAGAAAAGATCAAACCAAACCAATTGTATGATAAGCAATCAGTTTAATATTGTGATTTAGACCAAATTACGAGGATTCACGCCAATAGTGGTGTGATCTACCAAGACGAATGCCGATATCCGGATTGGAGGATCCCGATATCGGCATTTGAAGGATTAACCTTCAATAATCAAAGCAGCAGCATCAAGCAGGATTTGTGGGTTTTTAGGATTCTTACTCGCATTCTCACTCAAAAAGCGTCTAAATGACCGCGCTCCCGGCTGAGATTGAAATAATCCCAACATATGCCTGACAATGTGCCAAACAGTGGCGTCTTTTGATACCTGCGATTCAATATAAGGCATCATGCGCTCAATGATCTGATTGCGGGTTAACACTGGCTCGTCACAGCCGTAAAACTGTTGGTCGACATTGGCCAGTAAAAAAGGATTTTGATAGGCTTCACGGCCAACCATAACGCCGTCAACGTAATTTAAATGACCTTGCATATCATCGATGGCAGTGATCCCACCATTGATGGTGATCTCTAAATTAGGATGCTTTTGTTTAAGCTGATACACCCTTTCGTAGTTAAGCGGCGGTACCTCGCGGTTTTGCTTGGGGCTCAACCCTTTAAGCCATGCTTTGCGGGCATGAACGGTAAAAGCACCGCAGCCAGCCGCTTCGACAGTTTCAATAAAATCGGCCAAAAACTGATATTCATCAGAATCGTCAATACCAATACGGCATTTTACCGTCACCGGAATATCCACCAACTCACGCATTTCGCTAACACATTGAGCAACCAAATCAGGGCGAGACATCAAACACGCGCCAAACATCCCGTTTTGAACTCTATCAGACGGGCAACCAACATTGATATTGACCTCATCATAACCTCGTTGTTCAGCCAATTTGGCACAATGGGCCATCGCCTTAGGATCAGAGCCACCAAGTTGCAATGCCACCGGGTGCTCTTCTTCGTTATATTCTAGGTAATCTCCCTTGCCGTGAATGATGGCACCAGTGGTGACCATTTCGGTGTATAACATCGCGTGTTTGGTCAATTGACGATGAAAATAACGACAATGGCGATCGGTCCAATCGAGCATGGGGGCAATGGATACCCGATGACCAGCAGACTCACTTTTATGTTGGATTTGAATTTGGCTTAGGTTTTCTACGTCGGTCATACTCTGTTTCTGGGTTAACAATTTCAGGGGGGCATTTTAGCCGAATGTCAGCGTACTTGAAAGCGCATTGAAAGTTCCTTAAAAGCAGCGTCGAATTGCCTTTGAATCCAATCGATAAATGCACTGAGAATAAAGCATCAATATGCTACCATTACGTTTATCAAGTATTACCAAACAGACCCATCTATGTCATTGGAACATTTAGTACAAAAAGCCGCATTACAGTGTGAAAAACACGGTGCTCGCTTCACCCCCGTTCGCGAAAAAGTCTTTCGTTTATTGGCCGAATCCGAAGGCGGTGTCGGTGCTTATGACTTGCTCGAACAATTACAACGCTCTGAACCGAACGCCAAACCAGCAACCATTTACCGGGCGCTTGAGTTTTTGTCTGAACAAGGTTTTACCCACAAAATAGAATCTACCAACGCTTATTTGTTATGCCATCATTTTGAACATACCCATCCAGCTCAGTTATTGATCTGTGACTCATGCGGCAATGTCGACGAATTGCATTCTGATGTGATATACAATGAACTGAATAACAAGGCAGGTACATTGGGGTTCAACATCTCCAAACAAACCATCGAAGCTCGGGGCCTTTGCGCCAAATGTCAGCTTGAGTAAACGCCTAGTGCAGCGGGAAATAAACGCCTCATGCTAACGGGCCTTAGCGCTCAATAAACGTCACCAATCTGGTTAAATATTGATATTTATTAGCACATTAGCAAAATCACAAAATACCTCTGGCCGGAAAACTGGCCAGAAAAATAGTGCAAAAATATTTCAGCCATTCTATTACGCCAATGTCATTAATAAGATATAGTTGTTAGCAATTGTTTGCTGGCAACTTGGCAAATACCAATTATCATTTCAGGTCGAATTTTATGAATGTAGAGTTTATCAATCCGTTTTTGACATCTTTAGTGAATGTACTCTCGATGATGGCACAAACGCAATTGAAACCCGAAAAGCCTCGCTTGAAAAAAGGTGAGGTCGCCCTTGGCGATGTGTCTGGCATGATTGGCATGATTGGACCACAAACCAAAGGTTCACTGTCAATCAGTTTCGAAGAATCCCTAGCGCTTGAGATCATGCAAAGAATGCTCGGCGAGCGTCCTGCGGGTATCGACGAAGAAGTCACCGATATGGTTGGCGAAATCACCAACATGGTGACCGGCGGCGCAAAAAACATGTTGGGTGAAAAAGGTTATGAATTTGACATGGCCACGCCAATTGTAGTGTCAGGCAAAGATCACACGATTAACCACAAAGGCGACGGGCCAAAAATCCTAATCCCTTTCACCAGTGATTCAGGCAAAGCCCATATCGAAATCTGTTTCGACAAATAACAACCCATTTATCCCCCAGAGGAAGCTGTTATGTGGTTACAATCTGCCATTAATTTAAGTCCCCGTACCAAAGGTTTTCATTTGGTCACCGACGATATTATTGAGCAACTGCCAGATTTGGCGAAATTAAAAGTGGGTGTCGCCCACTTTTTTATCAAGCACACTTCAGCATCTATCACCATCAACGAAAATGCCGATCCAACCGTGCGTATGGATATGGAATCTCACTTTAATTATTACGTCCCAGAGAACCAAATCTATTACCAGCACGACTACGAAGGTCCAGACGATATGCCAGCCCACATCAAGGCCAGTTTATTAGGCTCTTCGGTCAGTATTCCTATTCATAATGGTCATTTGGCTCTGGGAATTTGGCAGGGAATTTACCTTGGTGAGCACCGCTATAATGCGACTTCTCGCACTATCATCGTCACTCTAAACGGCGAGTAGCCACAAAATCACAAATAAAGATATTTAACCCGCTGGGTGATATTGCAAAGCAATTCATAAGGGATGGTTGCGGCCAATCGGGCAATCTCTTCTACTGGTAAGCCATCACCCCATAAAATAACTTCATCACCCAACTGCTCAGTTGGGTTGCAGCCCAAGTCTATTGTGATCATGTCCATCGACACACGGCCCACCAACAGCACAATACGGCCATTGATAAGCACTGGCGTACCTGAGGGTGCATGACGCGGGTAACCGTCACCATAGCCAATCGCAATAACGCCAATGTTGGTATCCTCTGGTGCCGACCATGCCGCACCATAACCAACAGATTCACCCTTTTTAACTGGCCTAATAGCAATTAAACTCGACTTTAATGTCATTACAGGAAACAAGTGCAGCTCTGCTGCGGTTAATTCACTTATCGGCGATACACCATACAGCATCAATCCAGGCCGCACCCAATCTGCACGGGCATTTGGCCAAGCGATGACCGCCGCTGAATTAGCCATGGTTTTTTCACCAACGTGATCATTGGTCAGTTGTTCAAACAAAGCGATTTGTTGCTGAGTTTTATCATTATCAGGCTCATCAGCACAGGCAAAGTGCGTCATCAATCGCATTGGCTGATGCACATTTTTCGATTGACTCAACCAGTGATAGGCCTCATCAAAAAATGCAGGCGCAACTCCCAAACGATGCATACCAGTATCGACCTTAAGCCACACGTTAAGTGGTGCTTCGAGCTTTGCTGACAAAATAAGTTCTATTTGATGGGGAATATGAACAACCGTTTGAATGTTGTTGGCAACCAGTAACGGCAAAGCATCAGCATGAAGAAAACCTTCAAGTAAAACAATCGGTTTAACGATGCCGCCAGCCCTTAGTGCCAACGCTTCTTCAATTCGGGCAACACCAAAAGCATCAGCGTCTTTAAGCTGTTCGGCAATTGGCACTAAACCATGCCCATATGCATTGGCTTTTAGCACTGCCAACACTTTGCTTTGAGGGGCAATTTGTTTTATTTGGGCGAAATTGTGTTGTAATGCCGACAGGTTAATTTCGGCAGTTGCTGTGATCATTTAGTATTCATCATCATAAGCAGGCCCAGCGTAGTTATCGAAGCGCGAAAACTCACCTTGGAACGTTACGCGGCACTTACCGATTGGACCGTTACGTTGTTTACCGATGATAATTTCTGCTGTGCCTTTGTCTTGTGAATCTTCGTTATAAACCTCATCTCGATAGATAAACATGATTAAATCAGCATCTTGCTCTATCGCGCCCGATTCCCTCAAATCTGAGTTGATTGGTCGTTTATCTGCACGTTGCTCCAAACTACGGTTAAGCTGTGACAGTGCGACCACCGGGCATTGTAACTCTTTGGCCAGTGATTTTAGCGAGCGTGAAATTTCAGATATTTCAAGCGTTCGGTTATCCGACAATCCTGGCACCTGCATCAATTGCAAATAATCTATCATGATCATACTAATGCCGCCGTGGTCGCGAGCAACACGACGAGAACGAGAACGAACCTCTGTCGGCGTTAAACCCGAACCATCATCAATATACATTTTACTTTTTTCAACCATCATACCCATGGTGCCAGAAATTCGCGCCCAATCCTCATCGTCGAGTTGACCAGTACGAACCTTGGTTTGATTAACCCGGCTAAGCGACGCCAACATTCTCATCATGATGGATTCTGAGGGCATTTCTAGTGAAAAAATAAGCACAGGCTTGTCTTCAGTCAGCGAGGCATTTTCACACAAGTTCATGGCAAAAGTGGTTTTACCCATTGACGGACGAGCGGCGACGATAATCAAATCGGTTGGTTGCAAGCCACTGGTCATTTTGTCCAAATCAGAAAAACCACTGGGCACCCCAGTAATACCATTGGTGGGGTTTTTATACAGTTCTTCTATTTTGTCGACCGTGTTTTCCAAAATCGTATGCAGTGATTTTGGGCCTTCATTGACATCAGTTCTTGCCTCGGCGATTTTAAATACCTTACTTTCGGCAAAATCGAGCAGTTCATGGCTTTTTCGGCCTTGAGGGTCATAACCCGCGTCAGCAATTTCGTGGGCAACTGCAATCATTTCACGCACCACCGCCCTTTCACGAACGATATCGGCATAGGCGTTGATATTGGCAGCACTTGGGGTGTTTTTGGCAATTTCACCCAAATAAGCAAAACCACCAACGTCTTCGAGATGGCCCATTTGCTCCAACTCTTCGGTCACGGTGATTAAATCAATTGGGTTACCTGCCTCAGCAAGAACAGCAATAACTTCAAAGATTTTTCGATGATTTTGAGAATAAAAATCCTGTGCAACCACCCTTTCGGCAACTCTATCCCAGGCTTGATTGTCGAGCATCAAGCCACCAATCACAGATTGTTCTGATTCAGTTGAATGAGGCGGAACTTTGAGCGAATCAACTTGCTGTTCATCGTCGTCAAAACGGTCCTTGAACTTGCCTTTTCCCTTGAATTTACCTTTGCCCTGAAAGTTGCCGTTGTCCTGGAAGTTATTTTGGTTTGCCATGGTGTGCTTGTTGGAAGGACTAATGGGGGTATTATCTTATGAAGGGGGAGATGTCACAACCGTTATATGAAATTTTTGTAAGGGCAACCACTGTGGGTTACCCTTACAACGCAGGGTTGATTATTTCTTTTTAATCGTCAGGTTACCACTGACCGAAGTCATTTCTACCTTGGCATTACCACCACCGATATTGAACTTGAGGTTACGAGCTGGCCCATATTTTTGCTTGGTCACTTCATCATCAGTCAAACGATTTTTAATACGACCACCGGCATGAGAGCTTAACCGAAAGCGCCCACCAACATCACCAGATACACTCAAGGTTGCATTACCGCTGACAGTCGTGATGTTCACCGAAGCATCACTAGACAGCTCGACAGAAGCTTCGACATTGCCATTAACCGTTGAGATGTCCAATTCGTCTGTGGTGTTCAAATCCAAATCGATTTCACCGTTGACGTTTTCAACCGACACCTTTGGTGCTTCGGTTCTTGAATCTATTGAACCGTTAACTGTACTGTAATCTACTTCTCCTTTAGAACCAGAGTCGACTACTTTTCCATTAACCGTTGCCAGCTTGATTTTACCATTAAGACCAGAGGCCCTGATATCGCCATTAACCGTTTCGAGCCTAATTCGTTTTGTCAGCGCCTCGGCTCGTACATTGCCGTTAACCGTATGGATTTTGGACCCGCCCGACACCGCTTTAATCGACACATCGCCATTAACCGATTCAAATTCGACTTCAGAGCCTTTAGGCACAAAAATCTTTAACTGTGATCCGTCTTCATCTTTCCAACCGCCACGCATACGTTTAGGCACTTTTACCTTGAACACCGTATAACCGTTTTCAGTTTCAAAAGTATAACCTTTGGCTTTTTCATCCAACTCACCAGTAACAGACATTTGGTTTTTGTTCCAGCCAACGATTTCAACCTTGCCGCGCATATTCTCAATGCTGACTTGCCCGTTGGCTGTCACATCTAATACCTCATCAATTTTTTCACCGGCCTGAACCAAACTGGCCAACCCTGCGCCAAACAGTAAAGTCGCTGCGCAAAATATTTTGGATACATTCATAATTAAACCTCTTTGTTGTATCTTGTTAAATCTTTAATAAATCTCTAAATGCTCTGCCATGGGCTTTTATTCACGGCCTTAATCAAATCAAGTTGTTGTTGATACGTTTGTTGCAGCATCTTAATCAGCTGTGCGTTGCTGGGGTCTTGATCTAACACCTTTTTAATCGCTGTTGCTGCCAAATCGAGCTCTTTTAACTGTTCGCGCCAGTTATCTGCGGTGGGTTTGTGGCCTTCATATTTTACCAGCAAGTCTTGTTTTTGCATTTCGAAAGACTCGGTCATTTGGCTAACAAACTCCAAATTTTCACCCGGCACATACACACTTTGAGCTTCATCGCTGGGCAGCATATTTACATTAAGAGTCAACCATGCGGTGAAACCTAATACCGCAAAACTGGCAGCAACTGCTGATAGTTTTTGAAAAGAAAAACCAGTCTTACCGCGACGATTACCCTGCTCTTGGCGCTCAATGGCATTGTCGATACCCGCCCACAAATCGCGCGATGGTTTCATCTGGCGAGGCAGCGCATCAATTTGTTGCTGTAATGTTTTGTCAAATTCAGAATCATTCATTTTCAATCCACTCTCTTAATAAACTTCTGGCCCGATGATACTGTGCTTTACTCGACCCAACCGCTATACCCAGTTGGTTGGCAATTTCTTCGTGGCGATAACCTTCAATGGCAAACAACACAAACACCATTCTGGCCTGCTCAGGCAAACGCTGAATTTTCGCTTCTAACCCATGTTCTAAATGAACATCTTCAATCCCGGGTTCTTCAACTGTTACCTCTTCAGTTGAACGAAAACGATTCCACCACGTGTTGCGCTTGCGATAATGCGTCACCGCCAAATTGGTGGCTACCGAATACAACCAGGTCGAAAACTTGCTTTCTTCTCGAAACGAATCAATCTTGTTCCACACCTGAATGAAAACTTCTTGCACTGTATCTTCTGCAGTTGTGACATCACCAAGCAGACGATAACAAATACCGTACACTCGCCCGCAGTATTGCTGATACAGCGTCTGATAAGCCAGACGCGAGCCTTGCTTAACCTGTCGTATCAATTCGGTTTCGTCATCGCTGAGGAATCGCTTTCCCGCATCAATCACATTGCCTTGGGTATCGTTTTGAGAATTCAAAATAATCGCTGTTTGCCTGATTTGTAAAGTATGACGGGGGTAGTGTACGAAAGGTTTAAACGGATATGAATTAATTTTTTATTTGTAGGCTAATATGATCGAAAAAAGGGCGAACTCAAAGAGCCGCCCTTACTTTGCTTGATTCAATTATTGACGAATAAACTTAAATTGCTGGTTTTTACCGTGATGGCAGTCCCACTGCAATATGTTTGCACCGTTGTCTTTTGACCAAGCGCCAACATCAAGACATTTACCACTGTGTACAGATTTCAATGAGTAATATCCAAGGTTTTCGCTCTCCACCAATGTCCATTTTTGATTGTCAGCACCATTACCACCATCCCATTGAATTAGGTTGCCACCATTGTCTTGTGACCAACCCCCCATATCCATATACTTACCGCTGTTAACTGAACGAAGTTCAACATTACCTTGGCCATCATCAGTCATAAACCAGCGCTGGTTATCTGTCGATAAGAAGTCCCACTGCTGCACATTTGCGCCATTGTCTTTTGACGCATTGGCAACATCCAGTACCTTTCGGCTGTGATTTGCAACAATAGCATAACTGTTGTTCGACTTAGGCTTTTCGTGCTCAATAATACCCATGCCTTCCATTCGGGTGAAACTGGCGCGCTCTTCAAAAGTTTTAGAGCCGTTGTCAGTTGCTATTTTGACGTCGCCATTAGGCAACACACTTAAATAATGGTTTGGGAAATTCAAACTGGTGAAAGACACATAACTTTTATTACCGTTAAGTGAGGGTTCTAGGCAGAATGTCGCATCCATTTTATAATTTAAATCTGTACTTTGTGGGTCAAGATATAAAAAATAAGCTCTGTGACGTAAGTAAGAACCACGGTTATCGGCCGACTCGAACGAATAACATAATCGGTCTTGATCATTGTTAGCCAATGGATGTTTTGCTACAAAAGTCGCACTGCCAACTTCTGCTGGGGTGCTTTGAAAATCAATCACTCTAGAATCGACTTCACTTTGTAAATGGAAAATTGAAACATTTTCTTCAGAGTCCACTGACAACATACCTGTTGGCGTGAAATCACCATCAAATTTCAACCCAACGTCGCTACGTCCGTATTTGATAGACAGCTCTACACCGCTATCGCTTAAACACACCAAGTCTTCAAGGTTATCGGCATTTTGAGATTTAACTCTTTTTACATTTTCAATTCGAACTGGCGCCTTACCATCGCACCAATCCGTAAAACCACTACTGTCAGGTGCTGTGGAGTAGATACCGTCGTAATTATCGTTACCCAGACAAATGGCATCGATTGTTGTATCGTCGTCAAAACGCCCCCAATGGCTTCTCTGCCCTTCTCCAAGACACCACCCATCAGGGGTCTCAACTACATCACGATCCGTATCATTATCAGTTCCGTATCGTTTTTGATCTCCTACAGTAAAATAAGTTGCCTTACCCGTTATTGGGTTAATATCGGCAATATGTTCATCCATTATATAAAAATCAGCGTAGTTTCTTTGCGTGACCACCCCATTAACAGTAAAAGTTGAATTTGTGCCAGGCACTGTGTATGTGGTTATCACATCATACTGCTTATCGGCGTAGCTAACCCGCGCACTGCCCCTGACAATGGTATTTTTTTCGATTGAGGTTATTTTGCCATTGCTAATCTTTGAACCCAATTTGGTAGTTTTTTCCTCGCCCACTTGCGATTCAAATGTCCATGACAAACCCAGTTTAGTAGTGACTTCAACACCGATACCTGCAACTTTTTTACCTACGGTTATGGAGTTTTCAATCGAGGTCGTTTTGGATTTTGATTCTGACCAAGAAACCGATACTGATTCATCCGTCACATCAGTGTTTGTCCAATCACCACCAGTGGTTTGATTACCAAATGATATAATCAATTGATCAGTTCCAAACATTTTGGAGCCACTATTCACTATACTTCCGTCGCCAATAACCTCAGTGGTAGAAGTCAACTTATTACTGTAAATATGGGTAAAGAAATCTCGATGCACGTTCGGCACGACTAAGTTTTGGTCATTAGTGGTGAGCGTCGTATAACCAAGATCTTGAGTAATTAAGGGCAATGTCCCACCTCGGCTCTGTTTTGGCACAAAACCTAGCAACAACCTACTTTGGTAGGTATTCTCTGGTAACCGGTCTGCTGTTGCTGTTTTGTATCGACCATGGCGCATGCCGAGTATTGGATCTGGCAAACCTACATCGAACCCTACATATAAAGGCTCAGTTTCAAAGTGAGGGTGAGGATACTTTAATATTTTGCCGATAGACACAGCAGATTCGTATTCATAATGAACACCTCTAGGACTGTTGTGATAACAATCAACACCGTTGATTGCTGTGGCAAACTCTTCGCATAGCGCGGATACGCCAGGCTTAGTATATGCACTAAAATTATTACCTACGGATTTAATCTGGTATAAGTCGAGCAAATCTAATTCGTCGTAAGGATTCGTGGCCGGATAAACAAAACCAACAGAGGCATTACTTTGCAAAGGCACATGAGTAGAAGAATTCGTTTCACCTGGTTTTGTTTGCCAATCGGCAGCCCAATTAGACAAAGAATGACCTTTGTGCGCAAACATTTCGATTACGCCGCCATTATCATGGTCCAATGCATAACCCAGTTTCTCATGTTGGCCAAATCCGTTGACACTGAGAAACCCTTTGTCACTGTGTGTTAAAGTAGCACCGGTGGTGCTATTAGTCCCTAAATACAAAGCTCGTCGACCGGGCCCACCTTTTTTCAACAAGAAACCCACGGCATGAGGTTTTTCGAATTTCATTGAGTCTATGTCAGCTGTTTTGGTGGTTATTGTGCGATTAATATTTACATGCGAGGCCATACTCAATTCTTCACATTCACCATCAGCGATGACTGTTCTAGCAAAGGTATTGCCACTATCGCCTGCGGTTTTCCCCCATATGTTGTCAATGTCTGAACCACTGAACGCTGCAATGTTTTGCGGTAGTGATTGCTTAATCTTTTGCCATTGCTTGTCATAACGGTAAAGGTTGCCATTTTCCCCTAATCCTAAAATGACACCATTTTTAGTGATATCCAATGATTTAAACGTCACTCCATTTAGAATCTGTTTTTGCCAACCACGGCGCCCTCCTGTAAAGCGATGGGGTATATTGTTGTTGTCCAGTGCCCATAACTCTCGACTAATATTTGGTTTTTCGCCCATAATTTCGGAATGAATTGACTTAAAGCCAACACCGCTTTTATCGGCGTAAAAATCTATCCAGCTATCATCAACTTGGTCGTAATTGACAATGTGACCATTTTCTGCGATACCCCAAACGTCTCCTTCTTTATCAACCGATATGTCTAATAAGCCAATTGGTATGTCTGATAATTCAACAGGTTTATCTATCCATTCATTTTTGGCGGCGTCATAGCGCTTAAGCTGGTTATTGAGTAAACCCCATATTGCCTTTTCGTTGCCATATTCGATTAAATTCAATGTGCCGAGTTTTTCGCTCCAAAGTGCATTTTTCCGGTCAAAACTATGTACCTCATTATCAGAATTAACGGCCCATATTTTACCGTTGGTACCCACTGATATTTGCGCTATTTCTCCTTTGACCTTGTAAATGCCTGCTGCATCATCTTTTTCGCCATAACAAAGCAGCTCTTCGTAATAAGGCTTATCAGTGGGGGCGGCTTGAACGCTTGATGCCAGTGCCAGCAGGCTTAAACTAAATGTTTTTATATATTTCATTATTATGCTTCCTTTGTGGTGTGTATGTTTGACACGCCCAGATTAAAGAACATAGAGCATAATAAAAATTGATTTGGGCGGGCAAAACCAATGATGGGCTAGAGCGGAAAAGGGCTGGGCTAAAGCGGCAAGATTTGGGCTGGAATAGAGGCGGGTCGGACAAAGAGCGGAGCTAAAGCACCAACACCTGCAAAAACACATCGCTTTTAACAGATATTCAGGTCAGCCTTTTCATTTGATAAAGGTATTTTTTGATCACCACCACTTTGAATTCGTGTTGAAAAATGAGTGTCTGGTTAGCTTTTCGAATTGACTACCACCGAACGGCTGAACCCATTATACCAAACCCATTAATTAGCTGATCTAATTTTGCCGATGTGTCGGACCACTTGAAAAAATCAACAGTAGCAAGGCATTAATCGCCGTCACTAGTCACTCTAATGACAAGATTAATAACGCCGCTAATGTTTATTTTAACCAGCAAAATGACCAGTTAATTAATGGATTTGGTATTAACCTGCCATGTTCAATGAAAACAGCGCAATAGTTTTATCAACCAGAAATTTTATTACAGGCAATAAAAAAGCCACC